>NC_017506.1:2526806-2842657 GCF_000166295.1 Marinobacter adhaerens HP15
CCCGTCACATTGGTTCGATCCACACCACCCAGGGAGATCAGAACTCGCTTCAGCTCCGGCTGCTCACGCCGCTTTAGGCTGAATTCGCGACGTAGTGCGAACTCCGGCCGCAGCAGCGAGAAGTCGGGGCCTATCAATCGCAAGCAATCCTTCGGCACAAGCCAATCATAATCTGAGGCAACCCGCCCCAGATTCTGATCCAACAACAGGGCACATTCGTGCTGCCTGTTAGCCAGGTCATCAATAACCATAATTTGATCTACCACCATTGCAACCTGCTGTTCCCAGCGGGCATCAAGGGCGTAGTGATCCACCACCAACCAGTCTGCATCTATTAGCGCCAGAGCTTCACGTGTCTCTTTTGCATCTTGTTGCCAAGGCACACCCAACCAATCGCCATAAGAATCGTTTAAATAGGCTGATGAGTTGAATTCCATAGTTTCAGGAGCCGGCAGAATGAACAGCTGGTATCCTTTACCTGCGATTAAATCAGTCAGGTGCCCTTGATGTTTACGACAGATAAACACGCATTGGTGACCCTGACAGGTCAGTTCATCAGCTAGCGTGAGACAACGAATAACGTGGCCCGTTCCTATATGCTCCGAAGCATCAACGCGAAACGCTACCAGCACGTCCATCCCCCATCAACAACCAGGTTGGAGCCGTTCACAAAGGTGGACGCATCCGAAATCAGGAACGACAGCGGCCCCTGAATTTCCTCTGTCTGGCCAATTCGTCCCAAAGGTACTTTGCCAGCCAAAGTCTTTACGAAATCCGGATTGGTCGCCTGCACAGCAGTTGAAGGGAATGGCCCGGGGGAGACCGCATTGACTCGTATTCCTTCTATGCCAAACTCACAGGCCGCATACCGAGTCCACTGGATGAGTGCGGCTTTTGCGGCACCATAAAACGGCGGATTGGCCGCGTTCTTGCCCGGGTATAATCTTTGATCAGGGCTCACCATTCCATACATCGAACCAATATTTACTACAGAAGCTCCGCCACCGCTCTTAACAGCCAATCGCAAATTAGGAAGTGCTTCGCGTAGCAACCTGTTCGCTGATACCAACGAGACTTCATAGCTATTGCGGTAATCATTATCCGTCGCAGTCTCTATTGAACCTGCCCCACCAGCATAAGCATTGTTCACCAAGCCGTGTAATGGCGTGTTACCAAATTGGGCAAACCAGTGACGTACAGCTTGTTCATCATTTACGTCGAAGACAGCAGGCTGGGCGGCTAGTTTTGCCTCGCACAACTCTTCCACAAACTGTTCGACACGAGGGCGATTTCTGCCGTTCACCAGTACTTTAGCCCCCAACTCCGCCAGACCAAAAACCATCGCCCTACCAAGATATCCAGTGGCCCCTGTTACTAGAACGCTTTTGCCGTAAAGTGAAAATCTTTGCTTTAGGTCAGGCATCGGGCTTCGTCCAGGTTGCGGGGTCAAGCGTTTCTCTCGGGACCTGAGGGCGATCTTCAACGATCTTCAGTAGCTGATCTCGTGACCACGGCTCGACGCTCATTACCTTGAGGTTGTAAAGGAGCTGTTCCTTAGTATCCAAGCCCAGCACAACGCCATCAATCCAGTCTTGAGAGAGCGCAAAGCGCAAACAGAGTTCAACCACATCACCTCCGCAGTTGTTATTTGCCTGTTCACGAAGCCATTCCAATACCTGGCCGGCATTGGGACATTTAGCTCTCTTCCAAAGGTTTAAATGATTGGTAGTCAACAACCCCTGCAGTAAAGCACTTCGGACGTGAATAGTGAGGCAACGATGCTTTCGCTCATCCAAAATTTTTTCAATGACCGAATCCCAGCGGTAATCAAGTATGTTGAAAGGTATCTGGAGGATCGAAACGGAATCAAAAGACAAAGCGGTCAATGCTTCCTTCGGGGACTGTACCGACACGCCGAGCTCACCAATAACGCCCTTTTTTTTGAGTTGGGCAAGTGCGTGCCAGACCCCCCCGTTCCAAGCAGTTAAGTGGTCCGCCCTGTGAAGCATTAAAGCGTTGAGCTTGGAGACACCGAGCAATCGACAGGATTGATATACACTTCGTTCTACAAAGGCTTCCACCACTTCGGGCTGTGCCTCAGGAGGGCAGTCATCTAAAGGTGACAGCTTTGTAATAACGGTTGTCCTGGAAGACCAGCCCTCAGCCAACGCTTTGCCCAGCACCTTTTCACTGTCGCCATAGGCTCTCGCGGTATCCAGGTGCTGAACACCATTTTTAATAGCGGTTCGTACCAGGTCGTTCACAAGTTTCTGTTGAGGGCGCCCAGCCCTGTTCGCAATACCGTAGTCCAATCCAAACTGAGCCGTTCCCAAAACCATTCTGTTTGCTGGAGCTGTAACTGCCACGTCTGTGCATTCAGCTTTCAATGCTTCCAGCAAAACTCCCATCGGCATATTTTCAGGTTTATCGGAGCCTTCAAACAACTTTGCAACGGTTAAGTAATCATCCAATGTATCTACGGTACAGCGATAGTGTTCCATACGCAGGGATTGGTAGTGTTCGAATCTGCTTCCGCCATATTTGCCTATTATCCAAGGGGTAACATGCTCGCGATCAAACGGCGATTCTGTTTCGTTCTGAGCTTCCCTGAGATGTCCGGCGCGCGTTATTTCAGCACTGACGCCGTAGGGCAGCCCCGATGAACCTCCAACGCAGCCAAGATATGCGACTTCTCTTTTTTCGAATTCCTTGAGCATTTCATCAATGAATGCCCCATCCGGAAAGACATTATCGCCGGTCAGCCGAACAACGGCATATTCGTCTGAGACCCCCTCAAGCGCATCCACGAAGCGCTTGAGGGTATCCTCCAACTCCCCTCTGAAAAAGCTGATGCGCCACTTGGCAAGGACTTCACATAACAGATCATCCGAAGGTTCCCGAGAGGTTACAACCGTAACTGGATGGCCGGTATTGCCAGCCCGACGGGCTGCAAGCACGACCAAGGGCACACCGCCCACTGGCAGTAAAACCTTGGCCGGCAGGCGAGACGAATTTGTCCTTGCCTGCAACAAGAGCCGAACCTTCATACCAGCGAAAACTCCAACGCGCTCGAAACCTGGTCCTGTTGCTCGTACGTCATCCCATGAAACATGGGCAGGCTGATTGCTTCGCGGTAATAAGCCATCGCCTCAGGAAAATCACTTGCATTGAAACCCATGGACTCATAATAGGGCTGCGTATGAACCGGGATATAATGCAAGTTCACTCCAATTCCTTGCTCCCGGAGGGATTCGAATACCTCCCGATGGGATTTATCAACTTCATTGAGACTCAAACGGATGACGTACAGGTGCAAACCTGAGTAGCTATCTGGGTGCTGCCATGGCGTAGTCACCGGCAACCTCGCCAAGATTTCATTATAACGACCGGCTAGCTCATGACGGCGAGCTACGAAAGCATCCAAGCGATTCATCTGGCTTACACCCAAAGCTGCCTGAAGCTCCGTCATTCGATAATTAAAACCCAGGTCGATTTGCTGGTAATACCATGGCCCGTCAGCTTCGCGAGTCATTAGGCGAGGATCCCGGGTAATTCCATGGCTACGCAGTAAATTCATACGGCTGGCCAGATTTTCATCATTGGTAAGGGCCATACCACCTTCCGCGGTAGTAATGATCTTTACTGGGTGAAAACTGAAAACCGTAATGTCGCTGTAGCGACTGTTGCCGATGAACTCCCCCCTATACTTTCCGCCAATGGCGTGTGAGGCATCCTCGATAACCCGAAACCCATATTTTTTGCTTAATCGGTGCACTTCTGCCATGTCACACGGCTGACCACAAAGGTGAACTGCAACCACAATTTTGGGCAGGCATGCGGACTTCTCCGCCTGCTCCAGCTTAGCAGCCAGTGCTTTCGGGCACATGTTGTATGTTTTGGGGTCAATATCAACAAAATCGACCTTAGCACCGCAGTAGAGTCCGCAGTTTGCCGAAGCTACAAACGTAATAGGCGACGTCCACAGCCAATCACCCGGCCCCAACCCCAGACTCATACAAGCAATGTGTAAGGCCGAGGTTGCACTGTTCACGGCCAACGCATGCTTGGCACCAACATGTTCAGCTACCTTTGATTCAAACTCCGGCACCTTGGGGCCTTGAGTCAGAAAGTCCGACTGGAGCACTTCAAGCACAGAGTCAATGTCGGCCTGAGAGATTTCTTGCTTGCCGTAGGGAATCATTCTCAGATCTTTCCAATTTCGTTGTTGTGACGATCAATCCACGCCTGAAGTTCTTTGTCAGTCATCCATTCCGAATTATTGTCACTTGAATAGACAAAGCCCTCCGGCACCTTCTTACCGTCCTTGATTCGGCTTTCGCATGTTCCCCAATCGTTAATATTGGGCAAAATTTTGAAGTGCTCTGGATATTCGTAGGTGAAATAGGAGTCTTCTGCGCCAATCATCTGTTCATGCAGTTTTTCACCCGGCCGAATCCCAACCACTTCCTGCTTTGCATCCGGGGCAACCACTTGCGCGAGGTCCGTTACTTTCATTGACGGGATCTTCTTGACATAAATCTCGCCACCCACCATGTCTTCGAATGCATGCCAGACCAACTCTACGCCTTGCTCCAGACTGATCATAAAACGTGTCATGCGCGGGTCGGTTATGGGCAACACGCCTTTTTCTTTGATCGACATGAAAAAGGGTATGACCGAGCCGCGAGACCCCATTACGTTACCGTACCGGACCACAGAAAATTTGGTCTCATGGCCACCCGAATATGAGTTGCCGGCCACAAAAAGCTTGTCAGAGGCCAACTTGGTGGCACCGTAGAGATTGATAGGACTGCTGGCTTTATCGGTTGAGAGCGCGACGACGCCCTTAACGCCTTTATCAATCGCAGCATCTATCAGATTCATGGCTCCGTGAATGTTTGTTTTTACACATTCAAAAGGATTGTACTCAGCGGTAGGTACGATCTTCGTGGCAGCTGCGTGCACAACATAGTCAACGCCATCAAGTGCCCGATATAGTCGATCCCTGTCTCGTACATCGCCTATAAAGAAACGAAGGCGGTCGTCGCCTTGAAACAGCTTGGCCATTTCCCACTGCTTCATTTCGTCCCGAGAAAACACAATGATTTTCTTGGGATTGTATTTTTCCAGTGTCATGGGAATGAATTTATGGCCGAACGACCCAGTGCCACCGGTTACGAGGATAGTAGAGTTTTCTAACATTAGATTTTCGCCAAGTGTCTTCTATGGATTGCTGGATTTGTTACTCGTGAAGAGTACGAGCCTAATGAACACAATTATAATCGAAAGCATGAGGCCCAGAATGGTTGCCAAGACAACCGTTAATGCTCTTTTAGGTTCACTTTTTTCTTGAGGCACAACCGCCGGGTCTACAGTCTCGAACACGTATTCTTGCTGGGCATTGGCCAGCATCACAGTGCGGGTTTCATTTTCAATGAGTTGGTAAAACACTTGCTGCATGCCAGCGACGTTGGTGTCGTTCAGTTTTTCTTCAAGATAGTTGATTCGGGCAGTGGCTTTGGTGACATCCTGCTTGCGCATATGCTCGTTGATATCTTTGACCAGCCATTGGGCCCACTGCTGCGCAGCGGAAGGTGACAGGCTTTTCACGCTTATAGTGATCATACCGTTGTCTTTGTTTTCGCTGACGTTAAGGCTCTTTTCCTTAAATGTTTTCACCAAGTCCCAATCCGTCGGCTTGTAGCTCTTGCCGCCTTCATCCAATAGCCATTCACCTGTCTCGGGGTTGTAGATTTCCAAGTTGTATACCCACGTTTGGCTCTTATCATTCCAGGCTTCGGTACCCATAAGTGGCACTTCAAGGTTGTGGCGACGGATAAAGTCAGCCAGAAAAGCGCGGGACTGAAGGACTTCCTTTGCTATGACGGTCTGATTGGATCTTTCACCACCAATGCTAATGCCGGCCAAGCTGGCCAAGCCACCGAGTTGCCCACTGAGGCCCTGTAAGCCACCCTCTTCGTTTGCTGGGGCCAGGAGTACATTGGCTTGATAGACGTTTGGCTTATAAAGCGCGTATGCAACGCCGCCTGCAGCGAAGACAACAGTGATGGCCATGATCAACCACTTGCCGCGCCAGAAGGTCTCAAATAGCTCTCGAAGGTCTATTTCATCATCCTGACGGTAAGGCTTTTCTATTGCAGGCTGAACTCGCAGCTCATGCTTACTCATTACAAATTCCCCACAGCGGCAGCACCGAGAGCCATTTGGTAGACGATCTGGCTCACGTTAGACCACAACTCGAGCTGGTTCAGCCGGTCAACATCGATTGGCATGATGATCGTGTCTCCCGGCTCCATTTGTTGGCTGCGACTGCCAAACCAGCGGCTTCGTTCGGGCAGCATTACGGAGCCATCCGCTTTTACAATGTAAACCCTGCTTTCATCAGCCTGACGTGTTGACCCACCGGAACGTTCGAGGTAGTCATCGACCGTTAAGCCCGCCTGATGCAAGTGGCTCGTTGGGAATTGAACTTCGCCAAACACGGTAACGGACTGAGGAATGGTTGGAACAGTCAGCGTATCGCCGTCCTGAAGGCGGATCGCCTGGTAGTCTTCGTTATTCACGACTGCTTCGAGATTAACCACCATTCGACCGACCGGACGACTGCTTTGGACATCCTCAAGCAGATCCTCAACCTGTTGCGCTCGATCCGCACTCTCTCCCGCCAGTCCATCGCCCTCAAGCTGGACTCCGAGCAGGTCCCCCTGCAGGCGCTCTTCCGCTTCGCGAAGGCGCTGAGCTTCAAGGCGGCGTAACTTTTCTCGGGTAAAGACCGCGCCTCTCGGAAACGCGTTATCAGTCAGTCCACCTGCTCGCTCAATAACTTCCTTAAGGGTTTCTCCGTCCCGGAAAGTGTACACGCCCGGATAACGTACTTCGCCCTGTAGCTTGATGGTGCTTGTCTTCGCAAATTCCGGGATGGATTTAATCAGTATCCTGTCTCTACTTTGTAGCGCCAGGTTGCCATTGCCTGCCATGGCGTCAGCCAGGTTGACATTGAGAATTTTCGTCTTCCCAATGCCGTTATCATCAGTCGTGTATCGGGCAATTTCCGCATTGAAAAGTGACGCTGAATCTTTCAACCCACCAGCTACAAAAATGGCATCCGCGAGTTGCCTGGAGGCGGGCATGGGGTATTCACCGGGGTATCTAACTGGCCCGCTAATCTGAATGGTTCTCTGTGGAGCAGACGGTGTTGCCTGGCTTTTCAGTCGACGAAGTACCGGTTCGAAGAGCTTTTCTCGTGTGAAGTCCCGTTTTTGCTCACCTTCAATTTCGCCATTCTGCTCAGTTGGCTCATTTTTGCGCTCCACCTTTCCTGCGTCAGAGAAGATCAACAGCTTGTCCTTTTCCTTAAGCAGGAAATCGAACTCGCCGCCGGGATTCTGAATGGCCTTTCTCAGCCTGAGGTTCAGCACTGAAATAGAGTCAGTCTGTTTGTCTGTGCGAACGATAGCCGCATAGCGCTTGTCTGCGAAGGGCGTAAGGTCTGCATCCAGGTTTCGAATCAACGAACTCACCCGCATGCCCGGCATCCAGGCAAATCGACCGGGCCGCGTGGCCGCGCCGGCGATCTCTACATACTGACCTGTGATATCCGAGATTGACGGAATAGTTACTCTATCACCCGCCTGAATTCGCGCACTCTTTCCTTTTGCCGCAGTGTAATCCGCCTCGGCAATGATTCTAAGGTAGTCCTCGTTGGTGCGTTCAATATTGATGCGCTGAGGGTACGCCTGAGGGGTGAGGCCACCGGCCATACTAACCAGGTCCTCGAGGGTGTTCTCATTTTCCAGTTCATAGAGCGCAGGGCGGTAGACCTCGCCCTCAATGCCCGCACGCCTGCCTACAGATGGAATAAAAATCACGTCGCCCGGCTGGAGACGGTTATCGTTTGAGCTGTCTCCCTTGAGCAGGAGATCGTATAGATCCAGGGTGCCTACCAGCTTCCCGTCTCGCTTGTGCTGGAGGTTTCGCAACGAGCCCGTTTGTTTTATGCCACCGGAGACATACAAAGCGTTGGTAATCGTAGAGAGCGAACTGACTGAATATGAACCGGGGTTGCGTGCTTCACCGAGAACGAACACGCGCATGCTTCGCAATTCACCCAGGGAAACGCTGGCCTGAACGCCAATATATTGCTCTGATACCTGTTTGCGGATCTGCTGCCTGGCTTCATCAAAGCTCAATCCCGCGACGCTCATTGGGCCGGATTGAGGAAAACTGATGGTGCCATCGCGGCCGATGGGCAGTTCCAGATTCTGGTTTTCCTTGCCCCAGAGCTGGATGCGTAATACGTCCCCGGGCCCAAGGGTGTACTCGGAGGGAATGGGGATTTCGGTTACCGGAGCGAAGGTGGTTGGGCTGCCCCGAAAGAGCTCATAGCCGAAGGGCTTCAGACCACCGTTTTTATCGGCGGCTTGCTGCTCTTTCTCTTCTTCCTCCTTTTCACCGCGGGCCTGCCCTCTCTCTTCGTCCGAAATACTTTCAGCCGGCTCAACTACCTGAACGTCTCGTGGTCGCTGATTGCGTTGCCCAGAGGATTGGAAGTCTTCCAGATCAACACCGTACTGGCTAGCCAGGGCTTCCTGCTGGGCTCTGGGCAGGCTCTGGAATTGCTCGATCTGGGATTGACTGATGGACTGGGCGGTGGCTGCCACGGGGAGCAGAATGGCCAGGGGTAGCAAGAGATTCTTAAGCTTCACAATTAGAGATCCGACGTTTTGGTTCGATCAGTTTAAAAACGGTATGTCCAGGCGGCACCGAAAGACCACTGGTCTTTTTCGCCACCCAAGTACTTAATTTTCTTATCGGTGGCTTGGAGATTCAGGTCCAGCCATCCTCCAAACAATCTGGCTCCATACCCTACATCAAGGATGGTTACGTTCTGATCAACATCGGGCACGGTATAAAATATTTGGTCGTTCGGCACCACTGTTCCAATTGCACCCTCTTTATTAAGACGTGCAAAACTCACTTTGGCGCTGAGGTTAGTACCATTGTCAAAGAAATTGAAAGCCCCGAGGGTGACGGCCTCTGAGTCGCCATCAAAACTGGTAGCCATACTGCGACCGTAGTAGCGGTAGCCGGAACGGTAACGGGAGTGCTCATACGTAATATTGGGAATGGCGTCACCCAGGAAGTCGTCAGCCAGGGTATTCGTGTACTCAACAAACCATTGCTGGTCGGCTTCGAATAGCTGGGTGGTCCAATCTGCCCCGAAAAGCCAGGACTTCCTGGCCGGAAAGGCACCGGCTTCGTCTTCCCCCATCATTTGGCCGTAAATGCCCATTGTTTGCTGGCCAAAAGAGAAACCGTATCGCGCATCAATGCTGGCAAGTTGGTTGCCCGGATCGTTTTCCTCAAGCTGTCCATTATCCCGGCCGATCAGGGCATTCCAGATAGTGGACGCCCCTTCCGGCCGCCCTTCCCCACCGAACATAATCGCACGGGAAAGGCCAATATCCAGGCCATCGACGGGGCGGAAGGTAAAGCGCATACCAATGAGTTTGGCATCCGGTACCGCGCGATCGCTCTCGTACTGTCCGGCTAGCGCTGTAAACTGCCAGGGACCGATCCAGCTCAACCAAGGGGTTTCGAAGGCGTGGGTATTGTTGCGGTTGATCCAGAGCGCCGGCATCGGGCGGGCGTTATTCGAGAGAATCAGGCTAGACTGCCAACCGGGCCCCCACCAACGGTCAATAGCACCCACACCGAACACCCAGTTGCCGGCTGCTGCTGCAAGATAGGAGCCATCCAGGCGCAGTTCTTCATCATCATCTGGATCATGGGCATAGCCGGGGTGGAGCCCTAGGGCCCAGACTTCGCCCTGCCACTGAAGATCGATTGCCGTTCCAACCTTCGCAAGAGTTTTCTGATCAAACCCACGAATACCCGGAATCTCGCTGCTGCCATACAGACTGTACTCACCGCGAAACCCCGGCTGCGCCTGCTGTTCCTGCTCGAAAAGCAGGTAGGCCGCGGCAGCGCCTACGGACGAATGATCCGCACTCACACTGGGCTGCAAACCACTGTGAACTGCACTCCACATCAGCGGCCAGGTGCTCACAGTACGGTCCATATGGCCACGGTCTGCCAACTTTTGAGCCGCGAACCTGGCCCGTGAATCCCCCGGCTCAAGCCAGGGCGCCGCCCAAAGGAGGGGGCTGCTTAAGCACGCTACCGCCCCACCGACCAGGGCCCAGTGTTTTAAGGTCATAAATATGAATAATCTGAAAATCGACAGGAAACAGGCAAAAGGAAGGGAACAACTGAATCCCAACTATTTCCTTGTCGGTAGATGAATGTTCTGTTTCAGAAGCGTGACGATTTTACGGCATCGCCTGTGACAAGCAAGTGACAAAAAGTCTGACAGGTGCGGTTTCAGAGGCTTACCGCAGTAAAGAATTGTTAAAGGATCACAAATGCAGGGAAATCGACTAGCTTTCGCTCACCCTGGCCCTCACAACGCGGGCAAACTCCATAAAGAACGCCGAAAAAACGCCTCCCATCAATCCGAGCATGCCTGCCAAAACAACGATCAGGGTTCGCGCCGGACCGATAGGCTCCGAGCTTTGTCGGCTTTCAGCAAGAACTTCCATTGGCTGAATTGACTCCAGGGTCGCTTCCAGTGACAAGCGCTTTTCTACGGTTCCTGCTATAGCCTCGCCGGCGTCGTTGTAACTCTCCAACATGCCGACCGTCTGAGACAGAGACTCTATCTGGCTCTCAAGAGCCCCCTTCACAACCGACACTTCGGCTGACTGACTCTGCTCTAACTCATTGACCAAATGAGCGTGCGCCCGCCTCACCTCTTCACTCTGCTCAACTGAGGCTTCTGAAGACATTCGAATCAAAGCGGTACTCTCGGGGTTGACGAAGTGGATATCGAACGGCAAGGATTGATTATGGCTTGCTTGATATAATGCCTGATATTCAGGAAGCCAACGATTCTCCAGAGTTGCAATAACAGTACCCGGCTTTTCGATAAAGGTACCGGGCTCCTTCTCTGCAAGCCCAACGAGAGTGACGTATTCGTACTTGTGAGGCACGAAAAAAGCGTAAATGACACCAAAAACCAGCGCAGAGAAAAATACTAGATAGAAGGTTCTCCGATGCTTCAGAAACATAAAGGTCAGATCCACAAGACTAACTTCGTCATCTGCCTCTGATCGACGCTCTCGCGGCATCTCTTCCATCTGCGCTCCTCTATTGATGCTTTAAGCCAAGGATGTCTCTACTCGGCGCCGGAACCGAATACCCAATATTTTCCCCTGGGCAAAGGCCACGACAGTTACTTCTTTATAGCAGATACCGGGACTCTGATACTCTGTTGCTTCTGCATAAAGCTGACAAGCACAATTGCCCGCTCTTCGCCGTCATAGGCCTGAAAAATGGCATTGATGCCCTCGAAAGGCCCCTCGCTCAGCTGTACGGCCTGGCCCGGCTTGATGCCGCCCTGCTCTGCCACCGAGTCGAGGCTATCTTTGATATGCTGGATCACAGCATCGCTTATGGGTGCGGGTTTGTTGGCGAAGCCGACGATTCTCAACACACCACGGGTGGAACGAAGCTTCGACCACATTGGATCCGTCTGCTCAAGGTTTACGAACAGATAGCCAGGGAATAACGGTTCCAGTTTCTTCGAGCGCTTTCCGCCCTTGATTTTCTCCACACTGATTTTTGGGTAAAAGCAGGCGATGTCTTGGTTCTGAAGGTGCTGAAGAGCGCGGTCGCCCTGAGCGGGCTTGTGTTGAAGAGCGTACCAGGTCATGGCCGGGGACTGTACCAGCTTCCCGATGCAACGAAATACGGATTTAACACATTTTGTTTACCATATTTGAGGGGTTCCCCATCCAGCGTCTGCACTTTGCCGCCGGCAGCCATCAATACGGCCTGGGCAGCACCGGTATCCCACTCAGAGGTAGGACCCAGCCGTGGGTAGATATCCGCATGCCCCTCGGCGATACGGCATAATTTGAGGGAGCTACCCGCCTGCACCAGCTCATGGTCACCCAATGCCTCGATGAATGCCCGGGTTTCTTCATTCAAGTGGTTTTTGCTGGCAACAACCCGCTTCAGGGGTTTTGGCTCGGCCACTCGAATGTGATGAACCCTGCCGGTACGGTCCCGCATGTGGGCCCCTTCTCCCACAATTCCCCAAAAAGCTTCTTTCAGGGCAGGCGCGATGACAACCCCCATCACTGGCTGGCCATCTTCGATCATGGCGATATTTACCGTGAACTCGCCGGTGCGCTGGGTGAAATCCTTTGTGCCGTCGACGGGATCCACCAGCCAAAAGCGGCGCCAGTGTTTGCGCTCTTCCCAGGGGATATCGCTGCCCTCTTCCGAAAGGATCGGGATATCCCGGCTGATGCTTCGAAGCCCATGGGTAATGATATCGTGGGCAGCGGTGTCTGCAGCGGTAATTGGAGAAGCGTCGGCCTTGTAGCTCACCTTGAAGTCAGACTGGTAAATGTGCAGCACTTTCTCACTGGCCGCATCGGCCACTTTTATCACGTCCGGAAGGATGGAGCTGTAATGCATGTGATTCGCTTCCTGCTTCAGATCAAAACGTTATGAACTATCATAGGCAATAGTAACACTCCCTCCATAAAGATCGAGAAGGATGGCTCTATGAAACTTCGCTTCCTTGGCGGCACAGGAACAGTCACGGGCTCCCGCTACCTGCTTTCAGATGAGAAGCATCGGGTGCTGGTGGATTGTGGCATGTACCAGGGCGTAAAGACCCTGCGCCGGCGCAACTGGGCGAAGTTTCCCGTGGATCCCTCCACTATTGATGCGGTGGTGCTCACCCATGCCCATATTGACCACTCCGGCTACCTGCCAGCCCTGGTAAAAAACGGCTTCAAGGGCAAGGTTTATTGCACCAAAGCCACCCACGAACTTTGCAAGGTTCTGTTGCCGGATGCCGGTTTTTTACAGGAGGAGGATGCGAAATACGCGTTTCGCAAGAAATTCTCCAAGCACGAAAAACCGGAACCGCTGTTCACCGAGAAAGACGCCTGGGAAGCCCTCAAGCATTTCGAGTCCCTCCACTACCATGAGGCGTTCGAGCCGGTAAAGGGGTTCCAGGTAACCTTTACCCCGGCGGGGCATATTCTGGGTTCGTCCTGCGTTCACGTTCATCATCAAGGGGCAGACAGAACGGTTGTATTCAGTGGTGACGTTGGGCGTCAGAACGACATCATAATGCGCCCGCCGGAGCCGCTGCAGAAGGCCGATGTGCTGATCTGTGAATCAACCTATGGGGATCGGGCCCACGGCGAGACAGATCCGGAAGCAGAGCTGGCTGAAATCATTACCCGCACGGCGGGGCGCGGCGGTATCGTGCTTTTACCGGCCTTTGCAGTGGGCCGTGCGCAAATGCTGCTGTATGTGATTCACAAGATTATGGGGGACGGGAAGATACCCAAACTGCCGGTTTTCCTGAACAGCCCGATGGCCATCAAGGCCACAGAGATCTTCTGCAAGCACCACAAAGAGCACAAATTGAATGCCGCTCAGTGCGAACTGATGGATGAGAAAACCGAGTTTGTACGCACGGTGGAAGAGTCCATAGAGCTGGACGCGGTGCGCTACCCATGTGTGATTATTTCCGCCAGCGGAATGGCCAGTGGTGGACGGGTCCTACACCACCTGAAAACGCTACTCCCAAATCCCCGCAACAGCGTAGTGTTCGCTGGTTTCCAGGCGCCTGGCACCCGCGGTGATGCACTGGTGAACGGTGCGGAATCAGTGAAGATCCACGGTGAGTACTGGCCTGTGAAGGCGGAGATTCATAACCTGGATTCTCTCTCCGCACATGGTGACTACAACGAGATTCTGGCGTGGCTGGGGCAAAGCTCGTTGAAACCCGAAAAGGTTTATGTCACTCACGGGGAGCTCGTCGCGAGTGACGTTATGCGCAAACGGATTCGGGACAAGTTTGGCTGGGATGTTGAGGTGCCGGAATTGTTTGAGGAGGTGGAGGTTTGAAGCCAGCTTCACTTTTCTGAAGCTACGACCCCAAACCAGCACCAACCTCACATTGTTCATCTGACAAAGGCGGGATCCCCGTGATCGCATAGGAGACGGTTCCTGCATCGGATACAGTTGCCTCAAGGGTGCATCCTTGGTTTGCGACCGAAAGAACAGAAGTAGCACCCCGAGCCGCATTTGGAGCGATACTTAGATCTGAATCAGCTGAAATAGCATCATTGAGTTGTTGGCAACCGTTTCCAGTTTGGGCACAAACCTGCAGCTTGATTACAAAAGGCGTCGCTGACTTCATTACGGCGCTTCCTTGAGCGCTCGCGACGTAGGATTGATAAGCAGGTATTGCCACGGCTGCCAATATCCCGATTATCGCTACAACGATCATTAACTCAATGAGCGTGAAACCATATTGCTTGTGCATTTGCAGATACCACCTTGCTTAATCATTGTTAAAGAATTTAAAGCAAGGTTCGTGCCCAAAATAAAAAAACCTGAATTACAATCAGTTATAGGCCAGAGCTCTTTTTAAACTGCCGCGGATAGTCACCATGTGACCAAAAGCGCGGCGTGTACAGCATCATGCCCTGCCCCTTATAAACACTCCTATCCACAAGGTTGCCTTGGTAGTATCTATAGATCTCACCAAACCAGAGAACACCAAGCAGAATTGAAAGCATGGCAACAGTCCTTAGAAACCGTTGTTCCCATCTGTATTGCTGCGGAATTCTGGAGTTTCGAGCATCAGGAATCTGGAGCCACGCAAATAGCGTTGTTAAAACCAAGAAACCGATAAGCAGGGAAGCTGGCGCCATAAAAACTGCCGAAACACTTGCATGCACACACGCTGCAACGGTTGACACCACGATCCCATTTATCAGAGTGGCGTCACGCTTTGCGACCAAATATTCAAGCCGCCGTGCCCTTAGCTTCCTGGCCGCTCCAAGCGCAGCTAAAACCATTGTACAAATTAGAATCCAGCCGTACTCTGCCGCCCACAACAAATACATGTTATGCGGATGCCCAAACTGCTTGCCGTTAGCATATGCATCGGTAATGGGCGGATGGGTCAGCCACGACTGGGGGCCAAGACCGACGGGGAAACGAAGCAAACTCATTTGCCAGGCTTCGTCCCATAAAGGAATACGCCCAGAGGTGCCGGATTTTAGTCCGAGAGAGCTTGAGCTCCCGTACAACAAATCGGGAATAAACAGGGTCAGTAAAACCCATGAAGCAAGCCCCGTGAGCAATTGCAAAGCAAAGCATCGCCCCCACTCCAAAGAACTCTTACGAAATATAAACACTCCGACCAGTGCGCCCACAATCAATCCAATCGCGGCTCCACGGGCGGATGTTGAAAACAGTATCCACCACCATGCGCCCCCTGAAATGAAAATCAGCACCTTTATCGAAGTAAATGAAGCCAAGCTGCTCTTTTTCTGGGCAGCAGCAAGCAAAGGAATAACCCAAGTTGCCAAGTGACTCCAATATCTTTTATTTGGCACTCCCCAAGCCAACGCAAAATCAAAGTTTTCGAGACCCTCTAACAACGCGAATGAATAATTCATCAGCGCAACCAGCGCGTAAACGAAACTGGACAGCGCTGCAACACTCAAGAACCTTGCAACTGTCAATTCAAAGCAATCAGATTGTGCGAGGCGGCTCCCAAAAACAATAGTTGCGAAAAAGAAGAAAAAGAACATCAATGGCTCGACACGATAGGTCGCCCCATAGAGCTCTCCGCTCAAAAATGAAACGAGCAGAGGAGCAAACCAGAGCAGCATACTATATTTCCTGTCGCTTTCACCCCGCCGCCGCTTTTCGATCAAAGGGATCCAGGCTGCGAGCCAAATTACTGCGCAAAAAACAAAACGCTGAAGGGAGTAGTAGTCCACGTTGACGGGAAACAACGCAGCGAAAAGTGCAACACTGAAACAGACTACGGAGAGGGTAACAAAGAGCACGTGTGAAACCTCAAAAAAAAGCCCTCACCGGGGTGAGGGCCTCTGCTCGCAAGAGATGCTAGATAACTGTATTAGCTACCAACGCCACCAGCGCCTTCAATACACTGAGCCAAGTCGGCAGCGTCACCTGACACCGCAGACATATCGTAAGCCACAGCACCATCAGGAGTAACTTCGGCTTCCAAAGAACAGAAGTCATTAGCCCAAGTCAGAGTGATTGTGTCTCCGATAGCTGCAGCAGCGGGACCAGTCAAAGCTGCAGTATTGCCAATCTCAGTAACGAGACCATCGCAGTCGATTCCAGTCTGCGTACAAACCTGGGCTTTACCCACGAAAGGGTTAATACCTTTTACAACCGCGCCGCCCTGAGAGGTGCCCACGTATTCTTGATACGCCGGAATGGCGACCGCTGCCAGGATACCGATGATCGCAACCACGATCATCAATTCAATAAGAGTAAAACCTTTTTGTGTTGCCTTCATAGTTCATCTCCGAAAGATAGTCAGTCACACTCCAGTGCGGGAGCGGCCTGCCAATCACTAAGCAGATGCTGTGCCAACTCAGCTTTTTTTGTTTTATTCTTTCCAAACAGCGAGTTGAATACTCTGCCCCAAACGGCTACAGGTCAAAATCGTCACGTGCGGGCGCCGCCCGTGGTCAGGGAGTGACATTTTTTGTCACCAGACAACAGCCAAACACTCTGTGCTTTCAAAAGCCATCATGTACATCTAAACTCTGCTTTAATTAATCTGAAAGCCGTTTCAGCAACTTATAACAGACTCCTGACCGTATTTATGGCAACTGACAGCAGCAAAGTAACTCTCACCGGCCTGGCACGACGTTTCGTTGAGGACGGGCTTCTAGATGAAGCGACTGCCAAAGACGCATTCATTCAAGCCTCACAAAACCGAATACCGTTGATCACCTATCTGGTTCAGAACAACCTGGCGGATAGCAGCGGGCTGGCATTCTCGGCTGCCATGGAATTCGGTGTTTCTGTATTGGATCTCTCGGCGTTTGCGACGGAAATGATTCCGGAGAAGGTGGTCGACGAAAAGCTGATCCGCAAGCACAACGCTCTGCCTATTTACAAGCGCGGAAACCGGCTGTTTATTGCTGTTTCTGACCCGACCAATATCCAGGCGCTTGATGAGTTCAAATTCAACACCGGCCTGAGTACCGATGCGGTATTGGTAGACGACGCAAAACTCCGTGACTCCATTGAAAAATACCTGGAATCTCAGGATACCTCCATGGGGGATCTGGAGGATGCAGACCTTGAGGGTGTAGAGACAGAGGGCGGCGAACAGGAAGACGACAACGCTGTTTCTGCCAGTGATGTCGACGATGCACCTATCGTGAAGTATGTGAACAAAATGTTGCTGGATGCGATTCGCGGCGGCGCATCGGATGTGCATTTCGAACCTTATGAAAAGGTTTATCGGGTTCGCTACCGCACGGACGGTATTTTGAAAGAAGTGTCGCGGCCTTCCATCAAATTGGCGCCCAAAATTTCTGCCCGGGTAAAAATCATGGCGCAGCTGGACATTTCCGAACGGCGTGTACCTCAGGATGGACGGATTAAAATGAAACTGTCCAAAACCAAGGCCATCGACTTCCGGGTAAACACACTACCCACTCTATGGGGCGAAAAGATCGTATTGCGGATACTGGATCCGAGCCAGGCCAAGCTGGGCATTGATGTTCTTGGTTACGAGGAAGACCAGAAGCAGATTTATCTTGAGGCCCTCGAACAACCCCAAGGTATGATTCTGGTAACCGGGCCAACTGGCTCAGGTAAAACGGTTTCGCTCTACACCGGCCTGAACATCCTAAACACTGCCGAAAGGAATATCTCAACTGCCGAGGACCCGGCCGAGATTAACCTTGAAGGGATCAATCAGGTAAACGTGAACACCCGAGTCGGGCTCGGCTTCGCCGAAGCATTGCGAGCCTTCCTCCGCCAGGACCCCGACGTAATCATGGTGGGTGAGATTCGGGACCTGGAGACCGCCAACATCGCGATCAAGGCCGCACAAACCGGCCACCTTGTTCTTTCCACACTGCACACCAACAGTGCCGCCGAAACGCTCACGCGGATGATGAACATGGGTGTTCCCTCATTCAACATCGCCACTTCGGTAAGTGTGATTATCGCGCAGCGATTGGGCAGGCGGTTGTGTAACAGCTGCAAGCAAGCCGCAGACATCCCCAAAGACGTGCTTTTGGCGGAGGGGTTCACACAGGAACAAATTGATACAGGCTTCACGTTGTACCGCCCAAAGGGCTGTGATAAATGCAATGGGGGATACAAAGGCCGCGTTGGTATTTACGAGGTGGTCAAGATTACCGACGAGCTGGCAAACATGATTATGGAAGAGGCCAGTTCCATCAAAATTGCAAAACAGGCTCAGGCAGAGGGCTTCCGTAACTTGCGGCAGGCAGCGCTTCTGAAGGTGATTCAGGGTGTGACCAGTCTTGAGGAAGCCAATCGCGTGACGAAGGATTAGACATGGCAGAGAAAGCACAAAAGCTCCAGGCGTTCGTTTGGGAAGGCAAAGACCGAAAAGGTAATAAGGCGACCGGTGAGGTTTCCGGAACCAACCTTGCACTTGTGAAAGCGCAGCTTCGTAAGCAAGGGATCGTGCCAAGCAAGGTGAAGAAAAAGTCGAAACCACTCTTTGGCGGCAGCAAGAAGATCACACCCTTTGACATAGCGATGCTTACCCGCCAGCTAGCCACCATGATGAAGGCAGGCGTTCCTCTGGTTCAGAGCTTTGACATTGTCGCGGACGGGCTGGAAAACAAAGGGCTTCAGGAACTCATTCTTGCGATCAGGAATGATATTGCCTCAGGTACCAGCTTCGCCGGTGCCCTGCGAAAGCACCCGAGGCATTTCAACGACCTGTACTGCAGCCTCGTCGATTCTGGCGAAAAAGCCGGTGCACTTGAACAGATGCTGGACCGGATTGCCACCTACCTCGAGAAGAGTGAGCTGCTAAAGAAGAAGGTCAAGAAAGCGATGACCTATCCAGCGGCCGTTGTCGTTGTCGCCATTATCGTAACAGCGATTTTGCTTGTTAAAGTTGTTCCTCAGTTTGAAGCATTGTTTACCGGCTTTGGGGCCGACCTGCCTGTGTTCACTCAGATGGTGGTAAACCTTTCGGAGTGGATGCAGAAATGGTGGTTTATTGGCTTGTTAGGCATTGTTGGCTTTGTTTTTCTCTTTAAGGAGGCAAAGTACAGGTCTAAGAAGTTCTCAGATGCCATCGATAAGTACACCCTCAAAATTCCGGTTATAGGCGAGGTTCTTGACAAATCAGCGGTTGCCAGGTTTGGGCGGGTCTTGTCGACTACATTTGCTGCCGGTGTACCGTTGGTAGACGCACTTGAATCTGTAGCAAATGCAACCGGTAACGCGGTATACAGAGACGGAATCAACAAGATCAAGGACGAGGTCGCGAGCGGCACGCAATTGCAAGCAGCAATGCGCAATGCTGACATCTTCCCGGTTATGGCTGTTCAGTTGACTGCTATCGGTGAAGAGTCCGGTAACCTGGATGAAATGCTCTCCAAAGTCGCCGATCATTACGAGGCCGTAGTTGACGATCTGGTTGATAACCTGTCGTCCCTCATGGAACCCTTGATCATGTCGGTTCTGGGCGTGCTGGTGGGTGGCTTGATCATCGCCATGTACCTTCCGATCTTCCAGATGGGTAAGGTGGTTGGCTAAGTGCTTGATCTAGAAACATTGCTTGGCACCCCCTGGCTACTTTACCTTTCGGTTATTCTTGTATCTCTCTGCGTAGGTAGCTTCCTGAATGTTGTCATTCTGAGGCTGCCGAAAATGATGCATCAGGACTGGCGCTGCCAGTGCGAGGAATTCCTGGAGCTGCCTGAGAAGCAGCGTAAGGAGGAAGAGCGGATTACCCTCGCCAAGCCGGCGTCCACGTGCCCCTCCTGCGGCCATGGCATTCGGGCGTGGGAAAATATTCC
This sequence comes from Marinobacter adhaerens HP15, assembly GCF_000166295.1. Taxonomy (NCBI): domain Bacteria; kingdom Pseudomonadati; phylum Pseudomonadota; class Gammaproteobacteria; order Pseudomonadales; family Marinobacteraceae; genus Marinobacter; species Marinobacter adhaerens. The sequence goes on from NC_017506.1 coordinate 2,546,783, forward strand.
AGTCCTCAGCTGGCTGGTTCTTCGGGGCAAATGCGCTTCTTGTAAAGCTCCCATTTCGCCGCGCTATCCAATCATTGAGGCGGTTACCGCGATTTTTTCCGTGGTGACCATTGCTGTCATCGGGCCGAACGAGTCGGCGCTTTGGGCCCTTTTGTTGGTTTGGGCTCTGGTGGCTTTGACAGTTATTGATTTCGACACTCAACTACTGCCAGACAGTATTACCCTTCCACTGATGTGGCTTGGCCTGGTGCTGAACTACTTTGGCGTGCTGACCGATTTTAACAGCGCGTTCTGGGGGGCGGTGGTCGGTTATCTGGCTCTGTGGTCCGTCTACTGGCTGTTCAAGCTGGTTACCGGCAAGGAAGGAATGGGGCACGGGGACTTCAAGCTGCTTGCCGCACTCGGCGCCTGGCTGGGGTGGCAATTGTTGCCAGCGGTTATCCTGCTTTCCTCGGTGGTTGGTGCCGTTGTCGGTATCGGCTTGATGGTGTTCAAGCAGCATGGGCGCGAAGTGCCGATTCCGTTTGGGCCGTATTTGGCGACTGCCGGGCTGCTCTGTTTGTGGTTTGGAACTGAGATTCAAGCGTTCTGGTACGGATTCCTGGGAGTCTGATTTATGAAGATTGCTGGCCTGACCGGCGGCATTGGTTCCGGGAAATCCACTGTGGCTCGCCTGTTCGGTGAGCTTGGCGTGCACTGGGTGGATGCCGATGATGTTGCCCGGGAGGTGGTTGAGCCGGGAACGCCTGCACTGGAACGGATTTCAGAGCATTTTGGGAAGAAGATCCTCACTTCTGAGGGTGCGTTGGATCGGGCGCAGCTTCGTGGGATTGTCTTTGAGAAGCCGGAAGAGCGTTTTTGGCTTGAGTCGCTGCTGCATCCAATCATCCGCGAGGAATTGATTCGGCAGTTGAACCCGGAAAACTACCAGCTTCCTTACGTGCTCCTGGTCTCCCCTCTCCTTCTCGAGACCGACCAGCACGAACTGGTTGACCGCATTATCGTGATCGACGTGCCTGAAGAATCCCAGATTGAGCGCACCATGGCCCGGGACACCAATTCCCGGGAGCAGGTTGAGCGGATCATTGCGGCTCAGATGTCGCGCGAAGATCGGCTGGCGCGGGCGTATGAGGTGATTGATAATGACCGCCCTCTGGATGAAGTAACGCGTCAGGTGCGGGAGCTGCATGAACGGTTGTTGGTGGACTTTGGCTGACTGGTTTTCCCGCTATCGCATGGCAGCCCTTGCGGCTGCGCTTTCTCTGACGATCTCTTCTCCAAGTTACAGCATCGAGCCGGTGTTTGAGGTTCGAGAACGTTCCATGGCTGAGATTCTCTCTCCGGGTCAGCTTCCGATCGGATTCTATACGTTTGAGCCGGACGAATACTGGGCCGATCCCCGGGATTCCTACTGGCTGAAGTTCAGTAACTGGGTGCTGCGGCAGGAGCGTCTTCACGGGCAAAAGATCCAGTCGGTTGGCCAGTGGGCAGACCGTACCTTATCGGGCAGCTCCCAGAGTCTCCCCAACAACGAGAGTTACCTGCGCATTGGCTTTGCGACTGAATCCGAGTACGGCGACCCGGCACAATTTGAGCCTGAGGCTCGGTTCCGGCTGGATATTCCCACCACCCGCCGGAAACTGCGCCTGGTGATCGAGAGCGAGAGCGAAGACCTGATTCCTCTCGGGGAGCGCCAACGGGACCGCCAGCTTACGGAGCCCGAGCGTTCCGATACGGAAGCCACAGGTGCACTGCGTTACCTGACCCAGATTGGTGACGCCATCAACTTTTCCAACGACGTGGGTGTGCGCCTACGGCTTCCTCCAGACGCCTTCTGGCGGGCAACGGCTGAGAAACGTTGGCAGCTGGACGACAAGTGGATTCTGAACGCTCAGCAACGGTTCTATTATTTTCATCAGGATGGCTGGGGCGAGCGAACCTGGATTGGCGTTGGGCGCCCGGTGGGCAATGACTGGTATTTTCGCTCGTCTTCAGAACTGGAGTGGGTGCACAACGACAAGGAATTTGTTGCGGCTCAGATATTCAGCATGCGCAAGCGCATGAATAACCGCTTGATTGTAACGCCCCGGCTGGGCGTACTTGGGGAAAGCAAACCTTCCTGGCGCACCACATCAGCGTTCGGCGATCTCACGTTCCGCTACCGTCTACACAGCAACTGGCTCTATGCGGAGCTGATTCCAGCACTGGAATTCCCCCGGGAGGATAGCTTTAAAGACCGTGCTTCTGTGGTGTTTCGGGTGGAAATGTTTTTCTCCGGTATCATTGAGGATGATCGTTTGTAATGCCAAGACACCCCTCGAAACCCGCGACCGAGGCCCTTACTCTCACGCCTATCGCCATTACCCGCTCATGCTTTCAGGACAAGTTCGGGGTGCCTCGCCAGCCGGGGTTGACCCGTCATGCCCGGGCCGAGCTGATCATCCGGCCACCGTTTGACCGGGAAGATGCCTTCCGTGGGCTGGAGACCGCCAGCCACCTTTGGCTGACCTTTCAGTTTCACGAAGCGGTGCGGGCAGACTGGCGGCCCGTGGTCCGCCCTCCCCGCTTGGGCGGCAATCGCAAGATGGGTGTGTTTGCCAGCCGGTCTCCGTTTCGCCCAAACAGCCTCGGCCTCTCGGTCGTTCGCAATGAGGGATTGGTGCGCAAAGATGGACAACTCATTCTCCGCATTAGTGATCATGACCTCATCGAGGGCACACCGATACTGGATATCAAACCCTACCTGCCATTTGCCGATTCAGTTCCTGAAGCGACATTGGGCTGGGCAGACTCGCCACCCACGGAAAAACTCGACGTGGTTTTTCTGCCGGAAGCGGAGGCCCAGATTGGCAAGCTGTCACCCGAAGAGTATCCGGAACTGCGAGCGCTGATCGAGGATGTGGTGGCTTACGATCCACGCCCCTCCTTTCGCAGAGGACGGGAAGAAGAGCGCATTTACGGAGCGCATCTGTACGATTTGAACGTGCGATTCCGATTCGTGAATGATCATTCACGGAAACGTGTCGAAGTGCTGACGGTCTGTTAAACTTCTTTTGGTGATTTTGTAGTCGACACAGGGAATATGTGCCTTGCCTTCAAAGCGGTTCTTCAAACGATTGGGAATACGACCACTGGCGGCAAGGTTGCTCGCCTACGTATTGCTGTTCAGCCTTTTTCTGTCTCTGGTGGCAACGGGCGTTCAGCTGATCGGAGAATTCGAGCGGCGCAAGAACGATCTGCTGAATGACCAGACACGGGCCGCGGAGTTGGTTTCCGGGAGCATGAGCAACAACATCTGGCTGATGAATTTCAGCGAGGTGGCCAACAGCCTGGATGATATGAAAGCAGTGCCCGCTGTCCAGTACGGGCGGGTGGTGACCAGCACCGGCGAAACCTTCAGCACCGGCACTTACCCTGAGGGCCGGGTCATATCGCAGACCTTTCCACTGGTTTTTGACCGCTCCAACAACCGCAGTCCTGAGAACGTTGGCACGCTCACCGTCACCTCCTCCATAGACCAGATCTACAAAGACCTGCGTAACCGCGCGCTCCTGAACCTTCTGTTTCAATCCATTGTTGTCATGCTGGGCACCCTGGGCCTGCTGGTGATCGTTCGTTTAACGCTGTCCCGGCATCTGGAATCCATGGCCGATTACGCCGCGCGGCTGAATCTCGACGCGCTGGTCGACCCGCTGAAGCTCAAGCGCAAACCCCGAAAAACGCCAGATGAACTCTCTGAGCTGGAGCAGGCCCTGAACAAGATGCGCCTGCAAATCCTTGAGGACACCCGCTCCCTGCGACAGACCACGATCCAGTCCCAGGGTGAACGGGACGAGGCGGTGCGGGCCAATCACGCCAAGAACCAGTTCCTCGCAAATGTCAGCCACGAACTGCGTATTCCTCTGCAATCAGTGCTGGGCTACGCCAACCTGCTCACCGATACGCCGCTGGATCAGGAGCAGCGGGAATACGTGCTGACCTTGTTGAGCGCCTCGGAAAGCCTCTCGGCCATCATCAACGACCTGCTGGATATCTCCAGCATGGAAGCGGGCAAGCTGGTACTCGAAGACATTCCCTTTGACCTCAGAGAAACTCTCAATGACCTGGTGCACATGCTTGGCTCTCGCGCCCGGGAGAAAGGCCTCGCACTGGAACTTCGGATCGACGAAAACCTGCCCTGGGCGCTGAAGGGCGACCCGGTTCGCATTCGCCAGATATTGTTGAACCTGACCTCCAACGCCATCAAGTTTACCGATTCCGGCCATGTGCTGATCAGTATCGAGGTGTTGGGCCGCCGGGATGACAAGGCTCGCCTTCGCATTGCGGTGGAAGACACCGGCGTGGGCATCAACCCGGAAGATGTTCCCCTGGTTTACGAGCCCTACGTGCAGCTTGGCCAACAGTTCCAGCGTCAACTGCCCGGTGCAGGCCTTGGCCTCACCATCTGCCGCCAACTGGTGGGCCTGATGGACGGGTCCATGGATCTTGAAAGCCGCCCAGGTGAAGGATCGACCTTCTGGATGGAACTGACTCTGCCCGTGGCCCCGGAGAACGCCGCCCGGGTTCGGCCGGATACCCGGATGGTGAAGAATCGCCGGATTCTGGTAGTGGATTCCTATGAGCTATCCCGCAAGATCACTCTGGAAATGCTGTCCCGGCACGAAGTGCACATCGAAGCGGTAAAATCCGCCGGCGAGGCGCTGACGTCCCTGCGAACGGCGTTCGATGGCCATCAGCCGTTCGACGCGATCATTCTGGATGGCTTTGTGCCGGATATGGACAGCGACCTGCTGTGCCGGCAGATCCGTAGCAACCCGCTCTGGTCAGATATGCGCCTGCTGATCCTGTCGTCCAACCCGCAACGGGGCGACGCCGAACATTTCCGCCAGGCCGGTGCAGATGCTTTCCTGAGCAAATCTCTGCGAGAGTCCTGCCTGACGCCGATCCTCAACCAGTTGTTTGCCGATGCAGCCAAAGAAGAACGGCGCTTCCTGACCCGATTTTCGCTTCAGGCTACCACCGATACCGCCCGACGCCGGGAGCTTCCCTGCGGCCGCATGAAGGTGTTGCTGGTGGAAGACAATCCTGTGAACCGCACCCTGACCCGTCGACTGTTGGAAAAACTCGGTTGCGACGTGATGACCGCCAACGATGGCGAGGCTGCGGCCAGCCTCTGGCAGTGGCACCCGTTCGATCTGGTGTTCATGGATTGTGTGATGCCCCGTGTGGACGGCTTTGAAGCCACCCGCCGCCTGCGGGAATGGGAGAAAACCCACAACCGCGCGCGCATCCCGGTGGTCGCGCTGACCGCCAGTGCCATGGAAGAAGACGAGGAACGCTGCCGCCGATGCGGTATGGATTCGTTTGTTGCCAAGCCTGTCAATATTGAAATGCTGCGGGCAGTACTGGAACAATATTGTCAGGCGTCTGCTGCCTCCTGAGACCGGCTTACCGAACTACGGGCACAGACATCCAGACACGTTTCCGATACCCGAAGGCAACCATGAACGTTGAATGCCCAACCTGTAAAAAGTCCGTGGAATGGACCGAGACCAATCCCTGGCGCCCTTTCTGCTCCGAGCGTTGCAAACTGATCGATCTGGGGGCCTGGGCCAACGAGGAATACCGGGTACCCGCAGAGAACGCATCACCGGAGGATCTGGACCAGGGCGGCGAGACCACCCGTCACTGATCTGCGAAAAATGAAAGTTAACGGGGACTTACTGGCATTTAAGTTGAGTGGTCCGGTGCGTCCCGTTAACATACCGCCAATTCTGCTAAAAACGTAACGAAGGTGCACAACTATGAAAGCGTCCCGGATTTCCCTGATGGTTCTCTCACTGGCTGCCGCGCCTGCCTTCGCAGGTGACGTGGATCTTAGCCTTACAAACGACTCGGTGAAGGGCCAGGTAAACTTCTTCGGCACCAACAACGATATCCAGCTTGGCACCGGTTACACCTACCACGAAGGTGGCCGCGATATTTTTAACGCCGATTTCCATGCCCAGGGCCGCACTGCGATCGGTAACCTGCCGACTACCGCCGGCATCGGCATGCGCGGCATCTTCTGGGATCAGGGCCGTGCAGATGGTGGAGCGCTCGGTCTCGGCGGTTTCGCAACCGTCAACATCCCGAACGTGCCGGGCCTGTCGTTCACCGGCGGCCTGCATTACGCACCCAGCATTCTCTCGTTCGGCGATTCCGATGACATGACCAGTCTGGAGCTTCGTGGCAGCTATCGTGTGATCCGCAACGCGGAGGTTTTTGCTGGCTACCGTTACCTGAATACCGATATCGAGAATTCCTCGCGAGACGTCAATCTCGATGAGGGCGTTATGGCCGGGATGAAGATTTTCTTCTGATTCATGCCTCATCTGAAACAGGCCCGTTCTCCCGGGCCTATTTCACTTTCCCTCCCTGACTCTTTCGTGCTTTTCCTCACGCTTTCCCGAGAATCCGACTGTTAGACTGTCTGCCTGTATTTTCTGCACGGATAGCCAGGCATGCGATTCACACTCGGTTTACTCCTCTCCTCGACTCTGGTGCTCACCGCGGGATGCGGAAGCGGCGAAGATGCCATTGCCGGCGCGGCCGGCCAGCCCAATGACTTCGCGGGAAGCAAGAACCCGGTCGATGATTTCAGTTCCGGCAGCACCGGCGATTCCTCGAACACAGGCGGCCTGGCCAGCAATGAGGTCCGGGTAACCATGGAAGTACCGGGTGGTGTCACCAGCGACGGCGAGCCTACCCGCCGCAACCTGAGAATCGTGCAACCGGACAGGGTGAGTGTTTACTACACCAACCCGGCCCTGCAGAACCTGGGCGAGCCTCCCATTTCCAGCCGCACCGACAGCGAAGGTTTCACCATTATCGAATTCACAGAAGGCCTGCCCCTTGGACCGGATGTGATTATCGATGCCAGTTATGGCAACACCCGAATGCGAGCCTTGGCCGCCGATGCGGACCGGGATGTGAAAGTGAATCCTTTTTCCGAATATCTGGTGCGTAACACGCTCAGCAGCTATACGGCCGGTGAGTTCCAGACCATTCTGGATTGCGTTGCCGATGAAGGCGGCGAGCTATGCCTGAACAAGTATGTGTGGTCGACCCTCGCCGATCAGGTCCACGACTTTGAAATTGAGATTCCATCCAATGTTGGCCTCGGCGGTGCCCTGGATATTCTCGAAGATCGGGGAGACTTTGCCCGTTACGTGAGCGCAATGGCCGACTACGCGGTGCTCGATGAGACGTCCTCGGGAAAGATCAGCGCCAGTTCCGCAGACTACAATTCGGTATTTCTGGGTATCGAGCTGGGGCAGACCTTTCTCGAGTCTACCCTGAGCGGGTCCGGACAATGGGGTGTTCGAACGGCCCAGGAAGAGGTGCTGACCGATGATAATGGCACCGGCTATGTCTATCCGGCTCTCACCCTGACCAGCTTTGATGCCTTCAACATCCGAGTGACCTCTCTGGCCAACGATATCCCATACGATCGCGAGGCTCTGATTCACCAGGCGGGAAACGACTTCTTCGTTCGGGGCTCTGAATACTGGGAACGGAACACTCACTCTTCATCCCCCGGAGCAGCCACGCTGTTGGAAGACACTCGCCTGCTGGCAGGCCGGGCCCTGTATCAGAGCATTACCGGCCGGGGCAGCTCGAAAATTATTGGCTGGACTCGCAATCCCTACTATCTGGACGCCTTCACAAGTGCGCCTGAGGATGAAACCACGGGGCCCGACCGGGTGATCAGCGGCTATTTCAGCGCTGGCAAAGCGATCGAGCTGGAAGCAGACGGCGACCAGTTGCGGCGGCTGGGCACTCTGGAGGATCAGTATCTGTCGGTTCTTGAGATCAACCTCCTCAGGAAGGAGGGATTCGACGCAGACAGTCTGAATGGCCGCGACTACAACATGCTGTATCTTGGAACCCGATTCAGCGATGAGACAACGCCTCTCACCATTGAAGCAGGCGTTGGCCAATGGCAGATTTCTGGCGGCACAGTTGACCAATCCCAGAGCTTTACGTCATTACAACGAGACAGTTCAGGCACTGTCACGACGGACTCCACCGGTACCCGAGCAGAATCCTGGACCCTGAGCAACCGAACCTCGCGGCTCAGCAACGGGGATGTGGATATCGGACGACTGAACCTGGACATCACCACCGCTTCCGGTGATTTCCAGCGGCCAGATATTGGTGTCGGTGCCAGCACCCCGGATGGCACCCTGATGGCATTCAACCTGGACGATGGTCCGCTTGGAGACGGTATCCTGATTGCCGCGGAACAAACCGCGAACACCGTACCGGCTTCGGGACAGTTCAGGCTTCAGGGCGTGGCCCTGGCCCTGACATCGCAGACGAACCGCCTCCGACATTTTGACAATGCCCTGCTGACCATCGAATCCTCAAGCTCGGCAACACTCTCGCCGACTTCGCTGACCAGCACCCATTCCGTTGATGACGAGACCGTGACAAAACCTGCGCTGGAGAGCCTGGCGGACATCGACCTGGCGCTCAGCCAACTGGGCGACGGGAGGGTAGAGTTCACCGCAGGCAACCTTGTACTTGAGGGTTTCCATACCGCCAGTCAGGACCAGTTCTATTTGCGCTTCCGAACCACAGGGGGTGGTGAGGAACAGATCGGTTTGCTGGTTGCAACACGACTGCCCTGACGGCAGTGGCATCCGACAAAACCCAACTGGCAAACGCTCTCGTATAACCTGTTATAATCATTGCTATATCGATTGAAACGAGAGGTTTTATGTCTGCGGGTAAACGGGCCGTCATTCTGATGCTCCCCCTGATTGCATTTGCGATCGGCGGTGGCTTTTATACGCCACAGGCCAGTATTGACCGGATCAACTCCGATAACACAGGCTCCGAACCCGCACTGTCGTCCCTGCCCCCGCTCCCAAGTTGGGCCAACGACGACTTGCCAGATTTTTCTCAGTATCAGGACACCACGGAGAAGAAGGCCGCGTTCTTCTCGTTTCTCTACCCACGGATTGTTCTGGCCAACTCAAGGATTCTGATTGAGCGCGACTACCTGGATAGCCTCGCTGCGAAGGAGACATTGACCAGCAAGGAGTATGATTGGCTGGCCCAACAGTCCGAGCGATTACGAGTGGATGCAGAGCCCGGCAGCGACGAGCAGTTTGCCCTGCTACGCAAGCGTCTCGATGTAATTCCTCCGTCTCTGATCCTGGCACAGGCCGCCAACGAATCCGCCTGGGGCACGTCCCGGTTTGCCACGAAAGGTAATAACCTTTTTGGCCAGTGGTGCTTTTCAAAAGGCTGCGGACTTGTTCCCCGCGGCCGGGCTGAGGGCGCGAGCCATGAGGTGGCCAAGTTCTCCTCACCCTACCGGTCGGTTCGTGCGTATATTCAGAACCTGAATCGCCACCCGACCTATCAGTTGTTGCGAGACGTCCGGCTGGAAGACCGCCGTGATAATGCCCCTCTCTCAGGCCTGGAGCTTGCAGAGGGTCTGCTTGGCTACTCCGAGCGCGGAGAAGAATACATTGAAGAGATTCGGGCAATGATTCACTACAACAACCTCGAATTTTACGACGACGATTTCCGCAGCGTGGTCAGAAACCTCGAACCTGGCAGCCTTGAACAGCTGGCTTCTACTGAAGCGGAAACCGGTTTGCTACCCCGCCAATCATCACTGAAAACCAACCCGGCTGAAGGTTAGAGACCCTACCCCATGCTCGATTTTCTCCCCGCGCCGCTGAAGGGGACTTTGGCGGCCCTTCTCATCCTGTGTAATACGTTGGTGCTGATTCCGTTTCTTCTCGCAGTCGCCCTGCTTAAACTCGTTCTGCCCATTACCGCCGTACGCAAGGGCTGCACGGTGATCCTCAACACCATCGCGTGGCTCTGGATTGGCTTCAACAATCTTCTGATGGATCTTCTGCACAAGGTCGACTGGGATGTGCGGGGCGTGGAAAATCTCAGCCGGAAGCACTGGTATTTTGTCACCTGCAACCATCAAAGCTGGGCCGACATTCCCGCCATTCAGTATGTGCTGAACAGCCGGATCCCCCTGCTGAAGTTCTTCCTGAAGCGACAACTGATCTGGGTGCCATTACTCGGAGTTGCCTGGTGGGCGCTGGATTTTCCCTTTATGCACCGCCATACCAAAGAGCAGATCGCCAAACGCCCGGAGCTGAAGGGGAAGGATGTGGAGGCCACCCAGGCTGCCTGCGAGAAGTTTCGCTACACCCCGGTAACGATCTTCAACTTCATGGAAGGCACCCGTTTTACACCCGAGAAGCATGATCGCCAGAACTCACCCTACAAGCACCTGTTGAAACCGAGGGCAGGCGGAACGGCTTTTGTACTGGGCACGATGGGCGACATGATTCACACCATGCTGGATGTCACGATCGTGTATCCCGAAGGCCGGGCCGGCTTTTGGGATTACCTTTGCGGGCGAATCCGAAGGATTATTATTGACGTGCGGACGCGGGAAATTCCAGGCGAGTTTCTGGGAATGGATTACGAAAACAACCGGGAGACCCGGATTGCGTTCCAGCGCTGGGTGAGCCAGGTTTGGGCCGAAAAAGATGCGCGAATCGATGAGCTTAAAGCAGCCCAAGCTCCCGCGCCCGGACAATAGCCTGGGTTCGGGATTTCACTTCCAGCTTGGCATTGATTCGACGCGCGTGGGTTTTCACCGTATGCAGGGAAATATGCAGCTTGTCAGCTATTTCCTGGTTTGAAAGCCCTTTTGCAATCAGCTCAAGCACGCCCTGCTCCCGCTCACTGATGGGTTCCGCCAGGGTGTCTAGAGTACCCGCGACCTCACGAAGCTCAAACACCTCGCCCAGCGCTTCTTTAAACGCACCTTCAGGAAGCTGACCAAAGCCCTTCGTCATTAGCTCCTGCAACTCGTTCCTGAGCTCCCGGAAAGGACTGATGAAGTGCTCTGCAGCAGCCTCATTGACGACGGTAGACAGAATCTTCAGGGCAACCACCGGTCCCTTTTCATCAAGAACGATCACGGCCTCAAGCAAGCGCATGTGGAGCTCCACGCCCCATGGAATGGCTCCCTCATACCGTTCACGGATACCCTGGAGGGTTTCCCGGGCCTTTATCAGGTCACCGCGGGCAAGGTCGACCCGAACCTGAAGGCAGTCCAGCAAGCCTGGCATCATGGGGAAAAGCTCCGGTACGCAGCCCGCTTCCCGGTAAGGAGCAAGCTTTCGAACCGCCTGATCGGCACTGTCGATCTGATTCTGCGACAACCAACAGTTGGCTTTCAGGGCCTCGAGAACAGGTACGAACAGTGATTCGTCGACTTGCCAGGAATGCATGGTACGCTCGGCCCGACCAATCCAGACAAATGCATCCTCAAGTCGACCCTGGGCCCGACACATCAAGACACGAATGGTCATCGCCAGCAGCAGTCCAAGATCCCTGGTCTGTTCAGCATGTCGCCCACAGGTGACCAACAGGCGATCTGCTTCCGCTTCACGGCCCTGATGCCAAAGCACAAGCACCAGATTCAGTTGCAGGCGGGTTTCACCAATCCGGGCAGGACGCGAGAGCTCCTGCATGGCGGTATCGAGACCAGTGCGCAACAATTGCTCTGCATGTTTCAGGGCGCCTTTGCCCAGTTCGATCCGGGCATGGGCATAAACCGCCAGTGCTTCCGAACCGGAATCGCCCGCTTCTCTTGCGAGCCTCGACGCAGCCCGGTTTGCTTCCCGGGCCTCCGGGAATCGACCCGCCGCGCACAATGCACTTGAACGGACCATCTGCGTGACAAGCTGGCCCTGAGTACTGAGTTCCCCGTCAGCCAGGGCCTCATCAGCCATGTCCAAAGCCGGCCCAACACTGCCCTCGCCCCTCAGGATAAACGCTTTCAAGGCACAAATCCGTGCAGCCTGCTCCTGTCGGTCAGCCTCGGCCAGACCATCAATCAGCGCTCGCGCCTGCCGGAACTGGCCGCCAATTGCATGAACCCAGCTGTAGACAATTCTGAGACGCACGCTTCGTTCCAGGAGCTGGGCCGGCAAACTCTTGCGAAGGCGCAGGAGCGATGCGGTATCCTGACCCAACAGCAAAGCCTCTGATCCCTCAGAGGCGATGCGGATGACTTCCTCGGCATCTCCAGAGAGTAGCGCGTATTTCAATGCTTCCGGGAACTGGTCGCGCACACCAAACCATCGGCTCGCCTGAAGCATCCGCTCCGAATAACCGGCCATTACGGGCGACTTCAGCCATTCCTGCAACAACGGGTTTATACGAAACCAGCGACCACGGCCCGGCATCGGCTTTAAGGGCAGCCCCCGCTCGGCCGCCTGAGAGGGAACAAAGCCAGCTTCAGGCAGGAGTGGCTCAAGCGCCAGGAACAGCTCATCGGAGCACAGTTCAAGCTCTGCAATACCCCGCATGGACCGCATCTGCCCCGGGGTCAGATTGCCAAGCACCGACTCCTTCAAAAACCTTTCAACGCTCGGTGTTTCCTGAATGGGTTTGCGCTCGATATTCTGAGCAACCTCCCGACGATACAGCGCCAAAGGCGTCGCCCAGCCCTCGGTCATATAGTAGAGGTTATCGACAGCAACGCTGGTGAGTTCGCTCTTCGTCGTGGCGGACCGGAAAAACTCGAAGGTTTCTGAACGGGAAAACTCAAGCGTTTCAGACCCGATGCGGGTGAAACGGTTTTCCAGCTCGAGGCTGTGTGTTTCGAAAGGTAGCGCCTTACGGGAGATAAGAACGATGGACGAACCACTCGGAAATTCCATCACCAGCTGTTGAAGCAGGTCCACTACGGCGGGATTGCTGAGATTCTGGAGGTTGTCCAGCACCAGGACCCGTGGCTGGCCGGAACCCTCACGCGCCAAAGCGACCTGCATCATCGAAAGGGTATCCGAGAAGGTGGCGCCGCTCTGGAGCCCCTGCTCCGGGGTTTCAGGCAGATCCAGGGCAATGGCAAGCAAGGTCAGGAAGCGGGATGGTGCATTATCCTGGGAGTTCAGCGTAATCCAGCGGACTTGATCGGCAGCCATTTGAGCGCTGACGAGGCCGCTGACCACAGCGTGGGATTTGCCGTAACCACAGGGCGCCTCCAGAAAAAGAACACCTCTGGAAGTCAGTGCTTCGGAAATCCTGGTATCAAGCTTTGGCCGAACCATTGAATCGGACGGAACCGGGGGAATATGAACCCGTTGTCTGAGCAGGTCCCTGATTAACTCGCCCCGTTGAAGACCACTGTTCGCTGACTGGAATTCGTCGTTGGCTGCACAGCCATCATTGAATGGTTTCACGCACTGCCCCATTTAGCTCCGGCTCGCACTGCCTTGCACCGCCGGAAAAGTGGATCTTGCACTGACTTTTCAATGGCGACCGACATCGGGTACGCCTTTAGTATGATAAGAAGGTTAAACCAATTGAGGGGTGGGCTGCAAAATTTTGACGTGAAAGGGTTTTCCAGGGTGTAAAAAAACGGCGGGCCGTGAGGCCCGCCGTTTTTTGGTCTTCTGCAGAACCCTTACCGGGTACCGGCGCGGCGCAATGCGGCCGGCGTGTAATCCCTGGAGCGGCGCTCAACGCCAAACTCATACGGATTCTCTTCCTCGTTGGTCAGACCAAGCGCGAGGTAGCGGCCAGAGAGCAGGTCGTACAGCGTCTCTATGGCGTACCAGGGCACGTTCTGATCGTAGAACTGCATATTGTGGGCTTCTGCAACACGCCAGAGTTCGCCACGGCCGTCGTAGTGATCAATGACAGATGCCTGCCAGGAGTCTTCATCAATGTAGAAGTCACGCTGGGCATAGATGTGGCGGGCCCCTTCTTTCAGGGTTGCGCGAACATGCCATACACGGTGCAGCTCGTAGCGAGTGTAATCCTGATTGATATGACCAGCCTGAATGATCTGGTCATAGCTAAGACTGCGATCGGTCAGCTTGTAGGAGTTGTACGGAATGTACATTTCCTTCTTGCCAACCAGCTCCCAGTTGTAGCGATCCGGAGCACCGTTGAACATGTCGAAATTATCCGAGGTACGCATACCGTCAGACGCGGTACCCGGTCCGTCATACGCTACCTGAGGTGCCCGACGAACCCGACGCTGACCGGCGTTGTAAACCCACGCACGGCGAGGCTCGGCAACCTGGTCGATGGTCTCGTGTACCAGCAGTACGTTACCGGCGAGACGTGCCGGAGCGGTAATGGCCTGCTTGAAGTAAAACAGAACGTTCGCATCCTCGTCCGGATTGTAATCCGAGAGGTAGGTACGCCAGGTAAGCTCGTCCTGGAATTTCACAACAGAGAAATCACCACCTTCAGTCGGCGTCACCTGACCAACGGTACGCTGTACAGAACCACCTCTGTAACGGGTAATGTGGTTCCAGATTGCCTCCAGACCATTCTGGGGAATCGGGAACGGGGTGGCAGACTGATAGTTGCCCAGACCGTTACCGTCCTTGATCAGCTCAACCGTGGTCGCGTTTTCAACGGTCTGCTCCATGACCTCTTCAGGATAGGCAGCCGTACGATGGGTTTCATACACCGGCATGAAGTAGTCATCGTAGCGCTCGATCATCGCAACCTGGCCCGGGGACAGATTGTCTTTGTACTGCTCGACGTTACTCTGATCGATGGTGAACTTGGGCTGCTCATCCGCGAACGGATTCACATAGATGCCGTCATTGTTGTAGCCGGGAGGCGGAGTTGTCAGACCACCGGTCCAGGCAGGAATGGCGCCACCGTTACCGGCTTTTTCTGCACCCATCGGTGTCAGCGAGTTACCCAGCTTGGCCGCTTCTTCAGCAGAAACCGCACCCCAGGCCTGGCCAGCAAACATGCTCGCTGCCAGGACGCCTGTGGCCAGTAGTTTCTTGTTTAGTTTCATTTAAATTCCCTCGTTCAACGAATTCTTTCCGGGTTCAGAATGAGTATGAAACGCTAGCACTCACGAAATCGCGGTCAGTCAACTCGTTATACGGCTTGCCGCCGAAAAAGTTTGTGTAACCGATGTTGCCGGTAATCTTGTTCTGGTACACCGCCTGCAGAGACAGACCGATGGCCTTGCTGCCTTCGTTGAAAGCACCGCCCGGCTGCGGGCTGTAACCCTCAACATCGTGGCTCCAGGCCAGCTGCGGTGAAAGGTTAACACCGGCCAGCGCGTTCGGGTAATCCCAAACCAGACGTGCACGGTAACCCCATGAGAAGTCGGTTGTGAAGCCTTCGTTTTCGCAGTAGTTCGTGTTGATATTCAGGAGCGGACAAGCATCAACGCCGCCGGCACTGGGAACAGGTCCTACACCAAAGGTACCAGAGCGGCCGTAGCGCGCTTCGTCGTAACCAGGCAGATCGTGAATGTAAGTCGCGCCGAATTCAGAGATCAGGGAGAGGCGACTTGCACCCATAACCTGGTCGAAGAACTTGATCAACGTAAACTGCGCCTGGGATACATTGAAGCGATCATTGCCGGCAACGCTGACGCCCGGATCAAGGGTACCGCCAGCTTCTTCCAGCCTTTGCTTCTCGAGCAAACTTACCGGCGTGCCGTCAATCGGATTGCGGAGCTGAGTGCCGCCATACAGCAGTTCAAACGCGTTCCACTGAAGGGGAACCTTGTCCCGGAAGGAGTATTCCGCGCCAAGAGACCAACCGCCCGGGGTCGTGGTGTTAATGCTGATCCCGTAGAGGTCGATACCTTCCGGATACTCTACGAAGTATTTCGGGAACTGTTCACCGGTATCTTTGATTGTGCCGCTGACATAAGGAAGGCGGCTGTTGTACTTGATGTAGTAAAACCCGAGTTCCGAATCATTCAGTTCCGGCACATACCAGCGCACTGCCACCCCGAACTGATCTTTAGAGTCCGCTTCCTGGTCACCGATTCTAGGTGCGACGAATCCCTGCGCAAGCGCTTGTGAATCTGAAAGCTGCCCTGCCAGAAGCACGGGACCACAGCCATCAGCAGCGAAATCGTTGGTGGAGAAGAACGTGCCGCAGTCATCCGGACGAACCGGTTCCCAGTCCGCCTGCACGAATGTCTCAACGGTGACATTTTCGGTGATGCCAGCAGACATGTAGAACATTTCAACCGGAAGCAACGCGTCTTTCAGTTCGGAACCCGGAGCACGGAAAGCCGGAACATCAACAGGGTTAATGACGTTGATACCACCCGGGATAAATGTGCTCTCACCCCAACTGACTACCTGCTTTCCATAGCGAAGACTGACGGGGACGTTTCCGAAGTACCAATCTGAGAAGATGTAGGCGTCCAGAATTTCACCACCAGAGGCATTGTCTTTTGCCTCGGGGTTCAGCTCACGCCGCTGTCCAACGTAATCTACTGCCCTGCTCTCGTCTTTCAACTCGAAGTCGTACCAATAACGACCACGAAGCAGACCGCCTACGCGTGTCAGGTAAGGGTTGTCCACATAGTAATTGAGGTAGAGTTCGCTGTTGCCCTTGACGATTTTGGAGTAGGTGTCCCCGCTTTCAAAATTGAGGTTACCGTCGTCATAGTTGTTCGTGGAGGAACCAATATTCGCGAGAGAACCGCCTGGGGCATATTCGGGGCCAAGGTTACCCTGCGCGATCAGACGCTTGTCTCGATCCTCAACCCGCCAACCTGCACCCGCAGACAGCGTGGTGTTGAACTGGGCTTCCACATCACCCACATAAAACGAATAGGCGGCTGCCTGACCGGACATCCCGGCTGCAACTGCCACGGCCAGCGGTAATTTGGTCCAACGCTGCCATTGATGTGTTTTTCTTGTCATTGGAAGGCTACTCCATTGTTGTTCTGAGTCGCTGCTCTGATTATTGGTGTTCACGATGTATTGGAGGCTTCATGCACAGTGCTCGTGATGTTGGCACTATAGCTAACGCCTTCGGGCGCTTTGATCAGTCAAAAGTATGATTTTGCTATCATCCCCCTGTAAACGCCGTTTGCCGCCGGGTTCCGTCGCACAGAATCACTATAGACAACAAAATTAGATGCAACCACTTTGGTTTTGGTGGTTTTTTTGCAGTTTTAATTGTCGCTTCAGGTAAGGAGAAGCGCCGAGGGGGTGAATGTTTCTTCGGGAACCGCCACGAGCACATCCATGTGCGCTTGGCGTCGGCCATCCATGGCCGCCGACATTCCCGGAGAAACATTCACCCCCTCAGCACCAGGCCATGGAGTTCGCCTTCAACTAACACCGCAAAAACGATTGTTGAGGAACGCGTACCCAGGGACTCCCGCACCTGCCAAGCTCCCAGGCTTAGAGCATCTCAATAGCCATGGCCGTAGCCTCGCCGCCACCGATGCAAAGAGCTGCAATGCCCTTCTTTTTGCCGTAACGCTGAAGAGCGTACATGAGGGTGACCAGCAGGCGGGAGCCGGTGGAACCGACGGGGTGACCCTGGGCGCAGGCGCCGCCGTGGATGTTGACTTTTTCGGGGTCGAGCCCGAGTTCACGGATCGGCATCATGGCGACCATGGCGAAGGCTTCGTTGATCTCGAAGAGATCGACGTCGTCTTTGCTCCAACCGGTTTTGCCGAACAGGGTTTCGATGGCGCCAACCGGGGCGCAGGTGAACTCGGACGGATGCTGGGACTGGGTGCTGTGGCCGACGATGCGGGCCAGGGGTTTGAGGCCGCGTTTTTCAGCCTCGGACTCGCGCATCAGCAGCAACGCAGAAGCCCCGTCTGAGATCGAAGAGGCGTTTGCCGCTGTGACGGTGCCATCTTTGGCGAAGGCCGGGCGGAGGCTCGGGATCTTGTCGATGTTGGCGTTATGGGGCTGCTCGTCATCCTCAACGACCACCTCGCCTTTTCGGCTTTTCACGGTTACCGGAATGATCTCGTCTTTCAGCAGGCCTTCCTCAATGGCTTTCTTGGCTCGCGTGAGGGAGGTGATGGCGTATTCATCCATTTCTTCCCGGGTGTAGCCTTTCTTGTCCGCCATTTCCTGGGCAAAGGCACCCATCAGGCGACCGGTTTCGGCGTCTTCGAGGCCGTCCAGGAACATATGATCCTGGGGGGCCTGGCCCGGGCCCATGCGGTAGCCGCTGCGAACACCCTGCAGGATGTAGGGAGCGTTGGACATGCTTTCCATACCACCGGCAACCATGATGTCGTTGCTGCCGGCTTTGATCAGATCGTGGGCGAACATGGCGGCTTTCATGCCGGAGCCGCAGAGTTTATTGATGGTGGTAGCCCCAGTGTGATCCGGAAGACCGGCCTTGCGCATGGCCTGGCGCGCCGGGCCCTGTTTTAGGCCGGCAGGCAGGACGTTGCCCATAATGACTTCCTGCACGTCCGCAGGCTGCAGACCAGCGCGTCTTACGGCCTCGGCGATGGTGATCGCTCCAAGATCGGTTGCGCTGACACTGGCCAGGCTACCCTGGAATCCACCCATGGGGGTACGAACCCCGCTCACGATAACGACGTTGTCTGTGCTCATTTCTGAATCTCTCTGTTGGTTGTCTGGCAGGTTCTTGTCGGATTGCGCTGTGCTGATCCGACCTACGCAGGGCTGTTTTCTTTTTTATGGTTTGTGCGGTGCTTCGAGGTATTCCCGGGACTGCATTTCCAGCAGTCGGGATTCGGTGCGCTCGAATTCGAAGCCGAGGCGGCCGCCGGTGTAAAGCTCGGTGATAGGTGCCGCCGCCGAGATGATGACTTTAACGTTGCGGTCGTAAAATTCGTCAATCATGTTAATGAACCGGCGCGCCTGATCGTCTTTTTCTTTGCCCAGAACGGGCACGTTGCTGACGATGATGGCGTGGAACTGCCTGGCCATCTCGATGTAATCGTTCTGGCTTCGTGGGCCGTCGCAGACGTCTTTGAAATCGAACCAGACCACATCGTCTGCGTGCGCCTGGGCCGGAATTTTACGGCCATTGATTTCCATCGTTTTGCTGTGTTTTCCGGCCTCAACCGCCAAAGCATCGAAACTTTTTCGCAGGCTGACATCCGCATCTTCATCGAGAGGCGAATGGAACAGCTCCGCCTGCTCGAGAGTCCGCAACCGGTAGTCCACGCCGCCATCAACGTTGACCACATCGGTGTGCTTTTTGACGAGTTCAATAGCGGGCAGGAACCGGGCGCGCTGGAGACCATCCTTGTAGAGACCATCCGGGACGATGTTGGAGGTACACACCAGGGTGACGCCGCGACTGAATAAACCATCCATGAGAGTGGCGAGGATCATGGCGTCGCCAATGTCGGACACAAAAAACTCGTCGAAACAGATAACGCGAGTTTCATCGGCAAACTTCTTGGACACCAGCTCCAAAGGGTTTTTCTCGCCCTTGAGCGATTTGAGTTCGCTGTGGACACGCTGCATGAAGCGGTGGAAGTGAACCCGCATCTTGCGATCAAAAGGCAGCGACTCGTAAAAAGTGTCCATGAGGTAGGTTTTGCCGCGGCCTACCCCACCCCAGAAATACAGGCCCTTGACCGGCTCTTCCTTGCCTTTTTTGAGCTTGCGGAAAAGTTTGGCCTTGGGCTTGCTGCGATCCCTTTCGGCTTCAACCAGTTTGTCGTACAGTGACTGAAGGCGCTTGACCGCATCTTCCTGGGCCGAGTCCTTCTGGAAATCCGGGCGTTCAAGATCCTTCTGGTAACGTTGCCAAGGGGTCATGGTCGCACTGGTTTCGGAGGACATCGCAGCTGTCATCAAGGTATTCCCGGAAGTTGATCGTAAATTTGGGCGCCATATTGTCTCGCATTTGGCGATTTTTCGCCACGTTGGCCACCTGGGCAGCAATACGACGATTGGCGCAGGCCACAATCATGGGATGATGGAGCCTGGGGCGTTATACTCGTCGAACAGGGGCTTTGCTCACTTTTAGGTAAAAGGACGACACAGCATATGACAAACCTGATTCTGGCAGCGATTGCCGCATTGGTTGTTGGCATTGTCATCGGGGTATTTGTTGGCCGTTCCGGGCAGGGAACGTCGCTTCGGCAGCGCCGGGCGGAACAGCAGATTGAGGAACTGAGAAGCGAATATACCCGCTACCAGGCCCAGGTGAACGAGCATTTCATGGAGTCGGCCCATTTGCTGCGCCGCTTCAACGATGCCTACCGCGATGTGAACCAGCATATGGCACGAGGCGCCAACCGTCTTTGCAATGACGAGGACTGGATGGAGGAGTTGGCGCAGGAGACTTCCAAGAAGCGCCTGGAAGAGGTTCGCGAGGACGCTTCCGAGCCGCCGCGGGATTACGCGCCCAAGACAGATCCCAAGGATTCCGGCACGCTTGCCGAGGACTTTGGGCTCAAGAAGGGTGATAAGGCTCAGCAGGCCTGAGTTCTTTTTTGCTCTCGCGGAAGCTTGGGAGTTTAGTCTCGATAAGACTGCCAAGCTTGGGCAGGGACCGGGGTAGCCCCCCCTTTCCGAGGACCGCTACGAGCACATCCATGTGCGCTTGACGTCGGCCATCCTTGGCCGCCGACATTCTCGGAAAGGGGGGACTACCCCGCTCCATCAACTCTGTGCAATTCGCTTCAAGCCTTCGTCTGACCACCTATTCGCGATCAGACCGGGTTGTCACAATCAATGAATTTGTGGGTTACCCCAAACTCCTCCACTAGCGCTTTTCCGAGAGCCTGAACGCCGTAGCGTTCGGTCGCGTGGTGTCCGGCAGCGTAATAATGAATGCCGCACTCCCTTGCCGTGTGCGTCGTCGGCTCGGAGATTTCACCGCTGATGTAGGCATCGAGGCCAGCGTCCATAGCAGTGTTAATAAACCCCTGAGCAGCGCCGGTGCACCAACCTACCCGCTTGATCGCAGCCGGACCGTCGCCAACCCAGAGCGGCTCGCGATGTAGCTGTCTGGCGATGTGAAGACCGAATTTCTCTGGAGACATCGCTTCTTCCAGCTCACCCTCCCAGACCAGACCGCCGAGCGGGCGTGGATTCTTGATATTGAGAACGTCCGCCAGCTGACGGTTGTTGCCGTATTCGGGATGGTCATCCAGCGGGAGGTGGTAGGCGACAAGATTGATATCGTTGTCGAGAAGCTGTTTCAAGCGTTCTCGTTTCATGCCCTGGATTCGCTGGTCCTCACCTTTCCAGAAGTAGCCGTGGTGAACCAGGATCATATCGGCGTTTGCTTCAATGGCGGCTTCGATCAAAGCCTTTGAGGCCGTCACACCGGAGATGACGGTTTTAATGTCCGACGTGCCCTCAACCTGCAGGCCATTGGGACAGTAATCCTGGAAATTCTCTGGCTGCAGCCATTCGCCGATTTTCTTAAGGATGTCGTTTCGTTCAGCCATCAGTAATCGCTCCGGACTATTTCTGAGAAGTTCGACGAGCGAGGCGGGCACCCCTTTCCGGGAATGTCGGCGGCCAAGGATGGCCGACGTCAAGCGCACATGGATGTGCTCGTAGCGGTTCCCGGAAAGGGGTGTCTGCCTTGCGCTGCCCGCTAGCCCAAAGGCTAGAGTGATTCGAGCCGAGCAATCAAAGCATCGTTCTGCTCAACAGTGCCGATGGTGATGCGCAGGAACTCGCTGATTCGGGGCTTGTTGAAGTGCCGAACGATGATGCCCTGCTCACGAAGACCTTTCGCCAAAACCTCACCCGGCTGCTCTTTATGACGGGCAAAGATAAAGTTTGCCTTTGAGGGTAACACTTCAAAACCCAGCCCCTCGAGAACGGCCGTTACGCGCTCCCGCTCGGAGATCACGCCATCGCAGCACTTCCGGAACCAGGCCTCATCCTCGTAGGCTGCTTTCGCACCGGCCAGGGCCAAGCGGTCCAGCGGGTAGCTGTTGAAGCTGTTCTTCACCCGGTTCAGAGCCTCGATCAGGTCCGGATGGCCAACGGCGAAGCCTACGCGCAATCCAGCCAGTGAACGCGCCTTGGAGAGCGTCTGGGAGACCAGCAGGTTCGGGTATTTGTCGACCAGGGTGATTGCCGACTCGCCGCCGAAATCAATGTAGGCCTCATCCACCACCACGACGCGGTTCGGGTTGGCCGCCAGGATCTCTTCAACATACTGCAACTCGAGATACCGACCGGTTGGCGCGTTCGGATTCGGGAAAATCACGCCGCCGTTGGGTTGTTTGAAGTCCTCCGGGTTGATTTCAAAGCTTTCTGTCAGCGGTACCTTTTTGCTCTCGATGTTATAGAGGCCACAGTAAACCGGATAGAAGCTGTAGGTGATGTCCGGAAACAGGATCGGTTCGCCGTGCTGGAACAAACCGAAGAAGATGTGTGCGAGGACTTCATCGGAGCCGTTGCCGAGGAAGATCTGTTCCGGCGTTATCTTGTGGTAAGCCGCAATGGTCTCGCGCAGGCTTTCGCCTTCCGGATCGGGATAGAGGCGCAAGCCGTCGTTCAGTTCGGCCTGGATGGCTTCGATGACTTTTGGTGAGGGGCCGAAGGGGTTTTCGTTAGTGTTCAGCTTCACCAGGTTGGCCATTTTTGGCTGTTCGCCTGGGACGTATGGAACCAGGTCGTTTACCAGGGGGCTCCAGAATTTGCTCATCGATTATGCACTCCATTTGGTGCAGACGGGCGACAGGCAGGTCACTCTCCGAGAACCGCTACGAGCACATCCATGTGCGCTTGGCGTCGGCCATCCATGGCCGCCGACATTCTCGGAGAGTGACCTGCCCGCCGCCCTGCATACATAGGGGGTGAAGTCTTTTAATCTTTAATACGATATTCCGCCGACCGGGCGTGTGCCGTTAAGCCCTCGCCACGGGCCAGAACCGACGCCACCCGACCCATGCGGTCTGCACCGGCAGCGCTGAAGCCGATGATGGAGGACCGCTTCTGGAAGTCATAGACGCCCAGGGGTGAGGAGAAACGTGCGGTGCCGCTGGTGGGCAGCACGTGGTTCGGACCAGCGCAGTAGTCACCCAGGGCTTCGGCGGTGTAGCGGCCCATAAAGATGGCGCCGGCGTGGCGAATGTCATCGAGCATGGCCTCTGGGTCTTCAACCGACAGCTCCAGGTGTTCCGGGGCGATGCGGTTGGAGACTTCGGCGGCTTGTTTCAGGTCGGTGACATGGATCAACGCGGCGCGGTCAGTCATGGAGGTGCGGATGATGTCGGCACGCTCCATGGTGGGAAGCAATTTGTTGATACTGGCTTCGACAGCGTCGAGGAATTCAGCATCCGGGCTGATCAGGATGGACTGGGCCTGTTCGTCGTGTTCTGCCTGGGAGAAGAGATCCATGGCGATCCAGTCGGGATCGGTCTTTCCGTCACTGATCACGAGAATTTCCGACGGGCCGGCAATCATGTCGATGCCGACGACGCCAAACACTTCACGCTTGGCGGTGGCAACGAAAATATTGCCGGGGCCGACGATTTTATCCACCGCCGGGATGGTTTCTGTACCAAAGGCCAGCGCGCCTACGGCCTGGGCGCCGCCAACGGTGAATACGCGGTCGACTCCGGCAATCGCTGCCGAGGCCAACACCATGTCATTTACAACCCCATCCGGGGTCGGAACGACCATCACCACTTCACTGACGCCCGCAACCTTTGCCGGAATCGCGTTCATGAGCACGGAGGACGGATAAGCAGCCTTGCCGCCAGGCACGTACAAGCCCGCGCGGTCCAGAGGCGTTACCTTCTGGCCGAGCACGGTTCCGTCTTCGTCCTCATACTGCCAGGACTTCTGGTTCTGGCGTTCGTGGTAGTCGCGAATTCGCTCAGCCGCTTTTTCAAGGGCAACCCGCTGGTCCTGGGGAATCGCGTCCAGGGCCTGCTGCAAACGGCTTTGATCCATTTCCAACTCGGCGACGGACCCAACCTTCAGGCGATCGAATTTCTCGGTAAATTCCAGAACCGCCTGGTCACCCCGGGTCTTCACCTCATGCAGGATATGGCGCACCGACTCGTTCACCTGATGATCAACGCTGTCGTCCCAGGCCAAAAGTTTGGCCAACGCATCATTAAAGTCACTTTGGGAAGCGTTTAATCGGGTGATCTTGGCGGTCATAACTCAAATCCTGTATGGGATTAACGACTAACTGACTCTGGCCGGCACTGACATCAGGTCCGGCGTTTATCCACAGCTGCGGACATCTTTTCGATTATGGGGTTAATACGCTCGTGTTTCATCTTCATGGAGGCACGATTGACCACCAGCCGGCTGCTGATGTGCTCAATCAGTTCCCGGGCCTCGAGACCGTTCGCCTTCAGCGTGTTGCCGGTGTCGACAATGTCGACGATCTCGTCGGCCAGCCCGAGAATCGGAGCCAGCTCCATGGCGCCGTATAATTTGATGATGTCTGCCTGACGGCCTTGGGCCGAGTAATATCGGCGGGCCAGGTTTACAAATTTTGTTGCCACCTTGATACGACCGGATGGAGGAGTCTGATCTTTTGGTCCAGCGGTCATAAGGCGACACCGGGAAATGTTCAGATCCAGTGGCTCATACAGCCCTTCCCCACCATGCTCCATCAGCACGTCCTTGCCGGTCACACCAAGGTCCGCCCCGCCGTACTGAACATAAGTCGGCACGTCTGTGGCCCGGATAATCAGAACCCGAACATTGGGGTCCGTGGTCGGGAACACCAGTTTGCGCGACTTTTTGACGTCGTCGATCAGTTCGATTCCTGCTTCCGCCAACAGCGGCAGGGTTTCTTCCAGGATTCGTCCCTTCGACAAGGCGATGGTTATGGAATCTGTCATGGATTCTTCCGGTTTCCCGTAGTGTCTGGATAGATGTCTTTCACGCTGGCAGGCGGCGGATGGTGGCACCCAGCAACTGCAGTTTCTCTTCGATACATTCGTACCCGCGGTCTATGTGATAGATGCGATCTACGATGGTATCGCCGTCGGCCATGAGGCCGGCGATGACAAGGCTTGCCGAGGCCCTGAGGTCCGTGGCCATAACCGGCGCGCCGGTGAGGTGGTCCACACCCTTGATGATCGCGGCATTGCCCTCAAGCGTGATATCCGCACCCATGCGGATCAGTTCCTGAAGGTGCATGAACCGGTTCTCGAACACGGTTTCCACAATGGTACCGGTGCCTTCGGCCACGGCGTTCATTGCAGCAAACTGCGCCTGCATGTCGGTCGGGAAGGCCGGATATGGCGCTGTACGCAGGCTAACCGCCTTCGGGCGATTACCCTTCATGTCCAGTTCAATCCAGTCCGGGCCGGTGTTGATGTGGGCGCCGGCCTCTTCAAGCTTGAGCACAACGGCTTCGAGCAGGTCTTCGCGGGTATCCTTGAGCTTGACCCGCCCCCCGGTAGCCGCCGCAGCCACCAGGTACGTCCCGGTCTCAACCCGGTCTGGCAGAACGTTGTAATGGCAACCGTGCAGGCGCTCAACACCGTTGATTTCGATGGTGGCGGTGCCGTGACCCTTGATGTCTGCGCCCATGGCGATCAGACACTCGGCGAGGTCAACAACCTCCGGCTCCCGGGCGGCGTTCTCCAGGATGGTTTTCCCGTCGGCCAGGGCAGCCGCCATCATAAGATTCTCGGTACCGGTTACGGTGACGGTATCCAGGAAGATGTGCGCGCCTTTCAGCCGACCGTTGGTCTTGGCCTTGATATAACCATTCTCGACCTTGATGTCCGCGCCCATCATTTCCAGGCCATGGATGTGCAGGTTCACCGGGCGGCTACCGATCGCACAACCGCCGGGCAGGGATACTTCTGCTTCGCCGAAGTGAGCGACCAGAGGACCCAGCACCAGAATGGAGGCCCGCATGGTTTTCACCAGCTCGTAAGGGGCATGGAAGTGTTTGATGGTGTTGGCATGGATTTCCACGCTCATTTTCTCATCAATGATCACTTCAACACCCATGCGACCCAGAAGCTCGATCATGGTGGTTACGTCGTGCAGGTGCGGTAGATTGCCTACGGTTACCGGCTCATCCGCCAGCAGAGTTGCTGCGAGGATCGGCAGTGCGGCGTTCTTGGCACCGGAAATCCGGATTTCACCATCCAGAGGCTTGCGGCCTCTGATCAGAAGTTTATCCACAATAAATATCCTGTTTTGTCCGGGCCGTTCAGCCCTGGCGCTCAGCCCATTCGGCCGGAGTAAATGCTTTTGGATGAAGGGCGTGAATCGAGCCATCCATGATCTGCTGGAACAGCGCCTTGTTGATCAACTGCTGGCGCTTGATAGTCGGCAGGCCTTCGAATACGTCACCCACCACGACGACCAGGTAATGGGTACCATCAACCTGTACCTGAACTTCACAGCCGGGCAACGCTTCTTTGACCAGCTCGGTGACTTGGGCGGCATCCATAGAAAATCCTCGGGTGTTTTGAAATCAGGGGCGAGATTGTAACCAATTCCGGCGCTCGGGTCAGCTTTAGCGTCCGGTCAACAAAGGGAGCGAGGTCGGAAAAATCAGTGGGCGGGATGGACGGCTTCCGGACCAAACCCCTCAAGCTGATCATCAAGATTGCTCAGGGCTGCCAGCGAGGCCAGACGGCCGCTGACGCCACGAAACGAAAGGGCAACGCCTGCCTGATGCGCCAGGCGCTGCCAGCAGAGCAGCATGGAGAGAACAGCACTGTGGGCCGTCACCAGTCCATCGAGGTCGACGACCAGATCGGCAGAAGCCAAACGGATCAGCTTCTCACCCTGCTTTCTCAAGCCGACCACAGTGTCTGTGTTCACTTCACCGGTAACGACAAGCACGCCGTCCAGGAGTTGAACCACAGGCGAGCCGGTGGTCATGATTTGTTGACTTCCTGATTGAGGTTCAGACTTTCAACAGCGTCGCTCCACCCATCAATCACCGCCTGGATCTGACCGCGGTTTTCTTCCATTTCCTGGCCGAATCGATCCCGGAAAGCCAGGCCTATGTTGACGCCTTCAACAATGACGTTTTCCATCAGCCACTTGCCTTCCGCTGTCTTGTACATTGAATAGGTCACCGGGTAGCGATTACCGGAGGCACTGATCACTTCCATCTGCACAGAGGCTCGGTCGTCACTCTGGGGGTTGATGGTCGCCTCCTTGACCTGGATTTCGAAATTCTCGGCATTAACCAGAGCCTGGGCGTAGCTGTCAAACAGACTGCGCTTGAACTTGGCCACGAACTCGTCTCGTTGCTCAGACGTCGTCTGGCGTGCGTAACGACCCATCACCCTGGCAGCGATGCGGCGGAAGTCGACAAAATCGGTCAGAGCCTCATCCATGCTTTTATAAAAAGCCTCTGGATCCCGCTCGTAGAGTCCACGCTCCTCGTTCAGCTTGTCCACCAACCGCTGGGTATTGGCGTCCACATACTTGCGAAGCTCCTCAGCTTCACTCGCCTGGGTCGGCGCGACCAGAGCCAGGGCCATGAAGAGGCCGATCAGAATGTGGTGTCTCAGTGCAAACATCAGGATCTCCTGTTTGATCTTTCCGGCCCGAATCAACGGCCCGATGCAAAGTTGCTGATCAGCCGCTCCAGGTTCATGGCCGACTGTGTCGAATAGAAGGTATCGCCCTCTTTCAGCGAATCCATCTCGGCGCCAATCGATATATCAATGTACTGCTCGCCGAGCAGGCCGGATGTACGTATAACTGCGGAACTGTCCGACGGGATATTGTCCACATCCGAATGAATCGACATCTCGACCCGAGCCTGGAAGGTTTCCGTGTTCAGGCTGATGGATTCGATGGTGCCAACCGTTACCCCGGCCATTGAGACCCGACCGCGGGGCGTAAGCCCGCCCGTATCGTTAAAATTGGCGTAAATGGTATAGGTGCTCTCGGCCGACTTCGGCGACAGCCCGCTAACCTGCAGCGCCAGGAAAAGCAGGGCTGCGCAGCCTGCGATCATGAACAGGCCAACTACGATTTCAGTGGTTCTCTGTGCCATTTCAGGCTCCGGTAATATCTCGTTGATCGATGTTTCAGAAATCGCCAAACATGACAGCGGTCAGTACAAAATCCAGCCCCAGCACCGCCAGCGATGAGTACACCACCGTCTTGGTGGTCGCCGAACTGATACCTGCCGATGTCGGCACGCAGTCATAGCCCTGGTACACCGCGATCCAGGCGCAAACAAAACCAAAAACAACGCTTTTGATGACGCCGTTCAAGACATCATCCACAAAATCCACAGACGACTGCATGTTGCCCCAGAAGGAGCCTTCAAACACACCCAGCCAGTCCACACCCACAAGCATACCGCCCCAGATGCCGACCACCGAGAAAATCACCGCCAGTACCGGCATGGCAATAAACCCGGCCCAGAGGCGAGGCGCAATGACACGCCGCAGCGGGTCCACGCCCATCATTTCCATGCTGGACAGCTGTTCGGTCGCTTTCATCAAGCCAATCTCTGCCGTCAGAGCCGAACCCGCGCGGCCGGCAAACAGCAATGCGGTCACCACCGGGCCAAGCTCACGTACCAGGGTCAGCGCAATCATCTGGCCGATGGCCGCTTCCGAGCCGTAGTCGCTCAGAATAGTGTACCCCTGAAGCCCCAGCACCATGCCGATAAACAGGCCCGACACCACAACAATGGCCAGAGAGAGCACGCCAACGGCATAAATCTGTTTCATCAGAAGCGGGAAGCCCGTTGCCGGGCGGGGAACACCGCCCAGAACGCCCGCCAAGAAACGACCGGAACGACCGAATGAAGAAACGATATCCAGCCCCAGGCGTCCGAATGCCGCTATTCTGTCAATCAAGAGGCACCTCCCGACAGGCCGAAGTCACTGGCGGCGCCTTCGGCCGGATAATGGAACGGCACCGGGCCATCCGGCTGCCCCTGCAAAAATTGCTGGACCTTCCCGGAAGGATGCTCCCGGAGCTCCTCCGGTGTGCCCTCACCGATTACCTTGCCATCCGAAATAATGCAGGCGTAATGGCATATGCTCAGGGATTCGGGTACGTCGTGGGAGACCAGCACACTGGTCAGTCCCATGGAGCTGTTCAGATCCCGTATCAGCTTGACCAGCACGCCCATGGCAATCGGATCCTGGCCGGCGAAGGGTTCGTCGTACATGATCAGTTCAGGATCCAGGGCAATACTGCGGGCCAGGGCAACCCGGCGGGTCATCCCCCCGGACAACTCCGAAGGCATCAGCTGGCGAGCGCCGCGCAGGCCAACAGCTTCCAGCTTCATCAGAACAATGTCGCGGATCATGTCTTCCGGCAACTTGGTATGCACGCGGAGCGGAAAGGCAACGTTCTCAAAGACAGTCAGGTCGGTAAACAGAGCCCCGCTCTGAAAGAGCATGCCCATCCGTTCGCGAAGACTGTAGAGAGCCTTGCGTTTGAGCTTTGGCACCTCGTGGCCGTCCACCATGACACTGCCGGAATCTGGCTTGAGCTGACCACCGATAAGACGCAGCAGCGTGGTTTTACCGGTTCCGCTGGGCCCCATAATGGCAGTAATTTTGCCGCGGGGAATATCCAGACTGACACCGTCGAAGATACGGCGCCCTGAACGGGAGAACACGACATCCTTGAGCGATATGTAAGCCGGTGAATCCATAGTCCCTACCTTTCAAAGAGGCGCTACATTATGCCATGGAGCGCCGGAGCTCAATCCAAAGAGCGCAAAATGTACTGATAGCAATGATCAGTTTGACTGAACTTCCTGTAACCGGGCATCGTTGCCGGGGGAAAATGGTATACTCTGCCCCACATTTTCAATGTCCCGATAGCCAGGCCCTTAGCCCGATGACCGAACAGACTGCCCACGATTTCCGATCTTCTGCCATCCGCGCCATTCGCATCGAGCGTGACGCCATTGATGCACTTGAAAGCCGGATCGACGACCAGTTCACCCGTGCCTGCGAAGTCATCATGAACTGCACGGGCCGTGTTGTCGTGACCGGCATGGGAAAATCCGGCCACATCGGCAACAAGATAGCGGCCACCCTTGCCAGCACCGGTACACCGTCGTTTTCGTGCATCCCGGAGAAGCAAGCCACGGCGACATGGGGATGATCACACCGCAGGACGTTGTCATCGCCATTTCCAACAGCGGCAACACCAGCGAGGTGGTCACGATTCTGCCCCTGATCAAACGTATGGGCGCCCCGCTGATCAGCATGACCGGCAATGCCACGTCCACCCTGGCCCGGGAAGCCGTCGCCAACCTGGACGTCAGCGTCATGGTGGAAGCCTGCCCCCTGGGCCTGGCGCCCACCTCCTCAACAACGGCCACCCTGGTCATGGGGGATGCACTGGCCGTTGCACTGCTTGAGGCCCGCGGATTCAGTGCCGAGGATTTTGCGTTCTCCCATCCCGGAGGCAGCCTCGGCCGCCGGCTGCTGCTTCGGGTTTCCGACATCATGCATACAGGCGATCAGATTCCCGTTGTTAACGAGGGCACACCCCTGAGCGGCGCTCTCCTTGAAATCTCCCGCAAAGGTCTGGGTATGACCACCGTCGTAAACGGGGAAGGCACGCTTACCGGCATATTTACGGACGGTGACCTGCGCCGGACTCTGGACCGGTCGGTTGATATTCATCATACGCCCATCAATGAGGTGATGACGCGGAATGGTAAAACCATCCAGGCTGATCATCTGGCGGCGGAAGCGCTGAATATCATGGAGGAAATGAAGATCAATGCCCTGCCCGTGACGAACGATAGCGGTGCTCTAATCGGCGCCATCAACATGCACGACCTGCTGCGGGCCGGCGTCATCTGATGGGCCATGAGGAGTTTTTCAACATGAAGCATCAATGGCCTGAGCCACTGCTGGAAAAAGCCGCCAAAATTCGACTGATCGCACTGGATGTGGACGGCATCATGAGCGATGGCAAGCTTTACTTCAGCGCTAACGGTGATGAACTCAAGGCGTTCAACATCCTGGACGGCCTGGGACTCAAGCAACTCATGGCAGCCGGCATTACTGTCGCCGTTATTACCGGTCGGAAGTCACCCCTGACCGAAAAGCGCATGCGGGATCTGGGCATCCCCCACCTGATGCAGGGGCGTGAGGACAAGAAAGTGGCCCTGCAGGAACTGGTCAGCACCATGGATCTCAGCCCTGAGGCCATCGCCTACATGGGTGATGATCTGCCAGACCTGCCGGCGCTCCGGTTTGCCGGGCTGGGGATCACCGTACCCAATGGTTACTGGCTGGTGCAGCAACATGCCGATTACTGCACCCGAACCCGGGGTGGCGAGGGCGCGGTGCGAGAAGCCTGCGACCTGCTGCTGACTGCCCATGGCAAGCTGGATGCTGCGCTTGCACCCTACCTGGAGCTTAAGGCGTGAACTGGCTCCCGGACCGGCCCTGGCTGCGAACACTGGCGCTGGCTGGCACCGTGGTGGCCGCGGTCTTTTTGCTCTGGCAAAGCGATGAACCGCCGGTCATTGATGATGAGGCAGCCGCGCTGCGGGGCGATGCCGAACCGGACGGCTTTGTGGTCAATGGCAATTACACGTCATTCGACGAATCGGGCAAGCTGAAAATCCGGTTCTCCAGCCCCCGCATTGAGCAGTTTGAAGAAGGTAACCTGGCCACCATGGAGTCTCCCCGTGCCGAACTGTATGGCGGCGACAATGTTCTGCCCTGGATTGTTGAAGCCGAGAATGGCAGCCTGCTGCAGAACCAGAACCTGGTCTATCTCACTGACAATGTCCGGATTCAGCGCAGTATTGGTGAACGGGACGCCACTCTGACAACATCAACACTGACGCTGGATAATGACCGGGGCATGGTATATACAGACGCACCCGTAGAAATACGCGACGTTACCGGCATAACCCGGGCCACGGGCATGAAAGCGTGGATTGACGAGCGGATTCTGGAACTGAACTCCCAGGTGGAAGGACGCTATGAAACCGGAAACTAACCGATACCGGAGCCTGCTGGCCGCCCTGCTGACAGTCGCAATGGCTGGCCCGGTGGCGGCTTTCGACCTTGATTCCGACATCCCCATCAAGGTTACCGCCGACAACGCCCGCCTGGACGACGGCCAGGGCATTGCCACTTACACCGGCGATGTGGAACTTGAACAAGGCAATACCCGCCTGAACGCGGAGCGTGTGGTCCTGTACCGTACTGAGGACGGCCTGAGCCGCATCGAGGCCTCCGGAACCCCTGCAAGATACAGGCAGCCGGCGCGCGAAGGTGAAGGTGAAACCGACGCCCGCGCCCTGAATATTACCTGGTCCGCCACCGACAGCCAGCTGACCTTTGAACGGGAAGCGGTGATTGAGCAGAATGGCAACCTGTTCCGCGGCGACGTGATTCACTATGATACCGCTGGCCGCGTTGTAACCGCAGAAGGCGGCGCCGAGACCGGCGATGGCACTGGCCGGGTAGAAATGGTGATCCAGCCGCGCAGCGCCGACAGACGCACTGACAAACAGGAAACCGATGGCAGTTCTGAGAGCCAGTAACCTGGCAAAAAGTTACAAACAGAAAAAAGTGGTTATTGATGTTTCCCTGGAAATCCGAAGCGGGGAAATTGTCGGACTGCTAGGACCCAACGGCGCCGGGAAAACCACCTGTTTCTACATGATCGTGGGGCTGGTACCTGCCGATCACGGGCGGATAACGATCGACAGCCGGGATATTACGCCGCTGCCGATGCACGGTCGGGCCCGTCAGGGCATCGGCTACCTGCCACAGGAAGCCTCGGTTTTCCGCAAACTGTCTGTGCGCGACAACATCATGGCGATCCTTGAGACGCGGCAGGGCCTGAGCAAGGCAGACCGGCAGAAAAAGCTCGAGGAGCTGCTGGAGGAATTCCACATCACCCATATACGGGACAGCGTTGGTATGGCCCTGTCCGGTGGTGAGCGGCGAAGGGTGGAAATTGCCCGGGCTCTGGCCATGGAGCCGGCTTTCATCCTGCTGGATGAGCCCTTCGCCGGTGTTGACCCTATATCCGTCAGCGACATCAAACACATTATCCGGCATCTGCGGGACAAAGGGATTGGCGTGCTGATCACCGACCATAACGTGCGCGAGACTCTCGATATCTGCGAGAACGCGTACATTGTTTCCGGCGGGCACATCATCGCCTCCGGCAATGCCGATGCGATCCTGGCCAATCAACAGGTCAAGGAAGTCTACCTCGGGGACGAATTCAGGCTGTGACAGTGAATGGCTCATTGTTTTGATGATCTGTAGCAAGTAAACTCGGCAAAGAACTTGCTAGGGTAAAGAAAACCGCGGCAAGTAACCGGCATATAAAGATTTTTTCAAGACCTATGACACAAAGCGCTGATGAGTGACGGATCCTGAACCATGGTTATGAAAGCCTCCTTACAGTTAAAGCTGGGTCAGAGCCTGACCATGACACCCCAGCTGCAACAGGCGATCCGGCTTCTCCAGCTATCTACCCTCGACCTCCAACAGGAAATCCAGCAGGCACTGGAATCCAACCCCATGCTGGAGACATCCGAGGACGACGATCAGACCGACACGTCCACCGAGAGTGACGAGCGCGAGGCCAATGCGGCCGAGTCTGCTGCCGAGACCACGCCGGAACCGTCCAGCGACTGGGACGAATCCGAGAACGGCCCGGACTGGTCGTCGGAAAACGAGATTCCGGATAACATTCCGGACGATCTGCCGGTCGACACGGCCTGGGATGACATCTACCAGTCCGCCCCTGCCCCGGCAGCCCGCAACGACGATGAAAACGATCACGATTTCGAGACCCGCAACTCGCCCACCGAGACCCTTCAGGATCACCTGGAATGGCAGCTCAACCTGACTCCCCTGAGTGAGCGGGACCAGGCCATTGCCCACGCCCTGATGGACGCCGTGGACGAGCGGGGCTATCTCACCAGCCCCCTGGAAGAAATCCACGCCGGGCTGCTGGACGAGAACGAAGAAGACCCCCTTGAACTGGATGAAGTGGAAGCCGTCCTGCATCGCCTCCAGCACTTCGATCCCCCTGGCGTGTTTGCCCGGGATTTGCAGGAATGCCTGCTGATACAGCTTAACCAGCTGCCGCCGGACACACCCTGGCTCGCCCAGGCACGCCTGGTGATCACCCACTACATCAACCTGCTGGGCAACCGGGACTACGCCCAGCTATTGCGTCGCAGCCGCCTGAAGGAAGATCAACTCAGGGAAGTCCTGGCGTTGATTACCGGCCTCAATCCGCGCCCGGGCGACGTGATTGATCGCGCCGAGCCCGACTACGTGATTCCGGATGTCATCGTTCGCAAGCACAATGGCCGCTGGCGTGTTGAGCTGAATCCGGAAATTGCACCGCGCATCCGGGTAAATGCCAGCTATGCTTCACTTATAAGGCGTGCAGACAGCAGTGCAGACAACACCTACCTCCGCGATCAGTTGCAGGAGGCCAAGTGGTTTATCAAGAGCCTGCAGAGCCGCAATGAGACCCTGCTGAAAGTAGCGACCCGTATTGTCGAGCACCAGCAGGGTTTCCTGGATTACGGCGAGGAAGCAATGAAGCCGTTGATTCTCTCGGACATTGCCCAGGCGGTGGAAATGCATGAATCAACGATTTCACGGGTAACCACTCAGAAATACATGCATACCCCCAGGGGTATTTTCGAACTGAAATATTTCTTCTCCAGCCATGTCAGCACTGATGAGGGCGGAGAATGCTCTTCCACGGCCATACGCGCGATGATCAAGAAGCTGATTGCCGCCGAAACACCCAAAAAGCCGTTGAGCGACAGTAAAATTGCAGCCATGCTAGGGGAACAGGGTATCAAGGTTGCGCGACGCACCGTTGCCAAGTACCGGGAGGCCATGCACATTCCGCCGTCCAACGAACGCAAGCGGCTGGTCTGAATACCCCGGGACGGGACTCAACACTGTATTCGCCGGCGCACAATGCGCCAGCACCCAGACCGGCTCCCGGGAGCCGGCATGATGACAACAGGAGACGCCTATGCAACTCAACATTTCAGGCCATCACGTAGAACTGACTCCCGCACTGAAGGATTACGTTTCAGAGAAGTTCGAGAAGCTCGAGCGTCACTTTGACCACATCAGTAACTGCCAGGTGACTCTGGAAGTGGAAAAGGTGCGCCAGATTGCGGAAGCCACATTGCACGTGGTAGGTGGTGAGATTCACGCAAAGGCAGAAAACGAGGATATGTACGCGGCCATTGATGCCCTTATCGACAAGCTCGACCGTCAGATCCTCAAGCACAAGGAAAAGAATGTAGAACGGATGCACGGAAACGGCTCTCGCTAACGCGCTGTTTTCATGCACTTCATCTAATCGAGCTGCGACATGAGTAACGTGTCGCAGCCTTTTTTTTAACGGAAATGCAGTCGATCCATGAGCGACACATCCCTGACCATAGACAACATTCTTGCGCCGGAGCTCACCCTCTGCAGGGTAGCTGCGTCCAGCAAGAAACGGGCCCTGGAGTTTATTGCCGAGCAAATAAACCATCAGGACAACACGCTCAGCGAGACCCAGCTCTTCAACAACCTGATTTCCCGTGAGCGCCTGGGCAGCACCGGCATTGGCCAGGGAATTGCCATTCCCCACTGCCGCCTGGAAGGACTGGACCACGTGGTGGGTGTGCTGATGACGCTTGAAGAAAGCGTGGAGTTCGATGCTATCGACAATCAGCCAGTCGATCTGATCTTTGCCCTGATTGTGCCAAAAGAGGCGACGAGCGAGCACCTTGAGCTGCTGAGCCAACTGGCGGAGAAGTTCAACGAGCGGTCATTCTGTGATCGCCTCCGGCAATGCGAGGACGCCAGCACGCTGTACCAGCGCATGACCGCCTCAGGCGGCTGATATTCACTGCAGTGGAGGTAAGGTGGTCATGAAGCTGATTATCGTCAGTGGCAGGTCCGGTTCGGGCAAGAGTACCGCACTTCATGTGCTGGAGGACCTCGGGTTTTATTGCATCGACAATCTTCCTATTGGCCTGCTCTTCCCCCTCACACGGGAAGCCGCCAGCCAGACCAGGCCTGGTCGACTGGGCAAGATGGCCGTCAGTATCGATGCGCGGAACCTTTCCGGCGAGCTGGCCAATTTCGAGGAGATCTACCGGCGCCTCCAGGAAACCGGGGTTACCGTTGAAATCATCTTCCTGGACGCCGACGAGCAGTCGCTTCTGCAGCGTTTTCACGCCACCCGCAGAAAGCATCCGTTGAGTGACGACAGGACCTCTCTCCGGGAAGCCATTACCAGCGAGAAGAAACTGCTGGAGCCCCTTTCCAAGCTTTCCGATCTTTACGTAAATACCACCGGCATGTCCATGTACGAGCTGCGGGACATGGTCAAGCAGCGCGTGGTCGGTCGAAAAGATCAGGAACTGGCTCTCCTGTTTCAGTCATTCGGCTTCAAACACGGCGTGCCGCTGGATTCCGACTACGTTTTCGATGTCCGCTGCCTGCCCAACCCCTACTGGGATACCAGCCTCCGCAAGTATGTCGGGACGGATCAGCCGGTTATCGAGTTTCTGGAAAAAGAACCGGCAAGCCGGAAGATGATCGAGGACCTGAAATCATTTCTGGATACCTGGCTGCCCTCTTTTGCAGACAGCAACCGCAGCTACATGACCATTTCCATTGGTTGTACCGGCGGCCAGCACCGGTCGGTGTATGTGTGCGAGCAGTTGGGTGAGTACTTCCGGCAACGGTACAGCAATGTGCAAGTGCGGCACACCGAGCTGCCACACCTGCAGACCCGGGAAGAGATCTGATCGAGCCATGATTCGCCGCCCCATTACCATTATCAACAAACTGGGCCTGCATGCGCGCGCCACTGCGAAGCTCGTCAACACGGCATCCGAATACGACAGCAGCGTGCGTATCAGCGGCAAAGGCCGGGATGTGGACGCGAAGAACATCATGCAGGTGATGATGCTGGCCGCCAGCAAAGGAACCGATGTGGAGCTCATTGCCGACGGGCCGGATGAGGAACAGGCCATCGAAGCATTGGTGGAACTGATTAACGACTATTTCGGTGAGGGCGAGTAATTCCGCCTTCCGTACGGCATTCACCTACAACTCTTTCTCACCGATAGCGCCTAACTCCGCTATAATACAGGCGTTTTCTGACGCCGGGTGATTCATGACCGATATTCTGGAAAAAAGCCAGGCCCGCCAGCGTCTTCGCTCCCTGAGCGAAGCGCTGGACAGTGGCGCACTGAAGCAGGTTGCCCGCATCCTGAACGGTGGCCTGAGCCCCAGTGATATTGCCCATTTGCTGGAATCCTCACCGCCCCGGCAGCGGGCCCTGCTGTGGAACCTGGTGGACAAAGACCTCGAAGGCGAGGTTCTCCAGTATCTCAGTGATGATATCCGAGGCTACTTCCTGAGCCAGCTTAATGCTCAGGAACTGGCGGATATCATCGAGGATTTCGAGTCAGACGACCTGGCCGACCTGCTGCAGCAGCTGCCGGATACGGTCATCCAGGAAGTCCTGGAGACCATGGACGAGCAGGACCGGCAACGGGTGGAGGAAGTTCTCTCCTATCCGGAGGACACCGCCGGCGGTCTGATGAACACCGACACCATCACGGTGCGCCCGGACATCAGCATAGACGTCGTACTGCGTTACCTTCGGCGGCACCGCAACCTGCCACCCATGACGGACAGCCTGATCGTGGTGAGCCGGCGGGATGATTTCATTGGCATGCTGCCGATTACCAAAATGCTGGTATCCAACCCCGCCTCCACCGTGCGTGAAGTCATGGATACCGATATCGAGCCTATTCCCGTAAGCCTCTCCGACACCAAGGTAGCAACACTGTTTGAACGCTACGACCTGATCTCGGCGCCGGTAGTGAATGAGGAAGGCCGACTACTAGGGCGCATAACCATCGATGACGTGGTTGACGTTATTCGGGAGGATGCGGATCACTCCCTGATGAGTATGGCGGGCCTGGATGAGGACGAGGACACCTTCGCACCGGTCTGGAAGACATCGCGCCGCCGTGCCGTCTGGCTGGGGATCAACCTGATCACCGCCCTGATCGCATCGGCTGTGATCGGGTTATTCGAAGAGACCATCGCCAAGGTCGTGGCTCTGGCGGTTCTGATGCCCATCGTCGCAAGCATGGGCGGCATTGCTGGTAGTCAGACGCTTACACTGGTGATTCGCGGTATGGCCGTGGGGCAGATCAGCGGCGCCAACGTCCGCTGGCTGCTGAACCGGGAATTTCTGTCAGGGATACTGAACGGCCTGCTCTGGGCCGCCGTGGTGGCGGGTGCCGCCATGCTCTGGTTCCAGGATGTGATGATCGGCGCGATCATTGCTGCCGCGCTGGTGATCAATCTTGTCGCCGCAGCGCTGGTTGGCACGGTTCTGCCACTGTTTCTCAAATCTCGCAATATTGACCCGGCCCTGGCAGGCAGCGTGATTCTCACGACTGTGACCGATGTAGTCGGGTTCATGGCCTTTCTTGGCCTCGCGACGATTTTCTACGCTTAAGCGGATCTCGGATTTATGAAAGACCATCAAGACAACGACGCGCCGGAATACGACGGCCCTAGCAAATCTCAGCTGAAACGGGAAATGCACGCCCTGCAGGATCTGGGCAAGCGGATGCTGGACCTTAGCAACGATCAGTTGGAGACCCTGCCAATCAGCGACACCCTCCGCGCCGCGATCGAGGAATCCCGCCGTATCCGCCAGAACGAGGCCAAACGACGGCACCTGCAATACATCGGCAAGGTCATCCGACAGGAAGATGACCCCGAAGCCCTCGCGAAAGCCATCGACGCCTTCGATGCCGGTAGCGAGGAACACACCCGCAGACACCACCTGGCGGAACGCTGGCGGGACCGGATGATTGCCGAAGGCGATTCCGTTGTTGGCGAGTTCTTCAGCTACTGCCCCACTGCCGATATGCAGCACCTGCGAAACCTTGCTCGAAACGCCCGAAAAGACGTCGAAAAACAGAAGAACACCGGCCAGGCCCGGAAACTGTTCCGTTATCTCAGGGAGTGCATCGACGACGCCGAGGCCATGTGAGCCGTTGGTTCAACCTTTGAGCCGTCGGTGCTCCCACACCGGCATCCGGGCGCGCAGATTGGCTACCTGATCGGCGTCCAGTTCGGCGGTGACCAGGCCCGGGCCTTCCCCCATTTCCGTCACGATCCGCCCCCAGGGATCACAGATCAGGCTGTGGCCATAGGTGCGACGGCGCTCGCTGTTCTGGCCACCCTGGCCAGGTGCCACTAACCATACCTGGTTCTCGATCGCGCGCGCCCGGATCAGGGGGTACCAGTGGGCATCACCGGTCTGCCAGGTGAAAGCGCTCGGAAGGCAAATCCAGTCCACATCCTGCTCACGCAGCAGCCTGAACAGCTCCGGAAAGCGAAGATCGTAGCAGATCGCCAACCCCAGCTTGCCCGCGGGCGTATCCACGGTCACTATCTGTTCGCCGGGCTCGAAGGTGTCCGATTCGCGGTATTGACCATGGGCATCTTCCACCATGGCATCAAACAGGTGAATCTTGTCGTAACGGGCAACTTCCTTACCCTGGTCATCAAAGACAATGCAGGTTGCCCTGACCCGATCCTCCAGATCTGAGCCGTCCGGTCGTTTGGCCACGGGCATCGACCCGCCAACGATCCAGAGCCCCAGTTTCCGGGCCTGTTCGGCCAGGAAAGTCCTTATGACAGGCTCGGACCCCGCCTCCTGGCGACCACGATCAATCATCTGACTGGTGGCCAGAACCGCAAAATTCTCGGGCAGTACGGCGACCGAGGCGCCCTGCTCGGCAGCCCGGGCCAGCAGCTGTTCCGCTTCGCGCAGATTGGCGTCGATGTCATGACCGCTGACCATCTGGATGGCTGCGACCCGGTTGGAAACACGCTTGTTCATGACTGCCTCCGATATTGCCAAACAGAAAAGTTATTCGCCGGTGTCAAAAACCCGTTGCAGATTCACTTCCGGCTCGTCCCATGTGCCCGTCACGCTGTAGGTTGCGCTTGTCAGCCTGCTCAAAGGATCGCCCAGAATCTTGTCCAGCACAAACAAGGCGCCGCCGATCGGCGCACCGGCACCCATGAGCAGCGCCGCCAATGGCAGATTCTGAGTCAGGGGCAACACAACCACAAGCCGCATATCCAGCTCCTCGCTGGCCATATTGGTCGTACCACTGAGTTTGAAGGCACCGGATGGGCCCACTATCTGCAGTTCCGGATCCATGGTCAGCAAGCCATTGATGATCTGCGCCTTGCCCGAGATCGCGTCGAATGCCACCCCACGCTCATACAGATCGGAAAAGTCGAGCTTCAACCGGCGCCATAGGGTGTCAGAGTTCAGCAGATTGAACACCCGGAACAGTTGCGCCGTGTTGTTTCGCTCCAGGATCACACCCTCATCCAGCCTGAGACTGACCGAGCCACTGAGCTCCGGTATGGAAAGCTCATCCGGACGGCCGGGCCAGTCCAGATCCAGCTCTATGTTGGTCCCCTCGTTAGTGACCGGCATTTCAGTGTCGAGGAGCTCGTTCAGATCCGCGAGCGCACCCCCGCTGATGGAACCTGTAAACCGGCTGGTTTCCCGGTCTCCGACGATGCTCCAGCTCATGTCGCCCAGCAGTGTCAGGGAATTCAGGCGCCCCTCGATGTCATTTACCTGCAACCGGAAAGGTTCGGGGCGGAGCCGGAAGGCCCACTGTCCCAACGATTCGTCGTTCAGTTGCAGTTCCGCAATCGAGACATCGATATCCGGCCAGTTTCCCATATCCAGCGCGCGGAACGCCTCAAGCTGCTCTTCGAGGGTGAGTAATTCCGGCGAATCCTCAGGGGGTGTTTCACTGCGCACGAGCCGTAACACCTGAAAATCGGCCTTCACCGTGTCGCCATTTTGCGGAATTGTCAGTCGGCCTTCGGCGCGTTGCGAGCTGGTGGTCACCACCCACCGGTCACCAAGATCGAGGGCATTGATATCAATATCGTTCAACACCTGCGGGCCAAGGTGCAGGCGGCCAAGACGCAAATCAAACCCGGTCTCTTTCCATAACAGATCGAATGTTGCGCGGTTTTCCCAGTCGCCCGTAATGCCAAGCCCGCCGGCGGCCGAGGGATTGATGGTTGCCCGCAGCGGTGCTGCCTCATCCGCCGTTTTTGACAGTGGCTCCGGCCAGTCAACTGCCAGCCCCTCAAGAGTGGACCGCACGCGGATCCCCGACGTTGAATCCGATCCCACGTCCAGGTCCGCGGTATAGGTAACATTGCCCTGCAAACCAAAACCCGAACTGGTCCCAAGTCCCGCCTGCTCAAACACCCCCGGCACCGGTAGCGTTCCCGACTGCCGGATGGTAAGGGCATTGCCCGCCCGGGACTTGCTGAAGGCAATGGTTACCGGTTCATCGAAGAATTCCGCAGTCAGAGGACCACCGGAGAAGCCGTTTTCGCTGTGGTAGGTCATTTCACCCTGAACCGACCGCCAGGCCAACCCTGCCGAGGGGTAGGAGACGGTGCCTTCCTGTGCGGCAATCTTTGCCTCAACCACGGGGGGCTGCTCCGCCCCCAATGGCAAGTCGATACCAAGATCCAGCTGATACTCACCACCATATTCAAGCTTCTGGGCCTCTGTGCCTGCCATATCACCCAGGGGGCTATTTTCCATCCAGAACCCGACCGATTCGCCGGGCACCCGTGCCGAGGTATCCACCCTTATCCGTGTGCCTTGATCGGAGGGCACCACGCGAACCGTCCCGGGATCGAGATCCAGGCCACCGGTCTGACCTGCTTCGAGTCGAACCAGCGTGTCGCCATTGTGAACCCTGACACTGCCCCGGGCACCCGTGACCTCCGGCCAGGCGTCATCGTAGCGGACAGATGCCTGATCGAATTCATAGATCATTGAGGTGACGAAGGAGCCCCGGGGTGCACCAGAACCTATCTGACCATGGCCGAAAAACGTCCCTGAGGTAATATCGGCCTCGAGAATGGCGGTCGTGAGCCAATCGTACAAACCGGGGTTTACCGCCTTAACCGGAACGAAATCCGCCAGCATGTCGGCGTTGCCGTTTTTCACCGACACTTTGAGCCCCAGATTGTCTTCACCCTCTCGATCCATCCTGAGGTCAAAAGCACCGTCCAGTTCGGTGGCCTCGCCGTAACGCATCCGTACGCCATCCGAAAACACACGGGTAATAGCGCCATCCAGCAGCCAGGCCACCTCGCCCTCGAGTACGGGGAATGACCAGGCGCCCCCGAAAAGCTGGGGGAAATCCAGTGAAACGGGCGACTCGCCGGCGGCAATCCGGACATAGCCTCTTTGCCGGTCCAGAGCGATGTCTCCGTTGACAGAGGTAACGCCGGGCGCGCCGCCGTGGGCCCGAACACTAACGTCACGCAACCGGCCGGAAAGCTGAAAGTCTTCCGGGGCGCCCTCGGGGAAGAAGATTCTCAACTGGT
This sequence comes from Marinobacter adhaerens HP15, assembly GCF_000166295.1. Classification (NCBI taxonomy): domain Bacteria; kingdom Pseudomonadati; phylum Pseudomonadota; class Gammaproteobacteria; order Pseudomonadales; family Marinobacteraceae; genus Marinobacter; species Marinobacter adhaerens. The sequence continues at coordinate 2,588,991 of NC_017506.1, forward strand.
CCAGAAAGCCACCGGGCCGATAGTCCCGGAGGGCCCGGAGTGCACGCTCCGGCAATAACGGAAGCCGCGCAGCGAGGCGACGTGTGGGCGCTAGCGGAAGGGCGTCGGCAATGACGGACATGCCTCCCTCCGACGGCGCCAACCTCAGACTGAAAGGTGAAACCACATCGCCGTCCCAGGTCCACTGGAGCTGCTTCAGATGCCACTCGCCAAGGGCGAAGGCCCCGGATTCGACCACAGTCTCGTCGGTCATCACCGTATCGTGGCGACGCCAGCCAAATCTCGCGCGGATGTCTTCCAGTGGCGCCAGGGATTGAGAGCCAACACCCAACTGCAGATAGGGGGTCCGCACCGTACCGGTCACCTGTTGCAGCAAACCGTTGCGGAACGTAAGCCAGGCTTCCCCGCCAAGATCGAAGCCTTCCACCCGGAGGGATCGCCACTGGTACTCGTCAACCAGCCCGTCGAACAGCCGGCCGGAATCGACGCCAAGGTACAACTGGCCGGTAAAGTCGCCCCGGAAAAAATGCTGGCCCACAAGGGCAAAACTGGCCAGCTGCTGGGTGGTACCAGACTGCATGGCACGGCCGGATGCGTGGAACAATCCACGGCGGTAGTCGAGATCCAGCTGGGGAATATCCAGATGGCGCAGGTTGCCCTGGTTGTCCCGGATACCAAGGTTGACGCGTGTAATCTTGACGTAAGGATCAGAGAGCCAGTCACCGGCAAGCTCCAGCCACTCCTGCAACTGATTGCTGACCGGTTCCGGTATTTCTGCGCCTCTCACCGCAACATCACCGCCGCGTTCCTGATTCACGGTCAGTTCCAGACCGTCTGCCTGGAAGTCCTCAAAGACAATCCTCAGACGCATCAACGAGGCCAATGCAGCAAAGCGGATATTCAGATGCTGGAGGTTGGCAACGACAATTCCGGTGTCAGGGTGAGTGACCTGAATGTCGCTGGCCGTAAAGGCGGGGTCGAGCCAGTACCACTGGGATGAAAGGCCACCGATGCTGACATCATGGCCCAGTCGGTCTGACAGCTCACGAGCCAGATCATCGCGAAAGCTGTCCACATTCTGGGTCAGTTGGCGGCCAAGACCGGCGTATAGGGCCAGCAGCACCAGAAGTGTCAGCAGCATCCACCAGATCAGGCTGGCGAGCCGCGCCAAAAGCCGAACCGGAGGGCTCTCGGGCAGGTTCTCCGGAAGCGGCGGTTCGTGGTCAGCGGAGGACATTCAGACCCCTTAACCCGGTAACCGGCGCAGTTTCCCGGCATCAGAGCAGAACAACATCGTACTGCTCCTGGCTGTAGAAGGGCTCCACCTGGAAGCGAATGGTCTTGCTGATGAAGGTTTCAAGATCGGCCACGTTATCGGATTCCTCATCCAGCAGGCGATCCACCACGCTCTGGGAGGCCATCACCAGATAGCTCTCGGCATCATAGGCGCGATTAACCCGGAGAATTTCCCGGAAAACCTCATAGCAAACGGTCTCGGTGGTTTTCAGAAAACCCCGTCCATCGCAGATGGGGCAAGGTTCGCAGAGCACCTGACCAAGGCTCTCGGTGGTTCGTTTGCGGGTCATTTCCACCAGGCCCAACTCGGAGACGCCGGTGATCTTGGTCTTGGCGTGATCCCGCTCCAGCATCTTCTCCAGCATCCGGTGGACCTGGCGCTGGTGCTCGGGATCTTCCATGTCGATAAAATCGATGATGATAATGCCGCCCAGGTTTCGCAGGCGCAGCTGACGACTGATGGCCCGAGCCGCTTCCAGGTTGGTCTTGAAGATGGTTTCTTCCAGATTCCGGTGCCCGACGAACGCCCCGGTATTGATATCAATCGTGGTCATGGCTTCGGTCTGGTCGATAATCACATAACCACCGGACTTGAGCTGGACCTTTCGGCTCAGGGCCTTCTGGATTTCGTCCTCGACCGAGTAGAGGTCAAATATAGGGCGCTCGCCCGGGTAGTACTCGACCTTGTCAGCAAATTCCGTAACGAACTCCTCGACAAACTCCATCACCCGTTGATGACTCTCGCGGCTGTCGATACGCACCTTTTCGGTCTGGGGCCGGATCAGGTCACGGATGGTGCGAATGAACAACGGCAGATCCTGATACACAACCGCCGGCGCCTGAACCCGGGCAATTCGCTCGTGTATGGACTGACTTAACCGGTGCAGATAAGCCATGTCGCCAATCAGATCCTCAGGTGACGCCGCTTCCGCGGCCGTCCGGATGATATAGCCGCCCTGAACATCCTGATCCTCGGCGGCGGCCTCCTCAACGAGCGTTTTCAGCCGGGCCCGCTCGGTGTCGTCCTCAATTCGCTGCGAAATACCAACGTGGCTAACGCCTGGCATAAACACCAGATACCGCGACGGAATTGAAAGCTGGGTGGTCAGGCGGGCCCCCTTTGTACCGATCGGATCCTTGGTAACCTGGACGACCAGTGACTGCCCTTCCCGAAGCAGGCTTCGAATATCGGGAACGGTTTTGGGAGTATCGGCGGGCTCATCGCCATTGGACTGACTCGGAACCACATCGGACGCATGGATGAATGCGGCCCGTTCCAGACCAATATCGACGAACGCCGCTTCCATGCCCGGTAGAACGCGCACCACCTTGCCTTTGTAGATGTTGCCGACAATGCCTTTCCTGCTGGTGCGCTCTATATAGGCTTCCTGCAGCATGCCGTTTTCAACCAGGGCCACCCTCGTTTCCACCGGGGTGACGTTGATCAGAATCTCTTCGCTCATAATGTTTGGCTCTCCAGACTGCGCGGCCAGTTTTTCCAGACCGGGTAACCGGCACCAGCCAGCAATGCGGCGGTTTCCTGCAGCGGCAGACCAACCACGGCACTGTAGCTACCCCGGAGCTCATTAACAAAAATACCACCAAGGCCCTGAATTCCATAACTCCCGGCCTTGTCCATGGGTTCGCCGCTGGCCACATAGGCGTCGATCTCTGCGCTGGAAAGCTGCCTGAAACAAACTTCGGTGATGACCAGAACAGACTGGCATTGCCCTTCTGAGGCCAACGCCACGGCAGTCATGACTTGATGAGTGGCGCCGGAGAGGCGGGCCAGTGTTTCCCGGGCTTCGGTGAAGTCTGACGGCTTACCGAGTATCTCGCCATCGAGCACCACCGATGTATCCGACCCAAGTACCAGGCATTCCAGTGAGGACCCAGCCACAACCAGCGCCTTCTCCCGGGCTAAACGTTCCACATAGTGTTCCGGGGTTTCATCGGGCTCCGGTGTTTCGTCGATGTCCGCCGGACGAACCGAAAAATTCAGGCCGATTTGCTGCAACAGCTCCGCCCGGCGCGGCGAAGCCGAGGCGAGAATGATTGATGGCATGGCTAACCCAGTTTGCGGTTAATGTTGTCCAGCAGGATACAGAATACCGGCCATACCAGGGCGCTGGTCAGGGCCGGCCAGAGGTAGCTGAAGCCAGCATCATCAGCCCCCAGCAATTGCTTTACAAAATGCACCAGCATCTGATTGATGCCCAACAACAGGAACACCATCAGGCACTGCTGGGGCATTGGATACATGCGCAAACGCTGGTGGATAGTAAGCACCAGGAAAGCGATCAAGGCCATCGCCATGGCATTCACGCCAAGAGGCGTGGCTTCCAGCACATCCAGAAGCAGGCCCAGACACCAGGCCAGCAGGATGCCGAACTGGGCCGGAGCCCGGAATGTCCAGTAGAAAACGACCAGCCCTAACCACTCCGGGCGGAACTCGAACCAGCCCACAGGAAACAGGGAAATACTGAACACCATGGCAACGATCACGGAAAGCACAAAGACCGGATAGCTGATTACGGACAACATCAGTCCTGCCCTCCCTGGCTGGCATCTTCGGCGACGTTGGCAGCGGATGCGCCCTCACCCTCGTCGGTTTCGATCGGCGCGGCATTTTCCGGAGGGAATACTACCAGCACCAGACGGCTCTGATTCAGTTGCGCCTTGGGTGTGGCTTCAATGGAGACAAAAGGTTCGCCCGGCTCCTTGGATATTCGACTGACTTCCGCGACCGGGTAGCCCCTCGGAAAACGGCCACCAAGACCGGAACTGACAAGCAGGTCGCCCTCGCGAATATCTGCCGTATCCGGCACATGAACGAGATCCAGGGTATCCGTATCGCCGGTACCCAACAGGATGGCGCGCAAACCGTTACGCACAACCTCCACCGGAACGGCGTGGCTGCTGTCGGAGACGAGTAAGACGCGGGAGGTAATCTGGCTGCTCTGCACCACCTGGCCCATCAGACCATGGGCGTCCAGAATGGCCTGGCCCGGCGACAAGCCGTCACTGCGCCCTTTGTTGATAATAATCTCGTGGGAAAAGGGATCCGGGGAGACACCGACCACCTCGCCAACGATGACGCGGTCATCCAATACTTCTGATGAGTTCATCAGGCGGCGCAGCTCGTTGTTCTCGGAAGCAAGCGCGGCGTATTTCAGGGCGCGACGCTCGAGGATCAGCAAACGGGCCCGGAGATCTTCATTCTCTTCCTGAAGATCCTGTTTATTTTCAAACAGCCCGGCGAACCAGTCGGAAAATTCGTAGGGCGCATTCCCCAGCCAGTACACGGGTGCCAGACCGGTTGCAATGGTACTTCGCACCGTTGAGAGCTTGTCGAAACGCGCATCGGCAACCACCAGGGCTGCCGATACGAGAAGAACGATGAGGAGTCTGAAGCCGGGAACAGGCCCCTGGACAAAGATGGTTTTAATGGCGAGCCCTCCCCACAGGATTATCCCTCCTGGGAGAACATTCCGATGCCACCCCGGTCAATCACTTCCAGCGCCTTGCCACCACCACGGGCCACACAGGTCAGCGGGTCTTCAGCGATAATCACCGGCAGGCCGGTTTCCTCGCTGATCAGTTTGTCCAGCCCGCGCAGTAGTGCGCCGCCGCCGGTCAGAACAATACCGCGCTCGGCAATGTCGGACGCCAGCTCGGGCGGAGACTGTTCCAGAGCACTCTTGACGGTCTGAACGATCTGCGCCAGGGATTCCTGCAGCGCGTCGAGAATCTCTTCGCTGTTGAGGGTAAATGCCCGGGGCACACCTTCGGCGAGGTTGCGACCGCGCACATCGATCTCACGGATTTCGAGGCCTTCGTATGCGCAACCGATTTCGTGCTTGATACGCTCGGCGGTAGAATCACCGATCAGGCTGCCGTAGTTGCGACGCACGTAGGTAACGATGGCTTCGTCGAATTTGTCACCGCCAACCCGCACAGACTCTGCGTAAACGATGCCATTCAAGGAAATAATGGCGATCTCGGTGGTACCGCCACCGATGTCCACGATCATGGATCCGCTGGCTTCTTCAACCGGCAGACCGGCACCAATGGCGGCGGCCATGGGCTCTTCGATCAGGAAGACTTCCCGGGCGCCAGCACCGAGGGCCGACTCGCGAATGGCCTTGCGCTCTACCTGGGTAGATTTGCTGGGCACGCACACCAGTACTCTCGGGCTCGGGGTAATGAAGCTGTTCTCATGCACCTTATGAATAAAGTGCTGGAGCATTTTTTCGGTTACCACAAAATCTGCAATCACGCCGTCTTTCATGGGGCGGATGGCGGTAATGTTGCCCGGGGTACGGCCGAGCATGCGCTTGGCTTCAGCGCCAACAGCGGCAACCATTTTCTGGGAATTGTTGGTGCGAATGGCCACTACCGAGGGCTCGTTCAGCACGATTCCGCGCTCACGCACGTAGATCAGGGTGTTGGCGGTGCCCAGGTCGATGGACAGATCGCTGGAGAAGATGCCTCGGAGTCTTTTTATCAACATTCGTGTAGTTTCAACCTGAGAGTTGCAGTCGCAAAGAAAAGATGCGGCAACTTTAGCAGTGAGCACCCCTGCAGGCAAGGCGCTAACGGGCCTCAAGCCTTACGGTTCACACATTTACCTTATGGGCTGGGGCCTCCCGCCATTGTTCGAATCTGTTACCATACCGCTTTAATTTTTTGGCTTGGGTGGAGGGCCGCCCGGAGATTCCCTTTCAAAACACGCTACGAGCACATCCATGTGCGCTTGTTTCGGGCCGTCCCTGGCCCTCAACAGTTTTGAAAGGGAATCTCCGACCGGCCCCGAACTTTAGATTCGCCCTCAATCTCTAAAGATTTATTAACGACATTTCATTTACCTGGGAGGCAATGCGTGACCATTTCCCGTGAGGACATTGAGAAAGTCGCTGTGCTCGCCCGCATTCGTGTGGATGACGAGCAGGTTTCGGCTCTGGAGAAGGATCTGGGCAATATTCTGGATCTGGTGGATCAGCTGGCGGCCGCCGACACCGACTCGGTTGAGCCCATGGCCCACCCGTTGAATGCAGTCCAGCGCCTGCGCGCTGACGAGGTAACCGAGACCAATCAGCGGGAAGCGTTCCAGGCGATTGCGCCGGCAACCGAGAACGGGCTTTATCTGGTTCCCCGAGTGATCGAGTGAAAGGACACGTCATGCATAACAAATCCGTAGCAGAGCTTTCCCGGGAACTGGAAAGCGGCAAGATTTCCAGTGTGGAGCTGACCCAGGAGTTCCTCGACCGCATCAAGCGGGAAGATTCGAAGTACAACAGTTTTATTACCGTGACCGAGGAGCAGGCGCTGGCTGATGCCCGCGTCGCGGACGAGCAGCGTGCGGCGGGGAATGCGACGCCCTGGACGGGGGTCCCGTTCGCGCACAAGGACATTTTCTGCACCAACGGCGTTCGGACCACTTGCGGTTCGAAGATGCTGGAGAACTTTGTTCCGCCCTACGACGCGACCGTTACGGCGAATTTCCGTGAGGCAGGGGCCGTATGTCTGGGCAAGACCAACATGGATGAGTTCGCCATGGGGTCGTCCAACGAGAACAGTTATTTTGGCGCAGTGACCAACCCTTGGGGCCTGAGTGAAGGTAATAAGCGGGTGCCGGGCGGTTCATCGGGCGGGTCGGCTGCGGCGGTTGCCGCTCGACTGATTCCGGCAGCTACCGCCACGGATACTGGCGGCTCGATCCGTCAGCCGGCGGCACTGTGTGGTGTTACTGGCCTGAAGCCCACTTATGGCCGGGTGTCCCGGTACGGGATGATTGCCTTTGCCTCCAGTCTCGACCAGGGCGGCACCATGGCTCGCACAGCGGAAGACAATGCGCTGATGCTGAATGTGATGGCAGGTTTTGATCCGAAGGACTCGACGTCTATTGACCGCGAGGTGCCGGATTACACCGCCACGCTGAACGAGCCCCTTAAAGGTTTAAGAATCGGCCTGCCCCGGGAGTATTTCAGCGATCAGCTAAGCCCGGCGATGGAGCAGCAGGTTCGCAATGCGGTAAAGGAATACGAGAAGCTGGGTGCTACCGTTAAAGAGGTGTCGCTGCCGAATGCGAAGCTGGCAATTGCCGCCTACTACGTGATTGCACCGGCCGAAGCCTCCGCCAACCTGTCGCGATTTGACGGTGTGCGCTATGGCTATCGCTGCGAGAATCCGAAGGATCTCATGGATCTGTACACCCGCTCCCGCGCGGAGGGTTTTGGCGAAGAGGTGAAACGTCGGATTCTCGTGGGCACCTACGCTCTCTCGGCCGGCTATTTCGATGCCTATTATCTCAAGGCCCAGAAGGTTCGGCGGCTGATCCAGCAGGATTTCATCAATGCCTTCAAGGAAGTGGATGTGCTGATGAGCCCCACCACGCCCTCGCCGGCATTTATTCAGGGTGAAAAAACCAGCGATCCTGTGACCATGTACCTGGAAGACGTATTCACCATCGCCATCAACCTGGCGGGTGTACCGGCCATGTCGGTACCGGCCGGTTTCGTGGACGGTCTCCCGGTGGGTCTTCAGATAATCGGGGATTATTTCTCCGAGGCCCGTTTGCTGAACGCCGCCCATCAATTCCAGCAGGTGACCGACTGGCACCAGCGCAAACCGCAATAAGCCCGGGACAGGCCCCCTTACAGGAGAGAGCAACTATGCAGTGGGACATTGTGATCGGGCTGGAAATTCACGTTCAGCTCGCCACCAAGACCAAGATTTTTTCAGGCTCCAGCACCGCTTACGGCGCCGAGCCTAACACGCAGGCCAACGCCGTTGACCTGGCCATGCCCGGCACGCTGCCGGTCCCCAACGAGCAGGCTTTCCGCTACGCGGTCATGTTTGGCCTGGCAGTGAATGCGGAGATCGAGCGCCGTTCGGTATTCGAGCGGAAGAACTACTTCTACCCGGACCTGCCCAAAGGCTATCAGACCACTCAGCTGGAGCGTCCGATTGTCGGCCCCGGTTTCGTGGATATTGATCTGCCAAACGGTGAGACCAAGCGCGTTCGAATCCATCACGCCCACCTGGAAGAAGATGCCGGCAAATCCCTGCACGAGGATTTCCACGGCATGACCGGCGTCGATCTTAACCGCGCAGGCACCCCGCTGATCGAAGTGGTCACCGAACCGGATATGAACAATGCGGAAGAAGCCGTTGCCTTTGCCAAGAAGCTGCACAGCATCGTGACGTCACTGGGTATCTGCGACGGCGATATGTCCCAGGGTTCCATGCGTTTCGACGTCAACATTTCGTTGAAGCCGAAGGGCTCCGACACGCTGGGCACGCGGACCGAAACCAAGAACCTGAACTCCTTCCGGTTCATGGAGCAGGCCATCGCCCACGAAGTCGAGCGCCAGATGGACATACTGGAAGACGGCGGCAACATCGTGCAGGAAACCCGCCTGTACAACGGCGACCGTGACGAATCCCGCTCAATGCGCACCAAGGAAGAAGCCAACGACTACCGCTACTTCCCCTGCCCGGACCTGCTGCCGGTGGAAATCGATGATTCCTTTATCGAGGAAGCTCGTAACAGCCTTCCGGAACTGCCGGACGCTCGCAAAGCCCGCTTTATGGAGCAGTACGGTCTGAATGACTACGACGCCGGCCTGCTCAGCGGTGACTCGAAACTGGCCACTTTCTTTGAAGAAGCGGCCAGCCAGGGCAAAGACGCAAAACTGGTCGCCAACTGGATCCAGGGCGAATTCTCTGCGCGCCTGAATGCAGAGGAAAAATCGGTTGCCGATTCGCCCATCAGCGGCGCTCAGCTGGGCGATCTGGTGGTACGGATTGCCGACAATACGATTTCATCCGCCGGCGCGAAGAAGGTGTTCGAGGCGCTGTGGTCTGGTGAGAACGACAGCGTTGACGCGATCATCGACGCCAAAGGTCTCAAACAGGTGTCTGACACCGGCGCCCTGGAAGCCATGGTAGATGAGGTTCTGGCGGGCATGCCGGATCAGGTGGCGCAGTATCAGAACGAGGAAGACCCGAAGAAGCGCAAGAAGATGCTTGGCGGCTTTATGGGGCCGCTGATGAAAGCCTCTAAGGGTCAGGGGAACCCCAAGCTCTTTAATGAGATTCTTGTTCGCAAGCTTGGGGGATAGCCTGCTGGCTTTGGGCCGTGACTGTTGGTTGCGGCCCTAGCCTTCTCATTTGGGGGAAGTCCTAGGCGGGCAGCTTCTCCCAAAAACCGCTACGAGCACATCCATGTGCGCTTGGCGTCGGCCATCCTTGGCCGCCGACATTTTTGGGAGAAGCTGCCCGCCTAGGCCATGGATCCCTTCGATAACTCTCGGTAGTTCAGACCAAACGAGCCCAGAGGTCATGCTCGTCGGCATGCTCAACCACGGCCTGAACAATCTCACCCGGAACAAGATCGGTCTCATCGTTGAGATAGACCATACCGTCTATCTCCGGCGCATCGGCCTTTGATCGGCCAATCGCTCCTTCCTCGTCGACCTCATCGATCAGCACATCGATCGTCTGCCCGATCTTGGCTTGCAAACGAGCCGCTGAAATCTTTGCCTGTTTTTCCATAAAACGGGCCAGACGTTCTTCTTTGACTTCCTCCGAAACAGCACCTTCTAGCTCGTTGGCCTTGGCACCTTCGACCGGGCTGTATTTGAACGCGCCTACGCGATCCAGCTGGGCTTCATCCAGCCAGTCCAGCAGGTACTGGAAGTCTTCCTCGGTTTCGCCGGGGAAACCGACGATGAAGGTGGAGCGGATGGTGAGCTCGGGGCAGATCTCACGCCATTTGCGGATGCGCTCCAGAGTTTTGCTGTCGTGGGCCGGGCGCTTCATGGCCTTGAGTACTTTCGGGCTGGCGTGCTGGAACGGGATGTCCAGGTACGGCAGGATTTTTCCCTCGGCCATCAGCGGAATGATGTCGTCGACATGGGGATAGGGATAAACGTAGTGCAGGCGTACCCACACGCCCATTTCGCCGAGCGCTTCGCACAGTGACTGCATCTTGGTCTTGAGCGGCCGCCCCTGCCAGAAACCGGTGCGGTATTTGGTGTCGACGCCGTAGGCGGAGGTATCCTGGGAGATGACCAAGAGCTCTTTTACACCGGCATCCACCAGGCGCTGGGCTTCGTCCATTACATCGCCAATGGGCCGGCTGACCAGATCACCGCGCATGGAGGGGATGATGCAGAAGGTGCAGCGATGGTTACAACCCTCGGAGATCTTGAGGTAGGCGTAGTGCCGCGGAGTCAGTTTGATTCCCTGCGGCGGAACCAGGTCGGTGAACGGATCGTGCTGCTTTTTCTGCGGAACGAACTGGTGAACCGCGCCGACCACTTCTTCATAGGCGTGGGGGCCGGAAACCGCCAGAACACCCGGGTGAGTATCGCGAATCTTGTCGGCCTCTACACCCATACAACCGGTGACAATCACCTTGCCGTTTTCGCTGATGGCCTCACCGATCGCATCAAGCGACTCCTGTTTGGCGGCATCGATAAATCCGCAGGTGTTGACCACAACAATGTCGGCGTCGTCATAGGACGGGACAACGTCGTAGCCGTCCAGCCTGAGCTGCGTGAGAATGCGCTCGGAGTCGACGAGAGCCTTGGGACAACCGAGGCTGATGAAACCGACTTTGCCGTTGCCGGACGAGGCTGGGGTCTGGGTGTTATCTGTCATAGAAGGCTTGAAATTCCCGGAGCTCAGCGCGAGCCCACAAATGAATGGAGGGCTATATTTTACACCAGCTCAGGGACCGCCTGCAGCAAAAGTCCGACGAGTATTGGAACCGATGGAAACTGACGGACGTCAAAATTTGTGACGTCTTGTTCAGAAAGATTTAACAAATCTGCCACTATAGGCGGCAGGCTTCTTGCTGATCACAAAGTAAACAACTACACTTTCATTCGCTTATCATGCGTTTAAGTGTTTTTCTGGAAGGGATTTATGGGAAAGGCAGCATCATTCGCAACCAGACACGCCAGAAGAGTCAACATGAAACCTGTCGCCGCCAAATTGAATTTGCGCAACCAACAGCGAGTGGACGTAGCCACCGACATTACTATTGAGAAATCGGACGGCTGCTGCCTGACCTGTTCGGTATCCAATCTCTCCCGCACGGGCGTCATGATTTCCTGTAATCAGGAAACGGTGAAACAACTCATTCCCGAGCAAAAGGCCCCGGCTCCAGGACACTGGATTGCCGTGAAGACCCGATTCTCCGTGCCCGTGGTTGCAACGCAACCGGTTTCCATTATTGCCGACGGCAACATCGTTCACATGCGACGCATCGCAAGGGACGAGTTTCAGCTGGGCATCCAGTTCGCTGAGTTTGAAGGTAACGGCTTCGATTACGTCGATCGATACGTTGCCAAACTGTTGGCTGACTCCCGCAATCCGGCCTGACCTCGACCTGCCGGCTGACGAACGACCAGGTCCCACCACTGCTATATTGTTATAACGCCAATGTCTAGTTGGCCGTCTTCTTATGCCCTTATCCCCTCTGGTATAGTTGCCGTATTCATTCGCACAGCCAACACGGCCCGCACGGCGGCAACGGATTATCATGACCACATACAACCTCACGCACCTGAAACAGCTGGAAGCGGAAAGCATCCACATCATCCGGGAAGTGGCAGCCGAGTTCGACAATCCGGTAATGCTGTATTCCATCGGCAAGGACTCCGCGGTAATGCTTCACCTGGCCCTTAAGGCCTTTTACCCGGGTAAGCCGCCCTTTCCGTTGATGCACATTGATACCACCTGGAAATTCCGGGACATGATCAAGTTCAGGGACAACGTCGCTGAGAAGTTCGGCCTCGACCTGATTGTGCACACCAACCAGGAAGGCGTGGACCAGGGAATCGGGCCGTTTACTCACGGCAGCGCGAAACATACCGATGTCATGAAGACCCAGGCCCTGAAACAGGCGCTCGACAAGTACAAGTTTGATGCAGCCTTCGGCGGTGCCCGCCGAGACGAGGAAAAATCCCGGGCCAAGGAACGCGTGTATTCGTTTCGGGATGAGTACCATCGCTGGGATCCCAAGAACCAGCGTCCCGAGTTGTGGAATATCTACAACGGCAAGATCAACAAGGGCGAGAGTATCCGGGTGTTTCCGCTGTCCAACTGGACGGAACTGGATATCTGGCAATACATCTACCTTGAGAACATCGACATCGTTCCGCTCTACTATGCCGCCGAACGCCCGGTCGTTGAGCGCGATGGCACCCTGATCATGGTGGACGACGACCGCATGCCATTGAAGGAAGGCGAGAAACCAATGATGAAATCGGTTCGCTTCCGGACCCTGGGCTGCTACCCGCTGACGGGCGCCATCGAATCCGAAGCCAACACGCTTCCTGACATTATCCAGGAAATGTTGCTGGCCAAGAGCTCCGAGCGCCAGGGTCGGGTAATCGACCACGATTCAGCCGGCTCCATGGAACAGAAAAAGCGGGAAGGGTATTTCTAAGATGTCACACCAGTCTGATCTGATTGCAGAAGATATTCAGGCCTACCTGAAGCAGCACGAAAACAAGGAACTCCTGCGCCTGCTCACCTGCGGTAGCGTGGATGACGGCAAGAGCACCCTGATCGGCCGCCTGCTCCATGACACCAAGATGATCTACGAAGATCACATGGCCAGCCTGAAAACCGACAGCGCCAAGATGGGAACGACGGGCGAGAAACTCGACCTTGCCCTCTTGGTCGACGGCCTGCAGGCTGAGCGCGAACAGGGCATCACAATCGATGTGGCCTACCGGTACTTCTCTACCGACAAGCGCAAGTTCATCATCGCTGACACCCCGGGCCATGAACAGTACACCCGTAACATGGCCACCGGCGCGTCTACCGCCCAGGTCGCGATCCTGATGATCGACGCCCGCCACGGTGTTCTCACCCAAACCCGGCGCCATTCCTACATCGCGTCTCTGCTGGGTATTCGGCACATCGTAGTGGCCGTGAACAAGATGGATCTGGTGGATTTCAGCGAAGAGCGCTTCAACGAAATCAAAGACGATTACCTGGCGTTTGCCGCCAAGCTGGGCCTGAAAGATATCCGTTTTGTACCGCTGTCCGCCCTTGAAGGCGACAACGTGGTAAACAAAAGCGAGAACACACCCTGGTTCACCGGCCAGCCCCTGATGGAGATTCTCGAAACCGTGGAAGTGGGCCGGGACAAGAACCTGGAGCATTTCCGCTTCCCGGTTCAGTACGTTACCCGACCGAACCTCAATTTCCGGGGCTTCTGCGGCACCATCGCCTCCGGCGTGATCCGCCCCGGCGAACAAGTGATGGCCCTGCCCTCGCGGCGGACCAGCACGGTCAAGGAAGTTGTCACCTTCGATGGCAATCTTGAAGAGGCCTATATTGACCAGGCGGTTACCCTCACCCTGACCGATGAAATCGACATCAGTCGCGGCGATATGCTGGTAAAGGTCGAAGATGAGCCGGAAGTGGGCAACCGCTTCAACGCCAATATCGTCTGGATGACCGACGCCCCCCTGGAAACCGGCCGGCTGTACGACATCAAGCTGGGACCGACCTTTACCTCCGGCACGGTGAAAAAGATCCACCACCAGACCGACGTAAACACCCTGGAACAGCAGGCCAACCCAAGCCAGCTCCAGCTGAACGAAATCGGCCTGTGCGAGCTGACCCTGAACCAGCCGATCGCCTTCGACGCCTACCAGCGCAACCACGCCACAGGCAGCTTCATCGTGATCGACCGGCTCTCCAACGTCACCATCGGTGCAGGCATGGTGGCCGGCCTGGCAGATTCCGGCGAATCGCTCGATCCGGTTTCTGTGGAAGAACGCGAGCGCCGACTGGCCCAGAAACCGGCCATCATTGCCTGTAATGGTCGCCAGGCGCCGGCACTGGCCCTCGCCGTTGAGCGTGCGCTGTTCGACCAGGGCAAAACCGCCGTGGTGGTCACCGAAGAAAACGCCGGCGATGCCGACGAACGCCGCCGCGTGGCCCAGCTTCTGACTTCCCACGGCCTGGTTGCCATTGCCGTTAACCTGGGCACTGACATCGCCAACGCCGCAATAACCGCCGACAACGAGCAGGAGATCCCTGAGGCTGTTGGCAAACTTGTTCAGGAGTTGATTCGCAGCAAGCGGGTTTGATTCCTGACTTCTGAGTACATGAGAGATATCCCTGCTTCGGTGGCTGGCGCCGGGGTGGGGGTATCTTTTTCTTTGTGAAAAGCAACTCGCTTTGCTCAGACATCTTTTCCCGGCAGAAAAAGATACCCCCACCCCACCGCCGGCGTTCTCTGGCGTTACTTCCCTAAGCAAAAGTACGGCAAACATTAATTTTTTTGGCGGACCATTGAGAGGCCCGTGGACGTGGGGTAGGTGATTCTTTTTCTGTAGAAAAAAATGTCTGAGCGAAGCGAGTTGTTTTTTCGGAAGAAAAAGAATCACCTGCCCTGCGGCCCGCCACCAAAACCAGAAAGCTACCAATGAATCGAAAGCCAACTCATGGCACAATCCCGCACCTCTGAGCCAACCGCACTAATCAACAGGAGCTGCAAAAATGGCCATCAAACACCTCCGCACTGCCTTCGCCAGCCAGTACCAGCCGGGCCAGCCTGCCCGCCTTGTGACCGGTGAGGCCCTGCAGGAGCCCGGTGGCGATTACGAGGGCCTGCACAAGCAGATGAAGCGCCTGTTCAACAGCAAGCCCGGTAAGAAATACGGCCGGTTTTCCGAAGATCTGGGCGAGTGCCCGTTCAGCGCCTGGCTGAAAGACTACCTGGAAGACAAGCAAACCTTCGGCGCCATGACCGACCGCCTGTTCGGACAGTGGCAGGAGCTCCTGACCGGCAGTCAGGAAGAGTTCGATGGCCACCTGATGATTGTCCATGATGCCCTGGCGGACGCCGAGGTGGTTTACCTGTTTATCCTGGAAACCGACAGCGCCATGCGCTTCGATGGCAACCAGTCACTGGATGCCACCGACGTTCTCAGTCTGTCCCGTTTGAATCTGGCGGTTCGCATCGAGCTGGATGACTGGCGGGGTAACAACCCGGCGGAAAACTATCTGACACTGGTCCACGGCCGCGGCACCGGCGAGCCGGGCGAGCTGTTTATCCGTTTGTGCGGGTTTACCAATCAGGTGGATGTGGAAAAGGAAACCATGACCTTCCTGGACGCGGTCGAGGCCTTCGCGAAGTCCTCGGAGCCCGAAAAAGCCGGCGAGGTTCGCAACAAGGCCTATGAGTTCTGTAAGGAGCAGCATGCCCTGGGCGAGCCGGTCGAAATCGAGGCATTGTCCGGCTACCTGGACGAGAGTGAGCCGCAACGCTTCAAGGAGTTTGCCTCAAAAACTGCTGAACTGCCGGAAAGCGGCGTGCTGCACCCGGACCACCGGAAAGTGAAAAAGTTGGTACGGATTGCAGGCTCGGGAGGCGGAATGAGCGTGTCCTTCTCTTCCGACCTGGTAAATCAGGCGATTTACTATGACCGTGACAAAGATGCCCTGACGATTACCCGGCTTCCCAAGGCTTTGCGGGAGCAGCTTCAGCGGTATCTTGAGGCTCGCGAGGAGTAATGGGCTCTAGCTTTTGCTAAGTAGCCTGCTCGATTTGGGGGCTGGTCCAGAGGTGGGAGACCTTTTCTCCTGGGAAAAGCAACTCGCTTCGCTCAGACATCTTTTCTCGACAGAAAAGACCTCCCACCCCCGGACCGATCTCACAGAAGAGTAATTTTCTTTTTATTGCTCATCTGCGGTGACTTTGGGTTCGTCATCCCACCGTGGGCGATTCGCCCTTAACTTTCTTACTTCCTGCATCCAGCCCACACCATCGACCAACTCACCCGTTTCCAGATCTATCGGCGGATACGGCAAATTGCGGTCGTCGCAGTAGCGTTTGACGGTGGGCTGACACCAACAGAATAAAAGGCGGTTGTACTCGTCATCCGGCATCCGGCGCTGATCGAACATGCCGGCCAGCTTCCGCTGCCTCTGGGCTTCGGACAGGACAATCGCGCAGGCAGACGATACGTTCAGCGACTCCACCATCCCCATCATTGGGATAACGATGTGCTCGTCAGCCTGAGCCGCGGCATCGACGCTGACGCCATCCACTTCGTTACCCAGGATTATCGTGCACGGCAGGGTGTAATCCACATCCCGGAAATCGATAGCCCGGTCGGAGAGCTGCGCCGCATAGAGCTTGTGGCCCTGCACTTTCAGACTCTGGATCGCTTCGTCCATGCTCCGGTGGGTGTGGGTTGTTACCCAGTTGTAGCTGCCACCGGCGGTTTTGCGAAATGCCCGGAAGCCTTCTTTTGGCCAGACCACGTGCATGTTCGCCAAGCCAAACGCATCGCAGGAGCGGATGATGGCGGACAGATTCCGGGGCTTGTGGACCTGGTCGGTTAGGACGCTCAGGTCCGGCTGCCGGGTGTTCAGGGTTTGTTTGATTCGGGCGAGGCGTTCGGGGGTCATGATCGTGTTCGGGCTTGATTGTCGATTTAAATAACCAAAAATAATACCACAAGCGGACTAGCAACTAGCCGAGACAAAGGTGGTTGAAGTTTAAGCACCCCGTTATAATACGCAGTTCCTTTTTGCTGGCGCCCCGTTTCAAACACCAGTTCCCGGCGCAACATCCATTAGATTACGTGAGACCCATGGCCAAGAAGCTGTACATCAAAACCCACGGCTGTCAGATGAACGAGTATGACTCTGCCCGCATGGCAGACCTGCTCAAAACCGGTGAAACCGTCGAAATGACCGATTCACCCGATGACGCCGACATTCTGCTGCTGAACACCTGCTCCATTCGGGAAAAAGCCCAGGAGAAGGTGTTCCACCAGCTTGGCCGCTGGAAAAAGCTGAAAAGCAAAAAGCCGGAAATGATCATCGGCGTGGGTGGCTGTGTGGCTTCCCAGGAAGGCCAGGCGATCATTGACCGCGCACCTTACGTGGACATGGTCTTCGGCCCCCAGACCCTGCATCGCCTGCCGGACATGATTACCGAAGTGCGCGCCAAGGGTAACGGTGTTGGCGTGGTGGACGTCAGCTTCCCGGAAATCGAAAAATTCGACAACCTGCCCGAGCCCGGCGCCGATGGCCCCTCCGCGTTTGTTTCAATCATGGAAGGCTGCAGCAAGTACTGCACGTTCTGCGTGGTGCCCTATACCCGCGGTGAAGAAGTCAGCCGCCCGGCAGACGATGTGATCGCCGAAGTGGCCCACCTCGCCAGCCAGGGTGTTCGCGAGGTTAACCTGTTGGGCCAGAACGTGAATGCCTACCGTGGCGAAACCCACGACGGCGACACGATGGACCTGGCGGAACTGATTGAGCTGATCGCCACCATCGACGGCATTGATCGCATCCGGTACACCACATCCCATCCGGTGGAGTTCTCCGATGCTCTCATTGATGTCTATGAGCGCGTTCCGGAGCTGGTCAGCCATCTGCACCTGCCAGTTCAGAGCGGTTCCGACCGCATTCTGGCGGCCATGAAGCGTGGCCATACAGCGCTGGAGTACAAATCCAAACTCCGCCGCCTTCGCAAGATCCGCCCGGACATCAGCTTTTCGTCCGACTTCATCATCGGCTTCCCGGGCGAAACCGAGAAGGACTTTGAAGACACCATGAAGCTGATCAACGACATCGGCTTCGACATGTCCTTCAGCTTCGTCTACAGCGCACGGCCCGGCACGCCGGCATCAGATCTGCCGGACGATACGCCGATGGACATCAAGAAACAGCGGCTTAGCATCCTGCAGGATCGCCTTAACCAGAATGTAATGGACATCAGCCGCAAGATGGTTGGCAGCACCCAGCGGATTCTGGTGACTGGCCTGTCCAAGAAAGACCCTGGCGAATACGCAGGGCGTACCGAGAACAACCGGATTGTGAATTTCCGGCATGAGAATCCGGAGGTTGTCGGGCACTTTATTGATGTCAATATTGTGGAGGCCTATCCCAACTCACTTCGCGGTGTGCCCGTGAGCTCAGAGCTTTATTGAATCCTGTTCCCTATTCGTCTTGGGCTTGGAGTTTGGCGAGTGGTGCGTATCCCTTCCCAAAAAACGCTACGAGCACATCCATGGGCGCTTGGCGTCGGCCATCCTTGGCCGCCGACATTTTTGGGAAGGGATACGCACCACTCTCCGTCGGCCGCACAGCCGTCTGCTTGGTAGAAACTGCGCATTCATAGGTTGGATTAGACGAAGTCGTAATCCGACCTACTTGTTTTTCAACAATCGGGCCTGCACATAGAATAATCAGGGCAAGGGCCGGGCGGACTTTCCAAAAACGTGGAGCGCCAGGGATGGCGCGACCGAGCCCTACATGGACGTATTCATGGGCGTTTTTTGGAAAGTCCGCCCGGCCCTTGCCCGTTAACCGAAAAATAGAAACACCTACTCCCAAACGAGAAACCAGGGGGAGTAAATCAAAACGGAGCACTTTTGAACGCCAACGATCACAGACAATTTGACCTGCACCCGGTGGACCAGCGTCGGCTGGCGACGCTTTGTGGCCAGTTTGATGAAAACCTGAAGATGATTGAAAAACGCCTGCACGTGAAAGTCGGCAGGCGCGGCCATCATATCCGAGTTGAGGGTGAGACCGAGCATGTGGCGGCGGCCGTTGAGGTTATCCGGCATCTTTATCGGGAAACCGAGGCTACCGATGACCTTCCTCCGGATACCGTGCATCTGTATATCCGGGAAACCGGTTTTGAACGCCTGCCCGAAGACGTGCCCTACGATGGCGCTGTGACGGTCATCAAGACCCCCAAGCTTCAGGCCAAGCCGCGGGGTGCGAATCAGCAGAAGTATGTGCACAATATCCGCACCCACGATATCAACTTCGGGATTGGGCCGGCGGGTACCGGCAAGACCTGGTTGGCGGTGGCCTGTGCCGTTGAGGCTCTGAAAGACGAGCAGGTGAAGCGGATTTTGCTGGTTCGGCCCGCGGTCGAGGCCGGCGAGAAGCTTGGTTTTCTTCCTGGCGATCTCGCGCAAAAGGTCGACCCATACCTGCGCCCGCTTTACGACGCGCTTTATGAAATGCTTGGGTTTGACCAGGTTACCCGGCTGATTGAGAAAAGCGTGATTGAGATTGCGCCGCTGGCGTTCATGCGCGGCCGCACGCTGAACAACTCGTTCATCATTCTGGACGAAAGCCAGAACACCACCCGGGAGCAGATGAAGATGTTTCTGACCCGGATCGGCTTTGGCTCCACGGCTGTGATTACCGGCGACACCACTCAGGTAGACCTGCCACGGGGTCAGAATTCAGGGCTTATTCACGCTGCCGGGGTTCTGAGCAAGGTATCGGGTATTGGGTTCACACGGTTCGAAGCAAAGGACGTTGTTCGGCACCCGCTGGTACAGCGGATTGTTGAAGCCTACGATTCCTTTGACGACGGGAGTGCGACGGGCCAGTGAATAAGCTGACTGTGGATTTTCAGCAGGTTTTCGAGGCGCCGGGGATACCTTCGGAGACGCAGGTTCAAAAATGGGCGCAACTTGCCTGGCAGGGCGAGGATCCGTCCGAGGTGACGGTCCGTATTGTCGGAACCGAAGAAAGCCAGGCCCTGAATCATCAGTACCGTGGGCGGGACTACCCGACCAACGTGTTGTCCTTCCCATTTGAGGCGCCAGCCGGTATAACGGTGCCATTGGCCGGAGATCTGGTGATTTGTGCACCGGTTGTCGAGAAAGAGGCCATGGAACAGGAAAAAAAACCTGGTCGCCCACTGGGCGCACATGGTGGTGCACGGCATGTTGCATCTCCAGGGTTTTGATCATATTGAAGACGAAGATGCCGAGGTCATGGAAGCCCTCGAAGTCCGACTGCTTGCGCAGCTCGGATTCGGCAATCCCTACGAAGCAGAGGAAACGGAACAAGACTCATGAGCGACGATCAGTCGAGTCGCAGTCAGGGCGGCAAGTCCTGGCTGGAACGTATATCCCAGGCCTTCTCCAGCGGGCCTGAGTCCGTTGAGGACGTGCTGGAAATCCTGCGGGACGCCGAGTCCCAGAACATCATCGATGTTGATGCCATGAGCATCATCGAAGGTGCCATGCAGGTGATCGACATGCGGGTGGATGAGATTATGATTCCCCGCTCCCAGATGGTCACCGTCAAGGCATCCCAGGAGCCCAAGGAGTTCCTGGGCGAAATCATGGATTCTGCACACAGCCGGTTCCCGGTCATCGGGGACAGCCAGGACGACGTGATTGGCGTTCTTCTTGCCAAGGATCTGCTTCCACTGGCTCTGAACAACGACCTCAACTGGAATCGTATCCGGGAAATTCTGCGCCCGCCCACTTTCGTACCCGAGAGCAAGCGTCTGAACCAGTTGCTCAAGGAATTCAAGGAAAACCGTAACCACATGGCGATTGTGGTCGATGAATACGGTGGTACGGCCGGCCTGATCACTATTGAAGACGTGCTGGAACAGATTGTGGGCGAAATCGAAGATGAGCATGATTTCGATGAAGAGACCCATATCAAGGCCCGGGGCGATGGCAGCTATGCCGTAAAAGCGGTAACACCCATTGATGATTTTAATGAGTTCTTCGAGACCGAACTGGACGAAGAGGAATTCGACACCATCGGTGGCGTGGTTCTCAAGGAATTCGGACACCTGCCCAGACGGGGCGAATCGGTTGAATTCGGCGGTTTGCGCTTTACCATTGCCAACGCCGATAACCGTGTAATCCGTCTGCTGCAGGTAACCCGAAGTGAACAGTGACGCGAAAAATACTAGAGCGCTGAAGACCCCGCTTTCCTCAAACGCATTACTTGGCGCAGCAACCCTTCTGGTTGCCGGCGCCATGCAAACCCTGACCTTTTCACCGTTCAACCTCTGGTGGCTGGGACCGGTTTCAGTCCTTCTTATTCTCCTCGTGACGGTTCCGCTGGCTCCAGAGAAGCTCTTCCGGGCCGGTTGGCTTACTGGCCTGGGGCTGTTCGGCAGCGGCGCCAGCTGGGTCTACGTCAGTATCAGCGAACACGGTAATACCGCCATTCCGATTGCCGTTTTGTTGACGGTTCTCTTTGTTGCAGGGCTGGCGCTGTTCCACGGTCTGGCGTTCTGGTTCTGGGGCAAGCTTGCCAAGGAGAGTCCCGCCCGGCGTCTGATACTGTTTCCCGCTATCTGGATACTTGGCGACTGGCTTCGGGGCTGGCTGCTTACCGGTTTTCCCTGGCTGTATCTGGGCACAGCACACACGGACGGACCGCTCGCCGGGCTGGCACCTCTGACCGGCGTGCATGGCATCACTTTCTGGATAACGGCCACAGGGGCCGCACTCTACGGGAGTTGGTGGCTCCTGAAACACGCCAAGCCGGTTGCTGCAGGCATCACTCTTGCGGTGGCGCTGATTCCCTGGCTGATTGCCCCGGCCATGAACCGTGTCGAGTGGACGGAGCTAAACGAGGAGCCTACCTCGTTTGCCGCCATGCAGGGCAATATTCCCCAGCAGATCAAATGGGATCCCGAGTTCCTGAAGGATCAGATCGTTACCTACCTCGGCATGACCGAGGATCACTGGGACACGGATCTGATCCTGTGGCCCGAGACCGCCATTCCGATCCCTCAGGACCAGGCTGGCAAGATCATTGATCACATCAGTGAACAGCTGGGCGACAACAGTACGCTGATTACCGGGATACCCTGGTACGGCTTCAGTGACCGTATTGAAGATTTCACGTTTCACAACAGCATCATGGCCATCGGCAATGGCGAAGGGATCTACCACAAGCAGAAGCTCGTGCCTTTCGGCGAGTACGTGCCACTGCAAAGCGTGCTGCGGGGCCTGATCGGTTTCTTCGATTTGCCAATGAGCGATTTCAGCCGGGGACCGGCGTGGCAGGATCCACTCAAGGCCAATGGCGTCAATGTGATGCCATTCATTTGCTACGAGGTCGCCTACCCGGATTTCGTCGCCTTCAATGCCCGGGGCGCGGGCCTGCTACTGACCATCAGCAACGATGGCTGGTTCGGCGACTCCATTGGCCCGTTGCAACACCTGCAGATTGCCAGAATGCGGGCTCTGGAGACGGGTCGTTACATGCTCCGCGGCACCAACAATGGCGTCACCGCGATCATTAACAACCGCGGTCAGCTGACCGAAACCATCCCCCATTTCGAGCGCGCCACCCTGACTGGCGAGGTATTCACCGCCACCGGCAGCACGCCTTACATGCAGACCGGCTCCTGGCCCGTCCTGACCCTGGCGGTCATTCTGATTGTCTTTGTCCGGGAGCGGGTCATTCCTCCTGTTTCGGCCAGCGGCTCGTAACCCGCTCGTAGTAGTGGGAGCCGCAGGCTTCACAGGGTTCAAGGTGGCTGGTGGCTGTCAGGCAGCGCATATGCCCGCAGTTCAGGCACTGGAACATGCCAGCAGTAGCCACCTCGCCTGAAATGTACTGGCCCACTTCCTTGTTTTCCAGTTTCTGTCTGAGTTCCAGAAAGTCGACGACGGTTTTATCAGCAACCGAGAACAAACTGTCCGCCAACTGGTGTTCCAGCAGCGCGATATCAAGCTGCAACCATTCGCTCAGGCCTTCACCAGTCTCCTCGACAAAATGCAGCAGGTGTTCAAGATCCCGCTGCAGATAAGCACCCAGGAGGTTTGCCTCATCCCGGGTCATTTCCTCGAGTTCGTACTCAAACTCCACCGCTTTCTGGACCTCTTCTTCGAGGTTCTGGAGCGATGTTTCTTCCAGGTCATGGAGACGCGTTTTTACCCGCTCCAGCATACGGTCGTAAACTTCCAGTGCCTTGCCTGAGAGATGACTTCTTTCTGGTTGTGTCATATCGACTCCTTGAATACCGCAGTCAGGTGCAAGAGCCGCGCTGGGGGCCTTCGTGCCGGGACACGCTGTAAATACATCCCTGTAAGCTTGACTGCAGCATCCATGCTGCAGACAGTCCCGGCACGAAGGCCCCCATCACGGTTCCCAAACCTCTGGAACACGCCTGTTGACTCCACTGACTTTGTCTGGGGTTCTGGCGGGGATGGCTTCCCGGGACTGTGAGCAGCATGGATGCTGCGATCAAGCCTACACGGACGTATTCACGGCGTGTCGCGGGAAGCCATCCCCCGCCAGAACCTCCCCCATGACTATAAGTCTGGCACAAGAACAGAAAATTGGCAGACTACCTGTAAAGGCTAGTGTGCGTTAGAATGTTCGGCCCGCTCCGGACGTGATTTTTGATACAGGCTTTTATTTTTCCACACAAGGTAATTTCGGTAATGGCAGGAATGGACGAGCAATACAATCCCCGTGACGTAGAACAGAATGCCCGTGATTTCTGGGAAGAGAACAAGACCTTTATGGTCAAGGAAGAGCCGGGCAAGCCCAAGTACTACTGCCTGTCCATGTTCCCCTACCCCAGTGGCAAGCTGCACATGGGGCATGTCCGTAACTACACCATCGGCGATGTGATTTCCCGCTATCAGCGCATGCAGGGCAAGAACGTGATGCAGCCCATGGGCTGGGATGCATTTGGTCTGCCCGCCGAGAACGCCGCCATTGCCAACAAGACCGCACCGGCCAAGTGGACCTACGCCAACATCGAATATATGAAGAATCAGCTCAAGCAGCTGGGCTTTGGTTACGACTGGGACCGGGAGCTGGCTACCTGCAAGCCGGATTACTACCGTTGGGAGCAGTGGTTCTTCGCACGCCTTTACGAAAAGGGGCTGGTGTACAAGAAGATGTCCACGGTGAACTGGGACCCGGTGGATCAGACGGTTCTGGCCAACGAGCAGGTTGTGGATGGCCGGGGCTGGCGTTCCGGGGCCCTGGTGGAACAGAAGAAGATTCCCCAGTGGTTTATCCGCATTACCGATTACGCCGAAGAGCTGCTGAACGATCTGGACCAGCTGGAAGACTGGCCTGAGCAGGTCAAGACCATGCAGCGCAACTGGATCGGCAAGTCTGAAGGTACCGAGCTGACCTTCCCGCTGAAAGACCGGGACAGTGGCCTGACCGTTTACACTACGCGCCCCGACACCCTGATGGGTGTGAGCTACATGGCCGTGGCCGCAGAGCATCCGCTGGCGAAAGAGGCGGCGGAGCGCCATCGGGACGTGGCTGAGTTTGTCGAGGAGTGCCGAAACAGCAAGACTGCGGAGGCCGAGCTGGCCACCATGGAAAAGCGCGGCATCGACACCGGTTTCAAGGCAATTCACCCGCTGACCCAGGAAGAGATCCCGATCTGGGTCGCCAACTTCGTGCTGACTGACTACGGCACCGGTGCCCTGATGGCGGTTCCTGGCCACGACGAGCGAGACCATGAGTTTGCCCGCAAATACAAGCTGCCCATCAAGCAGGTTATTGCCGCCCGCGATGGCCGCGAGATTGATGTGCAGGAAGAAGCGTTTTCCGAAAAAGGCACACTGGTGTCTTCTGGCAAATACAGCGGCCTGACCAGCGAGGAAGCCTTCGACGAGATTGCCAGCTACCTGGAAGAACAGAATATCGGCAAGCGCACCGTCAACTACCGCCTGCGCGACTGGGGCGTATCCCGCCAGCGTTACTGGGGTGCACCGATCCCGATGATGACCCTGGAAGATGGCACAGAGATGCCGGTGCCCGATGACAAGCTGCCGGTACGTCTGCCGGAAGATGTGGAAATGGACGGTGTCCAGTCTCCCATCAAGGCCGACCCTGAGTGGTGCAAGACGGAGTTCAACGGCCAGCCGGCGACGCTGGAAACCGACACCTTTGATACGTTCATGGAGTCCTCCTGGTACTACGCGCGGTTCTGCAGCCCCAATTACGACCAGGGCATGCTGGACCCGTCCGCGGCCAACTATTGGTTGCCAGTGGATCAGTACATCGGTGGCATTGAACACGCGATCCTGCACCTGCTCTACGCCCGCTTCTTCCACAAGCTCTTGCGGGATGTCGGGCTGGTAACCAGTTCAGAGCCATTCAACCGGCTGCTTTGCCAGGGCATGGTTCTGGCGGAGACCTATTACCGCGACGATGGCAAAGGCGGCAAGGTATGGATTTCGCCCGCCGACGTGACCGTCGAGCGTGACGAAAAGGGTCAGCCCGTTCGAGCAGTACACCGGGAAGATGGTGAGCCGGTAGTTTCCGGCGGCGTCACCAAGATGTCCAAGTCCAAGAACAACGGTATCGATCCCCAGGCTATTATTGATGAGCACGGCGCCGATACGGTTCGCCTGTTCATGATGTTTGCGGCCCCGCCAGAACAGTCCCTGGAGTGGTCCGACAGCGGTGTTGAAGGCGCACACAGGTTCCTCAAGCGGGTCTGGCGACTGGTGAACGAACACGCCGTCGCTGGCCCAGCACCCGCTCTGGACGCGGCAAGCCTGAACGATGACCAGAAAAACCTGCGGCGCAAGACTCACGAAACCATTGCCAAAGTCAGTGACGACATCAGCCGTCGGCTGACCTTCAACACGGCCATTGCCGCGGTGATGGAGCTGCTTAACGAGGTCGGCAAACTGCAGGGTGACGAACCCCAGACCCGTGCGGTACGCCAGGAAGCGCTGGACACCGCAGTGCTTGTGCTGTCGCCGATCGTCCCGCACATCTGCCACACCCTCTGGCAGGCGCTCGGCCACCAGGAGCCCGTGGTTGATGCACCCTGGCCAAAAGCCGATGAAGCCGCCATGGTTCGCAGCCAGATCCAGGTGGTACTGCAGGTGAATGGCAAGGTGCGGGCCAAAGAAGACGTGCCTGCCGACATCAGTAAGGCGGACCTCGAAAAGCTGGCCCTGGAAAACGAGAATGTCATGCGCTTTACCGAGGGAGCGACGGTGCGCAAGGTTATCGTGGTCCCCGGCAAACTGGTGAACGTGGTGGCCAACTGATATGTCCCGGCACTCCGCTCTGAAATCGTCAGCACGCCTGATGCTGACCGCTGTGATGGCGGCGCTGCTTGGTGGTTGCGGATTCCAGTTGCGGGGTGCGCCACCGGTTTCTTCGGCCCTCGAGCCTCTTGCCGTGGATTGCTCCTCACAGGTGCCCGACACGCTGTGCCGTTCCTTGCGTGAACAGCTGAACCTGGGCAATGTCCGTATGGCGCCATTGGCGGAGGCCGACTACATTCTGCGGCTGAAGAACTTCGAGCGTGACCGTCGCGCAAGTGCCATCACCGCCCAGGCCGCAGCCGCGGAATACACGCTGCGTCACTCTGTTGATCTTGAAGTAATCAGCGCGGATCGGATTCCCATGGTGGGCACGACACGCCTGACCACTAGCGAGAGTTACCGCTACGACGAAACCAACGTGCTGGCAAGACAGCGGGAAGAAGAGACCCTCCGCCAGCAAATGGACGATCGTCTTGCGCAGCAGGTGATATTCCGGCTGGCACCATTGACCCCGCAGCGCATCGACGCCATCCGGGCGAATTACCAGCGTGAACAGGAAGCCGACGCCCCAGCCACAGGCCAGCCATGAAGACCAATCCAGGCCAGTTATCCCAGCTGCTGAAAAAGGGCCTTTCGCCCGTCTATCTTATATCCGGGGACGAACCCCTGCTGGTTCAGGAGTGTTGTGACCAGGTTCGCAAGGCCGCAAAAGACGCCGGTTTTCATGACCGCCTGACCTTTCACGCTGACCACCAACTGGACTGGAACGCCGTTGGTGAGGAATTCAGTGCCATGTCCCTGTTCGCGGAAAAACGGCGCATCGAGATTCACTTGCCAACCGGCAAGCTGGGCGACGGCCGCGCGGTACTGGAACGAGTCCTGGCCGACCCTCCCGACGATATCATCCTCGTGCTCATCAGTGCCCGTCTGGACGCGGCGGAAACCCGCCGCAAATGGTACAAGGAGCTTCAGGGAAAGGGCGTGCACGTACCGGTGTGGCCCGTCGACGCCGACAAGTTCCAGGGTTGGCTGCAGCAGAGGGCCAGCAACCGCGGCCTTAGCCTGACCCGGGGTGCCCTGGCCATCATGAGCGAACGCCTCGAGGGCAATCTGCTCGCCGCGAGCCAGGAGCTCGATAGACTGTCACTGCTCGCAAACGGCAATACCATTGATGAGGAAACCGTTGAACAGGCGGTCCAGGACAGTTCCCGATTCAATGGCTTTGAACTCGTGACCGAGCTGATCAGTGGCCGCGCGCCCCACGCCGGCAAGATGATCACTGTGCTTCAGCAAGAGGGAGAAAACCCGCTCGGTTTGCTGTCGGTTCTCAGCCGGGATCTGAACCTGCTGCTTGAGTTGAAATCTGCGGCCGGCCAGTCGGAAAATCCCGCCGCATTCCTGAAAAAACGGGGCGTATTCCAGCCGCAACGTGCCCGCGCAATGGAACAGGCCGCTCGCCGGCTGAACCGGAACCAACTGAATAAGGCCATCACCCTGTGCAGCCAGATCGACCGCGCGGCGAAAGGCTTCGATTCCCTCTCCCCCTGGCACTATTTGCGGGATATGTCTGCCCTGCTGGCCGGCCGTTCCTGATTTGAATCAAACTCAGCCTTCGTTGTGCCCTGTTGGCCCTGCCGGCCCCTTGACAGTTTTTTACGATCGGGCGCATTGTAAGCACACCAACAATCCAAGGAGGTGCTTGATATGAGTCTTCAAGAAGAACTCAAGAAGCTGTCGGAAAAAGTGAAACAATACCGGGATGAGGCGCGCGTCCAGATGCATCTGGCCCGTGAAGACGTTAAGGACGAATGGGAGGATCTCGAACAGGATTGGGATCGTTTCAGAAGCAAGATCGATGAAGTTCTGCACGATGCCGAGAACGCGTCTCAGGAAGCTCGTCAGACCGCATCAAAACTTGGCGAAGACCTGAAAACCGGTTACCAGAACATCCGCAACAAACTGAAGTAATACTGTTAACCCGTTAACATTACGCCACAAATTTCTAGCCTGGAGGCTCCGTGGTTTGGAGCCTCTGTGCCATACTTCACAGTATCCGTGAACAAAGCGTCATTGTTTTGACCCGCTTGATCAGATCCTGACCAGTGAGGCCCGAATTGACAGGGTGCTTGAACACACTGCGAGGTATAAAAGGCGTATGAAACGATTCTTACTGATACCCACAGCACTTGGCCTATTGCTCACCACTACCCTCGTGATTGGCCAGAATACCCGGTTCAGTGATCCAAAAACCGTTGTTACCGATCACTTCTGGGGCGACCTTTACGCCAGTGGCGGCAATTCCTTCTTCTGCAACACCGCCTTTACAAGCAAAGGATTCGTTCTGACGGACGGTTATGTCTATCCACTGGCCGATGTCCGCAGCGCACTCGACTGTGGCACCTCGCGTCAATGTGAACAGGATAACCGCTACCGTCAGATCGCGTCCGACATGCACAACATGGTACCGGTGCGCAGCCGGACCGAGATGGGCCGGCGAAACGCTCGTTACGAGGACCTGGGCTCGTCAGTAAGCGAAGACGAATGCGGCATTCGCCAGAGCGCCCAGTTCTTTGAGCCCCCGGGGCGGGTAAAGGGAGATGTGGCGCGCACGGTGGCCTACATGGTGGACACCTATGATTTGCCCTGGCTTGGCTCCTCAGCGGTGTTCAAGGGCTGGAACAGGCTGGACCCGCCGGATGATAGCGAGCTGACCCGTCATGGCCGCATTGTCGAAATCCAGGGTAATGACAATCCCTTTATTACCAATCCGGAGAGAATGGAACGACTCTGAGAGTCCGGGAAACTCGTCCTGCTGACCAGTTAACCATAAAAAAACAGGCCCGAGGGCCTGTTTTTTTGTGCCTGAGTCTCGCTGGCTAATCAGAACTCTTCAGCCGTCAGCGCCATCATGGAGTCGCTGCCGCTGCGAATACCTTCAGCCAGTGAAACGGTCTTGGGCAGCAGGCGGTCAAAGTAGAAGCGCGCGGTCTTCAGTTTACCGCTGTAGAATCCGGAGGTATCTGAATCCGCCTGGGGCGCAGCCGCTTTGACGATCTTCGCCCACATATAACCCAGAGCGGTCAGGCCAAACAGATCCAGATAGTCCACAGACGCTGCCCCAATGGCATTCGGGTTATCGCCAGCCTGTTTGATCACGTGCTCGGTAACGTCATCAAGACGCTCAACCGCAGCAGCAAGCGGCTCAAGGAACGGGCGCAGATGATCGTTACCACTGTTCTCCTCCAGGAAGTTTGCGACGTCCTGGGCAAACAGCTCGTAAAGCTTGCCCTGGGTGCCGACCACTTTCCGGCCCATCAGATCCAGTGCCTGGATACCATTGGTTCCTTCGTAGATCTGGGTAATCCGGCAGTCACGAACCAGTTGCTCCTGGCCCCACTCGCGGATGAAACCATGACCACCAAAGACCTGCTGACCCATGATGCAGGTATCAAGGCCGCGATCGGTGAGAAATGCCTTGGCCACCGGTGTCAGCAACGCCACCATACCTTCGGCGTGTTTGCGACGCTCATCATCCTCGGCAAACTTGGCGATATCCAGCCACTGGGCCACGTACGTTGAGAAAGTACGACCGCCCTCCACATAGCTTTTCATCGTGAGCAGCATGCGCCGGACATCCGGGTGCACGAGGATTGGGTCTGCCGCCTTCTCAGGCTGTTGGGCACCGGTCGGTGCACGGCTCTGGATACGATCAAGGGCGTATTCCCGAGCGCTTTGCAGAGAGGCTTCGGCCGCGCCGATCCCCTGGATACCAACGCCCAGGCGCTCGTAGTTCATCATGGTGAACATCGCCGCCAGACCCTTGTTTTCTTCGCCGACCAGCCAGCCTTTCGCGCCATCGAAGTTCATTACGCAGGTCGCAGAACCCTTGATGCCCATTTTCTTCTCGAGGGAACCACAACTGAAGCTGTTGCGCTCACCCAGGGAACCATCGTCATTCACCAGGAACTTGGGTACCAGGAACATGGAAATGCCCTTTGGACCTTTCGGCGCATCCGGCAGTTTGGCCAGCACCAGGTGGATGATGTTCTCCGCCATGTCGTGCTCGCCCCAGGTGATAAAGATCTTGGTACCTGTAACGTTGAAGGAGCCGTCATCGTTCGGTTCCGCCTTGGTGCGGATGATCCCGAGGTCTGTGCCGGCGTGGGGCTCGGTCAGATCCATGGCGCCGGACCAGACACCGGAATACATGTTAGGCAGGTACTTTTCTTTCAGCTCATCACTGCCGTGGGCGTCCAGCGCGAGGCAGGCGCCGGCCGTAAGCATCGGGGCCAGCCCGAATGCCATGTTGGCACCCTGCATCATTTCCTCGAACTGCGCGACGAGGGTCTTAGGCATGCCCATACCGCCAAAGTCCGGGTTGCCGCCAAGACCGTTCCAGCCGCCTTCAACGATGGTCTGGTACGCTTCCTTGAAGCCCTCCGGAGACGTTACCTCACCGTCGTTCCATTTGCAGCCCTGCTCGTCACCCTCGCGGTTCAGGGGCGCAAGTACACCACTGCTGATCTTGCCGGCTTCTTCAAGAATGGCGTCCGCCGTTTCCGGGTCAACATGCTCGGCAACCTTGGGCAGTGAGGCCCACAGTGCGGGGGCATCGAAAACCTCATTCAGAACAAAGCGCATGTCACGTAGGGGTGCCTGATAATCAGCCATCTAAAACTCTCCAAAAATTCTGTCAGTCTGTTCAGGTGGCAAAAGGGCCTCAGTCTGGGCCAGTCACACCTGCTCGGGCTATGTGTCCGCTGAAGATTATTTTTATGGGCGCCTATTCTACCCTAAAAGCGGACCGCAACTCATGAAAAAAGCCCGCCTCCGGGGAGCGCGGGCTTTCTGTCCTCTGGAACCGTCCTTCGGTGCCCGCGCCTTAGATGGCGAAGGCTTCCTCCGGCATGTCCATCAGGCTGTCAGCGCCAGCCAGCATGCTTTCTGCGTGGCCCTTGGCCCGGGGCAACATACGCTTGAAGTAGAAGCGCGCAGTCTGGATCTTGGCGTTGTAGAACATCTCTTCAGTGGTACCCTCAACCATCTTGTCCAGGGCAACCTTGGCCATACGGGCCCACAGGTAGGCAAACACTGCGTAACCGGAGTACATCAGGTAGTCCACAGAGGCCGCGCCCACTTCCTCACGGTTCTTCATGGCAGACATACCAATTTTGGTGGTCAGCTCGCCCCATTCCTTATTCATCGCCGCCAACGGCTCGATGAATTCCTTCAGCTGCTCGTCTTCCGCGTTTTCCTTGCAGAACAGATGCACCTGCTTGGTGAAGCCTTTCAGGGATTCGCCCTGGGTCATCAGAACCTTGCGGCCCAACAGATCCAGCGCCTGAATACCGGTGGTGCCTTCATAGATCATGCCGATACGGGCGTCACGAACGTTCTGCTCCATGCCCCACTCGGAGATAAAGCCGTGACCACCAAAGACCTGCATACCCAGGTTCGCTGCCTCGTAACCGATTTCGGTCAGGAACGCCTTGGCGATCGGTGTCAGGAAGCCCAGCGCCTCATCGGCTGCCTTGCGCTCTTCTTCGGTTTTGCCGCTGTGAACAACGTCTGCCTGCTGTGCCGTCAGGTAAATCAGGGCACGGGCGCCTTCGGCAACCGCTTTCTGTGTCAGCAGCATGCGACGAACGTCCGGGTGAACAATGATCGGATCAGCAATGCCTTCCGGGTTCTTCGGACCGCTCAGTGAACGCATGGCCAGACGCTCTTTGGCGTAGGCGAGTGAACCCTGGAAGCCCAGCTCGGCGGCACCCAGCCCCTGGATCGCGGTACCGATACGTGCAGTGTTCATGAAGGTGAACATGCAGTTCAGGCCCTTGTTTTCCGGCCCGATCAACCAGCCCTTGGCGCCGTCGAAGTTCATCACGCAAGTGGCGTTGCCGTGGATACCCATCTTGTGCTCGATGGAACCGCAGGAAACGGCGTTGCGCTCACCAGCAGAGCCATCTTCGTTCGGCAGACACTTGGGCACGATAAACAGGGAGATGCCCTTGGTGCCTTCCGGTGCGCCCGGCAGACGCGCAAGAACGATATGGACGATGTTCTCGGCCATGTCGTGCTCACCGGCAGATATAAAGATCTTGGTACCGGTGATGGCGTAGGTGCCATCGGCATTCGGCTCGGCCTTGGTGCGCAGGGTGCCGAGATCGGAACCGCAGTGCGGCTCGGTCAGACACATGGTGCCGGTCCACTCGCCGCTGATCAGCTTGGTGAGGTAAGTCTGTTTCTGCTCTTCGGTACCATGCTCTTCAATGGTGTTGGTTGCACCGTGGCTCAGGCCCGGGTACATGCCAAAGGACCAGTTGGCGGTGCCCACCATTTCACTCATGACCAGACCGAGAGAGTGCGGCAGTCCCTGGCCACCGTAGTTGGGATCGGCGGTCATGGACGGCCAGCCGCCTTCCACATACTGCTGGTAAGCTTCTTTGAAGCCAGTCGGTGTCTTCACACCGTCTTCGCTCCAGGTACAGCCTTCCTTGTCACCCACCTGGTTCAGCGGAGACAGAACCTGCTCACAGAACTTGGCACCTTCCCCGATAATGGCATCCACCATATCCGGAGTAGCGTCTTCGGCACCTTCCAGGTTGGCGTAGTGCTGCTCGCTGTTCAGCAGCTCGGTCATTACGAATTTGATGTCACGCAGGGGCGCTTTGTACTCAGGCATGGAATCCACCTCGGTTCTCGGGCTCAGCTGAATCAGGTTTGACAGCTTCTGGCCTTGGGTTTGCTCAGACACCGCAACGCGATGCGCTGCAGCCTTAATTAAACACTTGTTTGAAACATACGTTTACAGGCACAGAATTGTCAATAGCCGGATGCAAAATTTGTGTTGCGAACTGTCACCGGATCACGCGCCACAGCAGCGCATGAAGCCGGATCGCACCTTAAGTGCCGGATATCTATGAAAGGACCTGGATGTTGGAAATTAACCGGTCAGGCAGACACCGGTTGGAAAGAAGAAACGCGGTTTTCGTCACCACTCTGATCAGACTCTCCCATGGCGGAGACCTCACGATAAGCATCGCTCGCGGTTCTTGACGAAGCGCCCGTTTCGGCGGCCAGCTCCGACTGGGCCTGGAGCATGATCTGCATCGCCTGGGCAGCCACCGCTCGATCCTGGCCGGACGGCTCCGCCGGCGCCATGGCCGCCGCCCGGACAATTCGCATTTTCTCGATAGTGGCCTGGGGATCACCCTGCACCGGGGACAGATCAATGGAGACTTCACCTCCCACCGCATACTGGGCGCCGTCAGGCCCCCGCTGGTAGGTGAACGACATGGCGCCGGCGTACTGGCCGCCAACCGCCTGGTGCGCGGCTTCGTGGGCACGAACTTCACGATCCCGCGCTTTCAGCTCGGTCAGTTGTTTCAGCTCTTGCTCTGTGAGTCCCTGAGGATTGTCGGATTCCCCGCTCCGGGGCCCGGAGTCGGGATTTTCCCGCGCAGATTCGGCTTTGCCTGCAGCCTCAGTAGATCTGGCTCCGGCGGTCGGCGCCTCCGGCTTTGCCGATACTGGGCCCGTGGCCTGGACTCGCGGAGAAACCTGGCCCTGAAACGAGGCCGCTGGGATAGGTGGGGGAGCAGGGGGGAGAGATGAAAGCACGAGCCAGGCGCCCTTTCAGTAATCAGGCCATGATATCAAGCAGCGTTCCGAGTGTTTCGTCAGCGGTTTTCACCACTTGTGCGGACGCTTCGACACTTCGCTCGTAAATCTTGAGATCAACAATGGGTTCAACGAGGCTGCCCGCGCCTTCCGCGGTCCCCTGGGGACCATCAGTACCACCACGAGCAATCTTGCGGGCGGCATTTTCCATACCCACCATGCCATCCTGGATGCCCTGAATCCCAACTGCAAGAGTGTTACTGATCATAACTGCGCTGCCCGATGACCATAAATTGACTTCATTAAGCCACAAACCTGGTCAATTTTCAAACAGCCCATCGATATTCAGATAACCAGCCAGTATTTCAGGCCGCGCCTGCTCCAGCCACGGAAGAATACCCAGACAGGGCGCTCCCATGTGGTTAACCAGATAGTTCAGGGTGTCCTGTTCGCAACTCATGGGTTCAGGCTCGGTGCGATTGGCAACCCACCCTGCCACTCTGAGACCGTCACTTCTGATGGCCTCTGCCGTAAGAAGCGCATGATTAATACAGCCAAGGCGCAGTGAAACCACGAGAATGACCGGCATGGACAGCTGGCGCGGAAACTCTGAATAGGTTTCCCGATCGTTAAGCGGGACCCGCCAGCCGCCGGCACCCTCAACCAGCAGAAGGTCCGCCGGACGAATCTGCAATCCGCGGCAGAATCCAACCAGACGATCAGATGTAATGTGTCGCCCAGCCTGCTCAGCCGCAACATGCGGTGCAATGGCAGGCTCTAGCGCCACCGGGTTGATCAACTCGTAGGCCAGTGGCTCAGTAATGGCGTTCTGCAGGATAAGGGCATCTTCGTTGCGAAGGCCTTCCGGCGTCCGATCGCAACCCGAGGCGATGGGCTTCATCGCCAGGGTGTGCTTACCCATGGCCTTTGCCGCCTGAAGAATGGCTGCGGATACCAGGGTTTTCCCAACCCCGGTGTCGGTGCCCGTTACGAAAAAGGATTGCTTGGCCATGTGTATTTCCAGTTAACGACTCTTACGGTTTCTGCCAGTACACCCAGGCAGCCTCATAGCTTGCCATGATAGTGCCGTCCGGCTCTTTGGGGTACTGCCTGCACATTTCCCGCATCCGCCCCGGTGCCGTGGCCGCTCGTCGCCGGCCAGCGCCGCGGAAGCCCGCGCCAAGATGGCGAAGCTCACCCGCCAGGGCCATCGGCGATTCGTAGGGTAAGCTGATAGTGCGTTCTTCAACAACGGCATCCGGTAACTCGGCACGCACCTTGGCCTGCAAGGCAAGGTCAGTCTCGAAGCGATTTACGTGCTGATGGCCAGGATCCGCCGCCTGCCAGGCCGATTTCAACTCACGGAGCGTACCGTCAAGGAGTGTGGAGACCATCAGATCCCCACCTGGCCGCAGGATCCGCCGGCATTCCCGAAGCACGGCGCCGGGGTCATCACACCACTGAATCATGAGATTGCTGAAAATCACATCGACACTGCTATCCGGCAAAGGCAGGTGTTCGGCATCGCCCACGATCCAGCTGATTCCCGCGTGCCCATTCTTGCGAGCCTGTTCCAACATTCCAGGCGACAGATCAACCCCACTCAACGATTCAATCTGCCCGAAATCCGCAAACTTACGGGTAAACCAACCCGTGCCACACCCCAGGTCCAGCAATGTTAGATCATGATCCTGACTTTCCCGGAACTCGAACTTCTGCAGCATGGTATTGCCCATGAAGCGCTGCAGTCTTGAGGCACTTTCATAGGTGCCACTGGCAATGCCAAAGCCCCGGGCAATATCAGACTTGCGAGTGTCGGAAATGCCCCGGGCTATCTGGTTGGTCGAGATGCTCATAACGCCCATGACAACGCCTTTTGAGTGGCAAAAAACGCCTGTATCGCCTCCCAGCAATCCGAAGCCGAGCAGCCGCCCGGCCAGTGCGCCATACCCGGTACAACCGCATGACCGCTTGACGTCGGAATAGCGAGATCACCCGCCCACGACCTGACCACAATATCGTTCTCACCCATCACATGAAGGGCCGGTGTGGCGAGTGAACGCCATAACGCCCTCTGATCCCCGCTTTCCAGCCAGGCAAGACTCGTGACGAGGTGTTCATGCGAGACCAGAGTGCCTTTCTCAAGCCACGGCTTGAGCCTCTGCCGCTCCAGTTTTTCGTCCGCAGAACCGTTGATCATCAACAACAGAAAATGCAGCCAGTAGCGCTGTGGGTCCCGGCGGATACCACGGGCAAACGCCCGAAAGTCGCTTTCCGCCATACCATTGAGCCAGCGTTCGTCGGCCACAAACTTCGGAAAACCACCGAGGGTAATAACACAGGACACTGCACCGGTCTCACGCCCGGCGGCCTCCATCACAACCTGACTGCCCAGGGACCAGCCCATCCAAACTGACGGCTCCGGATAAAGTGACAACAGCTCGTCCGTCACCTCCGAGAGAGACTGGCAGCGGCTCAGCAGCTCATCGTCCAGAGACACGGCAACCACCTCCCCCGGCCAATAGCCATAGAGCCCAGATAACATCTCTGCACGAACGCCCCAGCCAGCAACCACCACCAGACGCGGACAGACCCTGCAGGAACTCATACCGCCATGTCCGTTTTTTGAACCAGATGCCGGCAGTCTGACAGCGCGGTCAACAGACAATCCAGGTTCGCCTGGGAATGAGCGGCACTGAACGTAACCCGCAAACGCGCCTCCCCCGCGGGAACCGTCGGCGGGCGAATGGCCGAGACCAGCAAACCGCGCTCCTCCAATGCCTGACTGAGCGCCAGCGCGTCGTGATTGTCGCCAACCATAATCGGCTGGATCGGAGTACGTGAAGGCATCAATTCATACCCCATGGCCGAGGCTTCCCGACGAAACCGCGAAACCAGACCCAATACATGCTCGCGGCGCCCCTGATCCCGCTCAATAAGATCCAGACTCGAAATGGTTGCCATGGCAAGAGCCGGCGGCATCGCCGTCGTATAGATATAGGTTCTGGCTTTCTGAACCAGATAATCCATCAGCAGCGATGGCCCGGCCACGAATGCGCCACTGGTTCCGACCCCCTTGCCCAGGGTGCCGATCAACACGGGGACATCCTCTTCGGACAACCCCGCTTCAGCGACGCTGCCCCGCCCTTCAGGTCCGAGTACGCCAATTCCGTGAGCATCATCAACCACCAGTAACGTATCGTGGAACCGGCAGACCCGGGCCAGCTCCGCCAGGGGCGCAATATCGCCGTCCATGCTGAAAACCCCGTCGGTCACCACCAACTTGTGCCCGGACGTCTCCGCCAGCATCGCCTCCAGCGCCGCGACATCGCCATGGGCATAACGTCGAACCCTGGCCCGGCTCAGGATACAGCCGTCGATGATGGATGCATGATTCAGCCGATCCGAAAAAATCGTATCGCCCCGCCCGGCCAGTGCCGAAATAACGCCCATATTCGCCATGTAGCCAGTGGAGAAAAACAGCGCCGAACTGCGTCCGGTAAACTCCGCCAGACGAAGCTCCAACTGGTGATGGGCATCATGGTGACCACAAATCAGATGGGAAGCCGCGCCCCCAAGGCCTGTTTCGGAAAGCGCATCACGGAGGGCCTCGATATTGGCAGGGTTATTGGCAAGACCAAGGTAATCATTACTGCAGAACGACAACAAAGGTTTGCCGTCAGCAATGAGAGAGGGCCTCTGAGGACCGGCTACATGCCGACGCGTCCGATACAGACCGGCCTGTTTCCGCTCTTCGAGTTCAAGGGCAAAATCCCGCACGATAGCACCTGGAGGTTAACTCAACGATCCGGGCAACGAGCGGGTGAGCTCGCTGCCTCCCAAGATCAAATACTCAGGCAGATTCCCGCGTAGCGTCGTAGAACATGTGACGGGTCGCCTCATACTCCACGGCCTCGGCAATCGCCTCCTCTTCCTGCTCCTCCGACGCACACTGCTCCCGCTGCTCTGGGCGAATACCGAGGCGTTTGAACAACAGCATATCGGCATCGGCCTCCGGATTGGCGGTGGTCAGGAGCTTCTCGCCGTAGAAGATCGAGTTGGCACCAGCCATGAAACACAGAGCCTGCATCTGCTCATTCATGTTTTCACGCCCAGCTGACAGGCGAACGTGGGAAGCCGGCATCAAGATCCGCGCCACCGCAATAATCCGGATAAACTCGAACGGATCCAGGTCCTCGACGTCCTCCAGAGGCGTGCCTTTCACCTTCACCAGCATATTCACAGGCACACTTTCCGGATGATGGGGCAGGTTCGCGAGCTGAACCAGCAGTCCGACCCGGTCATCCTCGTCTTCGCCCATACCCATAATGCCACCGCAACAAACCTTCATTCCGGCCTTGCGAACATTGTCGAGAGTGTCCAGTCGATCCTGGTAGGTTCGAGTGGTGATGATGTGGCTGTAGTACTTCTCAGAGGTATCCAGGTTATGGTTGTAGTAATCCAACCCGGCATCGGCCAGTTCTGCCGCCTGCTCCTCTTTGAGCATGCCAAGGGTCATGCAGGTCTCAAGCCCCAGGGACTTGACCTGTTTGACCATGTCCAGAACATAAGGCATATCCTTCTTCGAAGGGCTGCGCCAGGCGGCGCCCATGCAAAACCGGGAAGCCCCCTTTTCTTTCGCAGCCCTGGCCTCAGCCACCACCTTTTCAATTTCCAGCAGCTTCTCTTTCTCGAGGCCGGTGTTGTAATGACCGCTCTGGGGACAGTATTTGCAATCCTCCGGGCAGGCGCCGGTCTTGATCGACAGCAAGGTGCTTACCTGCACCTCGTTAGGATCAAAATACTGGCGATGCACACTCTGGGCACGGAACAGTAGATCGTTAAAAGGGAGTTCAAAAAG
Organism: Marinobacter adhaerens HP15; assembly: GCF_000166295.1. Classification (NCBI taxonomy): domain Bacteria; kingdom Pseudomonadati; phylum Pseudomonadota; class Gammaproteobacteria; order Pseudomonadales; family Marinobacteraceae; genus Marinobacter; species Marinobacter adhaerens. The sequence continues at coordinate 2,627,598 of NC_017506.1, forward strand.
CTCGCGAGCTTCCTGCAGTGTCCAGTCGTGGCGGAGTTCTGTAGCGGTCATGTAAAAGTCCTGTTAACCTTTCCCGGTCTCTGGGTTTACGGATGAATCAGATGATAAAGGGACTGAACTGGCTGTCAACCTTCATGGACAAAAAGGTTAACAGCATCAGGCACGGCGGACTGTGTGTCGCCTGCCTTTCCTCACAGGCATTCAACGGTTTATGCCAGCCTTGCCGGGGCGACCTACCAGTGAACCGCTGGCACTGTCGCTGCTGCGCCCTGCCCCTGGCTTTTCCCTCCTCGGAGCTGCTCTGCGGTGACTGCATGAAACACCCGCCGGCTTTCGATAGCTCTTTTATTCCCTGGCGCTACCAGTACCCACTCGACGGCATGATTGGCCGATACAAGTATCGGGGCCAGCGCAAGTTCGGAAGACCATTGATGGCGGATTTTGCTGACTTGGTGCAGAAGGCTCGGCTCGATGGTGCTATCGCAATGCCAGAAGTACTGGTACCCGCGCCAATGGATGCGCGGCGACGCCGGCAACGCGGCTTCAATCAGGCCCAGGACATTGCCGAGACGATTGCCAGCACCCTGGACGTCCCGGTCGCCAACGGACTTGTCAGAAGGGTTCGCCGTGTCCGGTCTCAACGGGAGTTGAACCGGGAGGCCCGACTGGCGAATCTTCGCGGGGTATTTGAGGTCATCCCGCCAGTGCCAGAGCGAATAGCGATTGTCGATGATGTGGTGACCACCGGCGCGACCGTCAGGGTTTTATCATCAGCACTTCGGGAGGCCGGGGCCCGGAACATTCAGGTTTGGGCACTAGCCCGGACGCCAGGTTAAGACAGCAAAGCTTTTACACGTTCAGCAATTGCCAGGCAGGATGTTAAACCCGGCGATTCGATACCGAACAGATTAACCAGTCCCGGCAAACCGTGCGTCTCTGGACCATCAATCCGGAAATCCGCGAAGCCACCATCGGGGCCTATCAGCTTCGGTCGGATGCCGGCATAGGCGGGCTGAAGTCGGGTCGGGTCGAGTCCTGGCCACCATTGGCGGATGCCTCTGGCGAAGCCTTCCTGGCGGCTGGGTTCCACGGTGTAGTCTTCCTTTTCGATCCACTCTACATCCGGACCGAAACGGGCCTGGCCAGCGAGATCGAGAGTCAGGTGGATACCCAGGCCCCCAGGTTCAGGAACCGGATAGATCAGGGTCCTGAAAGGTGTTCGTCCGCTGTAGCTGAAGTAGACGCCCCTCGCGAACCATTGCCGGGGAATGCAGTCGTCGGGCAGACCTGCCCAGTTTTTTGCCAGCGGGACGGCGCCGAGCCCGGCGGCGTTAATGACATTTTTCGCTTCCAGAATTAGCGGGGTTTCGCCTGCCACGTTTAGACGGTGCCGCTGGCTATCCGATTCAGCAGCCGCTACCGGCGAGCGTAGAGCGAGCTGGCCGCCGGCATCATGGAGCTCGCCAAGCAAGGACAGCATCAGCCCGTGGCTGTCGACAATACCGGTTTCGGGAGACCAGAGCCCCGAGCTGGCGCAAATACCCGGAACACCTTGGGCGACTCTTTCGCCATCATAAAACTCAAGTTCAACACCATTGCTGGCTGCCGCAGCCTTAATATCACAGAGCTTGTCATTCTGTGCCTCGTCGACGGCAACAATCCACTTACCGCATTTACGGTGTCCAACCTTGTGCGTCAGGCAGTAATCATAAAGCTGCTGTCGGCCCTCAACACACAATTCCGCCTTCAGTGACCCTTGGGGGTAATAAATGCCGGCATGAACGACTTCGCTGTTTCGTGAGGAGATGCCCTCACCAAACCGGTCTGAGCTTTCCAGAACGATGACCTCATGCCCGGCTCTCGCCAGAGCGCGGGCAATAGCCAGCCCAATGACACCGGCGCCGATGACAACGGTTTGTGTTTCAAAGTTTTCTTGGTGCACTCTCGTTCGCCTTCACCCCACTGCCGAGGTATAGAGAATACCCCATTCTAATACCTGCAAGAACGTCGTTCTGTCTTTGCGACTCATTACTAGTGGAAAGATAACGGTTATACTTGGCTGCGACGAAAAATACTCGCCTTTTCCGCACTGGCATTGCCCGGTCGGAGCTGGACGAAAACTGGTACCATCTGCAAACCATGAAATCCAAATACGACACAAGGCTCTGAAACGCCCTTTATGACCCATGACCCCTCACTTGCGGCATCCACCCACCCCTACGATTCCCTGACGCCGGATATCATTCTGGATGCTATGGAAGAGGCAGGGTTTGCGGTAAGTGGCCGGCTGTTCGCGTTGAACAGCTATGAAAACCGGGTCTATCAGGTAGGCCTGGATGAAGGCGCCCCGGTAATTACCAAGTTCTATCGGCCGGGCCGATGGAGCGAAGCGGAAATCCGCGAGGAACATACATTCACCCTGGAGCTCCTGGAAGCCGACATTCCGGTTGTAGCACCCATGAAGCTGGCGACCGGGGACACGCTAGGACGCCATGGTGAGTTCCTGTTTGCGGTATTTCCGCAGCGTGGCGGGCAAGCACCAGACACAAGTGTTACCGATACCCTTTACCGGCTGGGGCAATGGCTGGGGCAGATCCACAATATTGGCGCCAAAAAACCGTTTGCCCATCGCTCGGGCATGGATTTGCTGGATGGCATCGAAGCCAGCAATCGGCTTTTGTTACGGGGAGACTGGATTCCGACGGATCTCAGGCCAGCCTGGGACAGCCTGATTCCTGACCTGCAAAGACTCTGTGCCGCTCGGGTTGACGAAGCCGGCCCGGTGGAAAGCCTGCGACTTCATGGCGACTGCCATGCCGGCAATATTCTCTGCCGGGACGAACAGATGCTGTTCGTGGATCTCGACGATTGCCGCACCGGACCCGCCATTCAGGATATGTGGTTGCTGCTGAACGGAGACGACTTCGAGCGCGGCGCCCAGTTGGGAGAGTTGCTGGAAGGCTATGAAATGTTCCGTGATTTCAATCGCCGCGAGCGCCACCTGATTGAGCCGCTACGCTGCTTCCGGCAGATTGCCCATTGCGCGTGGCTGGCAAAGCGCTGGGATGACCCTGCATTTCCGCGCTTCTTTCCCTGGTTTGCCCAGCCACGGTTCTGGTCAGACCAGATTCTGTCGCTCCGGGAGCAGTTATCAGCCTTGCAGTCACCGGCCATCACGGTGCCGGGACAATACTGACCAACACTTTTAATTCGTTTGATTTGAGGTATGCATGAGCCAGAATGAGGCCCGTTACACCGTCCGTAGCCTGATCGTAACCGCTGTGGTTGCGGCTATTGGCACCGTTCTTGTATTGGAGATGAGCGGCAGGATCAACCACAGCGAGAACAAGGATCACGTGCCTGTTGGCGATTTCCAGGCCATCCATGTAACCGAGGAGGATCCGTTTCGCATGTCGCCCAAAGCCTCGGAACTGCACGCCGTGTGCGAAAATGGTTACCTGGCAATTGCCGCCGATGTGGATCCCTCGTTCCGGGGAATCCTGGTGGACTATAAAAATCGCGGCGTACGCTGCTCAAGGCCCTCCCCGACCGGGCCTGCCGTTCTGCCCGCCCCCGAGACTCCGGACACCAATGAATAAATCCCGCAAGCCGTCGGAGGCACCCGAGCAGATCACGGACCGGCTGTTTGCCACAGAGCGCCGGCCGGAGGACTTCCGATTCGACGCATCGGTGGCAAGGGTGTTTCCGGATATGATCCGGCGCTCGGTGCCGGGCTACACCACCATCATTCCGATGATCGAGGTTATCTCGGAGCAATATGCCCAGCCCGCCACCAACTGCTATGACCTGGGCTGCTCACTCGGCGCTTCCACGCTGGCAATGCGCCATGGTATCGCCCATGCGGACTGCAGCCTGATCGGAGTGGATAACTCGAGCGCCATGATCGAACGCTGCGAGCATTACATTGCACTGGACGACAGTGCGCTCCCCGTTACCCTCAGGTGCGAGGATATTCTGGACACCGAGCTGAGTAATGCTTCGGTGACCACTCTGAATTTCACCTTGCAGTTTGTCGATCCGGAGAAGCGGGCCGGCCTGCTCGCGCGCATTGCTGATGCCACGCGTCCTGGCGGTGTCCTGATCCTGTCGGAGAAAGTTCGCTTTGAATCTGAAGACGAGCAAGCCATTCAGACCCGACTGCATCACGAATTCAAGCGCGCCAACGGCTATTCGGATCTTGAAATAAGCCAGAAACGCACGGCGATCGAACAGGTGCTGATTCCTGAAACACTGGCTGCGCACAAGGCGCGCCTGTTGTCGGCAGGTTTCGATGACGTGGTGGTGTGGTATCAGTGCTTCAACTTTGTTTCCATGCTCGCCATAAAGGCCAACCAAACCACCGAATGACCATGGCAGACTTTGACTGGAAAGCCCGGTTCGGGCCTATCATCGATGAACTTGAGAAAGACGGCCTGGAGCACTGGGCGACGCAACTCCAACAGCAACTGACCCACCGCTTTGAGGACCGCCCCCACGGCGATCTCGATCGCTGGCAAGCTGCCCTTGACCAGCTACCCGGTCTGACTCAGGTAGACGCGCAACTGGACCAATCCGCGGTAACCCTGACCTCCAGACAGCCCCTGACCGTGGCACAACGGGAGCAACTGGAACTCGGATTACGCGGCCTGATGCCCTGGCGCAAAGGCCCCTTCAACTTCTTCGGTACCTACATCGATACCGAATGGCGCTCTGACTGGAAATGGGACCGCGTGTCGCCCTATCTTTCAGACCTTTCTGGTCGTCGCATACTGGATGTGGGTTGTGGCTCCGGGTATCACTGCTGGCGCATGCTGGGCGAAGGCGCGGGTCGGGTGATCGGCATCGACCCGGGGCTGCTGTTCCTGTTCCAGTTCTTCAGCGTCAAGGACTACCTCGGTGATGTCCCGATAGACCTGCTGCCCGTTCGGATGGAAGACCTCCCCGCCGACCTTGAAACCTTCGACACCACCTTTTCCATGGGGGTTCTCTATCATCGGCGCTCACCGCTCGATCATCTGCTTGAACTGAAGGGGACGCTTCGCAGGGGCGGGGAACTGGTGCTGGAAACACTTGTCGTTGAGGGCCCTGAGGGCTTCAGCCTGATGCCCGAGGATCGCTATGGGCAGATGCGGAACGTCTGGTTCCTCCCCTCCTCCGACACACTGCTGCGCTGGCTGGACCGCACCGGCTTCCGGAATGCCCGGGTGGTCGATGTCACCCCTACAACCACAGAAGAACAGCGAAGCACCGACTGGATGCGTTTCAACTCCCTCCAGGATTTTCTGGATCCGTTCGACCCCACAAAAACCGTGGAAGGATACCCGGGGCCGTTGCGTGCTACCGTGATTGCCGAGAAGCCCTGAACACAAAAAAACCGCCGTGCCTTTTGGGCAGGGCGGTTTTTTTAACGCTGGCGATTACTCGCCGAACGGGTGACGCAATGTAATCGTCTCGATACGATCCGGACCAGTGGATATCACATCGATCGGCGCCTCGATCTGCTCTTCCAGGAAACGGATGTAGGCCTTGGCGTTCTCCGGCAACTGATCAACGCTGGTCAGGCCAACGGTGCTTTCGCTCCAGCCGGGCAGTTCCTCATAAACCGGCTCGATGTCCTTGTAGCTGTCGCAGCCGATGGGCGGCCGGAAAATCTCGCCGTTAGGCGTCTTGTAGCCTACACACACCTTCACGGTTTCCAGTCCGTCCAGCACATCCAGCTTGGTCAGACAGATACCGGACACACTGTTGATCTGGATAGCGTGGCGCAGAGCCACCGCATCGAACCAGCCACAACGGCGGGCGCGCCCAGTTGTAGTGCCGACTTCGTTGCCCTTCACTGCAAGGTGGTTGCCCATATCGTCGAACAGTTCGGTCGGGAACGGTCCGGAGCCTACACGGGTGGTATACGCCTTGGTGATCCCCAGCACATAGTCGAGGAACAACGGGCCGAAGCCGGAACCGGTGGCCGTGCCGCCAGCGGTGGTGTTGGAAGAAGTCACGTACGGATAGGTGCCAAGATCGATATCCAGAAGCGAGCCCTGGGCACCCTCGAACAGGATATTCTCTCCACGCTTACGGAAATCATGCAGCATGTCAGTCACGTCTGCCGCCATGGGCAAAATTTCCTCGCCCATCTGCTTCAGCTCTTCCAGTGCGGCATCAATGTCCTCAGCCTCTTCCTTGAAGTACTCGGTCAGGATGAAGTTGTGGTACGACATGATCTCCCGGAGCTTCATTTCGAAGTCGGCGGGATTGCACAGATCGCCCAGGCGCAGGCCACGACGGGAAACCTTGTCTTCATAGGCCGGGCCAATACCGCGACCGGTTGTGCCGATCTTGTCGACGCCACGAGCCCTTTCACGGGCCTGATCAATTCGAACATGAGTACGCAAAATGATCGGGCACGCCAGGCTGATACGCAGGCGATCGCGAACCGCCACATCATTGGCTTCCAGCTCGCGCACTTCTTTCAGCAGAGCCTCGGGCGACAGGACAACACCGTTGCCGATGAGGCAATAGACGTGTTGCCGCAGAATGCCGGAAGGAATCAGGTGAAGCGCTGTTTTCTTGCTGTCAATTACCAGGGTATGACCGGCATTGTGCCCGCCCTGGAAGCGGACAACCGCTGCAACCTTGTCGGTCAGCAGGTCAACAATCTTACCCTTGCCTTCATCACCCCACTGGGTGCCCAGCACAACAACATTTTTACCCATGATTCTCTCTCAATGCGGCTGCCCCGCAGGACAGGCGTTTCGCAAATTTACCTGTAAATGAATTCACCGAGGCCCCGGGGGCATCAGCCCAGCTTCTGCACAACCCATTGGCCACCCTGTTTGACCAGCTCACGGTCACAGCCTCTGGCGGCAGGGTTAACGCCCTCGTCTTCGGGAAGGGCACGAACAACGGTTTCCGTCATTCTCAGACCGGAGATCACGCCTTCCAGGGCGGGGTCGTCATCCGCCGGCGCCCAGACAGCGCCGGCACTGCGAGTCACGCGCTCGCCAAGAGAGACGAGCGAGCGAATATCAAGACTGAATCCCGTTGCCGGGCGGGCGCGGCCAAAGTCACTTCCGATGGCATCATAACGGCCACCCTTGGCCACGGAATCGCCGTGGCCCGGCACGTAGGCTGCGAACACCAGGCCCGTGTGGTAGTTGTAGCCACGAAGCTCACAGAAATCGAATCCGAAGCTGATATCCGGGTAATCTCTTCCCAGCATGTCAGACACACGCCCAAGCTGGTCGAGTGCCGCGTCCAGGCTGTCAGAGGCACCCTGCAGGATCCGACGGGCCTCGTTCAAGGCTTCCGGGCCACCACTGACCCGGGCAAGCTCACGCAAACGAGCACCCGCAGAGCCTGGAGGGCAATGACCGAGCAGTTGATCAAGCTCCGGCACCGATTTACGGGCCATGGCATCAAAAATGGCGCTCTCCGTATCCCGATCAAAGTCCGCCTCGCCGATCAGACTCTCATAGATGGCAACGTGAGCCAGATCCAGATGGATACGGGGCAAGCCGGCAACCCTGAGGGTTTCCAGCATCAGGCTGATCACTTCCATATCCGCTGCTTCGGAGCCACTGCCAAACAGTTCGCAGCCGGCCTGAATCGGTGTTCGACCTGTCAGCATGTGCCTTGGGCGGGTGTGGAGTACGTGCCCGGCATAGCAAAGACGGGTGATCCCTTCCTGGCCCAGGGTATGAGCATCAATGCGCGCCGCCTGAGGCGTCATATCGGCGCGAACACCCATCATCCGCCCGGTCAACTGATCGGTGAGCTTGAAAGTCTGAAGCTCCAGATCGTTTCCGGTTCCGGTAAACAGGGATTCGAGATATTCAATGAGCGGTGGGATTACCAGCTGGTAGCCCCAGCGCTGGCAGGTATCCATTACATCCCGACGCAGGGATTCGATCCGTCCGGCCAGTGGGGGAAGAATGTCCTCTACCCCGTCTGGCAGTAACCAGCGATCAGATACTGTCATGAGATTCCGTTGTCCGTTATATCCGCTCCGGCACAGTCGGCTGGGGGATCACACAGGATTTAAGGCGGCACTCGGCAAAAGCCCGACACAAAACCGGCAGAATTTTACACGGTTGCCGGGCACAAAAAAACCGGAATACAGAGGTATTCCGGTTTTTGGTCTCAACGTGCAGGGTTAACGGGCACCCTGCGGATCGTTCAGGAACTTCATGAACGCGCTGTTGGAATCAATCACCATGATGTCATCCTTGCTCATGAAGGTATTGCGGTAAGCCTGCAGGCTTCGGTAGAAGCTGTAGAATTCCGCGTCGGAGCCGTAGGCATCGGCGTAAATTCTGGCCGCTTGACCGTCACCTTCACCCCGGGTTTCTTCTGACTGGGCAAAGGCTTCAGCCAAAATAACGGTTCTCTGACGATCCGCATCGGCCCGAATACCTTCGGCCAACTCCCTACCCCGCGAACGGAATTCCTGAGCCAGTTTCTCACGCTCGGTCGCCATCCGACGGTAGACGTTTTCGCTCACCTGACCCGGGAATTCGATAGCCTTGACACGAATGTCCAGGACCTCGATCCCGAATTCATTCTGGGCGGTCTGGTTTACGCGATCCCGCAGAGTGTGCATCAGCTCATCCCGCTGGCCCGAGACCACTTCGACCATGGTCCGGATACCAAACTCGTCCCGCAGGCCGTTATCAACACGGGAGGACAACAGAGACTGAGCGCGGAACTCGTCACCGCCGGTCGCCCGATAAAACTGGTCCACATCACGGATCTTCCAGGCAATATACGAATCCACATCCAGCGGTTTCTTCTCCACGGTCAGATACTGCCGTGAGGGCAGATCCATGGTGAGAACCCGGATGTCGAATTCACGAACCTGGTCGATAACCGGAACCTTGAAATGGATACCGGCCTGGATATCGGTCTCTACCAGCTCACCGAACCGGAGCAGAACACCCCGATGGGTTTCCGGAATGATGTACACACTGGACAGTACCAGCAGGACAACGATCAGGGCGCCTGCAAGGCCCACTACACCTTTAGGTCCCATAATTATCTGCTCCTCCGAACGGTAGTATCCTGCCTGCTTCGCAGTTCCTGAAGAACCTGATCAGTCAGGGTCTGGATGTCCACGTTGCCCTGGTTGTTGCCGGAGGATGATCCACCGGTATGGGGCAGCGAGCCCCGGGTCAGTCGATCAAGCGGCAGGTACATCATGTTGCCACTGCTCTCCGTGTCAACCAGGATCTTGCTGCTGTTAGCAAGGACTTCTTCGACCGTCTGTAGGTACAAACGTTCGCGAGTGACTGTCGGAGACATCTGATAGACGGCCAGAAGCTCAAGGAAACGCGAGGTCTCACCACGTGCCCGCTCGATCACCTCTTCCTTGTAGGCGTTGGCTTCTTCGATCATGCGCTGGGCCTCACCACGAGCCTCCGGAACGATCCGGTTGCGGTAGGTTTCAGCTTCTTCCTTCACCCGCTGCTCGTCCTCACGGGCCCTCTGGACTTCACGGAAGGCATCCTGGACCGCTGGTGGTGGCTGGGTGCTTTCAACGTTAACCCGCACCAATTCCAGGCCGGTGCCGTATTCCCGCAGGAACATCTGGAGCCTTTGCTCGACCCGCACGGCCAGTTCTGCACGACCTTCGGTCAGTACGTCGTCGAGTGTCGAGCTACCGACCTCGTGACGGATCGCACTATCCGTTGCAAAGGCCAGTGCCTGGTTGGAGTCACGCACATTCAGCACGTAGGCTTCTGCGTCGCCAACGCGGTACTGCACCTGGAGGTCAACCGTTACCAGGTTTTCGTCCTGGGTCAGCATCTGGCCACTGGACTCAGCGGTACGCACGTTAGTCACGCGGACCTTGGTGACGCTATCGATCAGCGGCACCTTGAATCTCAGGCCAGGATTCTCGGTCTGGTGGTATTCACCGAAACGGAGAACCACCGCCCGCTCCTGTTCGTCCACGGTATAGAAGGACTGGAAGATGACATAGCCGACCACCAGTATGGCTGCCAGTGCGAGAATCGCACCAAAACCACCGGCGCTGCCGCCGCTACTGCCACCGCTGCCGCCGGACTTGCCACCCTTGCCGCCCAGCATCTTGTTGAGCTTGTCGAGACCTTTTTTCAGCGCCTCATCGAGGTCTGGCGGCCCCTGATCATTGCCGCGTCGACCACCACCGGTACCCCAGGGGTCATTGTCGTTACGGTTTCCACCCGGTTCGTTCCAGGCCATAGTGCTCTCCGTTACTGACTTATAAATAGAATGGCTGCAAATACTAGGGATTTATCTCCGCCCCGGCAATAGCCGCTGCGGTTTCAGGCGTGACCCACGTCCAGCCTGACTGACTTTTCATTCACACCGGCGCGGCTCAACAGCTGATGCCAATCCCGGTTCTGCAGACGCACCTCAACCACCGTGTCGCCGGTATCCCGGTATTCCTCGCTGATCACCGATCCTGCCTCATGCAAAAGTGCACGCAGTTTGCCATCCGCGGGACCCAGCAGGACAAAGTGGTGAACGACGTCTTCGGCCACACGCTCCACGATCGCATCGAACAAGCCGTCCAGGCCTTCGCCAGTAACCGCGGAAACCCACGCTCTCACCGGGATACCCTCTTCGTTGCGCTCAACCCGAGGCGTGAAATTTTCAAGCAGATCAATCTTGTTGAACACCTGCAGCATGGGAATGTCGTCCGCCCCGATCTCCGCAAGCACTTCCTCAACCTGCTCAATGTTCTCCTCGCGGCGCGGGTCATGGCTGTCGATGATGTGAAGCAGCAGCGTCGCCTGTGTTGTTTCCTCAAGCGTCGCCCGGAACGCCTCAACCAGCTTGTGCGGCAGATGCCGGATGAAGCCCACGGTGTCGGCCATTACGACCGGCCCGACATCCGGAAGTTCCAGCCGCCGCAACGTCGGATCCAGCGTGGCGAACAGCTGGTCTGCAGCATATACGGAGGAAGTGGTAATACGGTTGAATAAAGTGGATTTACCGGCGTTGGTATATCCAACCAGCGATACGGTGGGAATGTCAGCCCGCTGTCGGGCCCTGCGGCCCTGGTTGCGCTGGCGACGAACCTTTTCCAGACGCTTGTGGATAGACTTGATGCGCTCCCGCAAGAGCCGGCGGTCGGTTTCCAGCTGGGTTTCACCAGGCCCGCGCAGCCCGATACCACCTTTCTGTCGCTCAAGGTGGGTCCAGCCCCGAACCAGTCGCGTGGACATATGCTCGAGCTGCGCCAACTCTACCTGAAGCTTACCTTCGTGAGTCCGTGCCCGCTGAGCGAAGATATCAAGAATCACACCGGTGCGGTCCAGCACACGGCACTTGAGCTCGTGCTCAATGTTGCGCTCCTGGCGTGGGCTCAGGGCATGGTTGAACAACACCACATCCGCTTCGTTCGCCGCTACTGCATCACGAATTTCTTCCAGCTTGCCCTCACCAACGAAAAATCTGGGGCTGGGCTGCTTGCGGGACCCGGTAACGGTTGAGACAGGCTCGACACCGGCAGAGGTGACCAGTTCCCGGAACTCACCGGGGTCTTCGGTACCATCGTGGGCAGTAAAATCGATGTGGACGAGGACCGCGCGCTCACCGACATCAGGACGTTCAAACAATTGGCATCAACTCCGGGGTAAACCCATGATGAGGGTCATAAAAACAAACACCCGCGGCCACAAGACCCCTTGTCGGGATCCTCTGGAACGCGGGTGGCAAGATCGGGAAACGGATGGATCAGTCTTCAGACTCGCCCTCTCCTCCCGGAGCCTGCTGCGGAATGCGGACATTTCGGGCAGGAACCACAGTGGAAATAGCGTGCTTGTAGACCATCTGGCTGACAGTATTTTTCAGCAAAATCACGAACTGGTCGAAAGACTCAATCTGGCCCTGAAGCTTGATACCGTTGACCAGAAAGATGGAAACCGGAATGCGTTCCTTGCGCAATGCATTGAGGTAAGGGTCTTGTAACGAATGCCCTTTTGACATGTGTTTTCTCCTGTTTTTAGTAAATGCAGATCGTCATTTGTCAAAATTAAATGTGGTGCGAAGTCGGATTTTTTCAAGGCTACCTCAGCGATATGTTTGTCGCCGCTGTCCAGCCAGTCCACATCTGACCACTTGCGCAACCAGGTCAACTGCCGCTTCGCCAGTTGGCGTGTTGCTGCCACTCCCTTGCTGACAAATGTCTCGTAGTCGTCTTCCCCGGACAAATAGCTCCAGGCCTGGCGATATCCGACACAACGCATGGAAGGGAGATCAGGGTGCAGGTCGTCCCGGATCATCAGAGCCCGAACTTCATCAACGAACCCCGACTCCAGCATTTTCAGAAACCGCAGGCGAATCCGCTCATGAAGCACCCGCCGCTCAGGCGGCGTCATGGCAAGTTGAATTACAGTATACGGAAGCAAAGATGTTTCGTCTGCCTGCCAGCGAGTGAAATAGGTGTAATCCTCAATGTCGCCGACCTGCGCCACTGCCGTCGTTTGCTCACAGGCACCCTGATCGGCTCGCCAGAACTCCGAAATCGGCTTGCCGGTAAGGCGCAATACCTCCAGGGCCCGCATCAGACGCTGCCGGTTGTTCGGATGGATCCGCTCGGCTGCCACCGGATCACTGGCCCGCAGCTCTTCATGCAAAGCCTCCCAACCCCGCTCCTCTGCCTCCTGCTCCAGCGCCCGTCGTACGTCGGGGCTGGCGGATGGCAGACCGGACATTCCATGCAGCAACGCTTTGAAATACATCATGGTGCCGCCGACTAGAAGCGGGATCCTGCCTGCGGCCGTTATTTCGGCCATGGCGGTCAGCGCGTCCCGACGGAAATCCGCAGCGGAGTATGTTTCCGCCGGATCGCAGATATCAATCAGCCTGTGGGGCGCCCGCGCGAGCTCTGCGGCCGTGGGTTTGGCCGTTCCGATATCCATACCCCGATAGATCATTGCGGAATCTACGCTGATGATGTCGCAAGGCAGGTGGTCGCAGAGCGCCATGGCCAGGTCGGTCTTTCCGGAAGCCGTGGGCCCCATCAGAAAGATGGCAGGAGGCAGTGGCACCTCAGCGCCCCCGGAGAAACAGCTTGTCCAGCTCAGACATGGTCACCAGGGTCCATGTCGGCCGGCCATGGTTGCACTGGCCACTGCGCTCGGTCGCCTCCATGTCCCTGAGCAGCGAATTCATCTCGGGAATGGTCAACTGCCGGTTGGCACGCACCGAACCATGGCATGCCATGGTGCCGAGCAGCTCATGCGTCACCGCCTCGACGCGATCACTCTGACCGTGCTCAATGAGATCCGCCAGAACGTCACGCACCAGCTGTTCTGTGTCAGCACCCCGCAGAAGCGCGGGCACCTGCCGCACGGCGAGGGTTTCCGGACCAATCCGCTCAATCTGGAGACCCAGCTTCTGCAGTTCTTCACCGTGACTCTCGGTCAGGGCGGCTTCTTTTGGCTGACCGCCAGCGACAGCGGCACCAGCAACGGCTGGCTTTTAAGGTCCTGCTCGGCAAGCGCCCGCTTCATTCGCTCATAGGTAATGCGCTCGTGGGCCGCGTGCATGTCCACAACAATGAGCCCCGCACGACCCTGGGCAAGAATATAGATCCCGTGCAGCTGGGCGATGGCATATCCGAGCGGCGGCTCCTGGTCACTGTCTGCAGGCGGTGTTGGCATTGGCGTGGCGGCGCGATCGCTTACGGGCATGGCCTGCTGTCCGTCGCTCCCGCCACCGGCATTCAGGGACTGATAAAACGCCATCTGATCGCTGGCGCGCCACTCCTGTTGGGGCTGCGACTGTCCGCCAAAGCCAGCGCCTGAGCCGCCGGGGTAACCATAGCTGGATACCGATGGCTGGCCGTTCCAGCCCGCCTCTGCAGAGGCACCGGTGGCCGGAACGGCTTCCTGACCCTGGGTGACTGCTTCGCGACCAAAGGACTGCGCCACCGCGCCGCGGAAATGATCGTCCGGCCGGACATCGGCCAGCGCCTTGTGCAGGGTTCTGAAGATGAAATCGTGAACCAGCCGACCATCCCGGAACCGGACCTCGTGCTTGGTCGGGTGGACGTTTACATCGACGGTGGCGGGGTCGACTTCCAGATACAATACAAACGCCGGGTGCCGGTTATTGTAGAGCACATCCCGATAGGCCTGGCGCACGGCATGAGCTACCAGGCGGTCACGAATAACGCGGCCGTTGACGAAGAAATACTGAAGATCGGCCTGGCTGCGCGAAAATGTGGGAAGAGCGACCCAACCCCACAGGCGCAGCCCGGTGGCCTCCGCATCAATAACCACCGCGTTATCGATAAACTGCTGGCCGCACAGGGATCCAATCCGACGCTCGCGATCGAGGGCCGATTCCGCTGGCCTGAGGCTTTGAACGACACGCTGGTTATGGCGCAACGTGAAGCCGGCATCGAAACGGCTCAGCGCTTGGCGCCGCACACATTCTTCGACGTGATTGAATTCTGTCTTTTCAGTACGCAGGAATTTGCGGCGAGCCGGGGTGTTAAAAAACAGGTCGCGCACTTCAACGGTCGTTCCGACAGGGTGCGCTGCCGGCGAAATTCTCGCGTCCATTTCCCGGCCCTCGACCTCGACCCGAGAGGCCGCTTCCTGCGACTCGGTCCTTGAGGTCAGGGTAAGACGAGAGACAGAGCTGATACTGGCAAGCGCTTCTCCCCGGAAACCCAGGGACGCCACGGCTTCCAGATCGTCCAGACTGGCAATCTTGCTGGTCGCATGGCGGCTTAGCGCCAGGGGAAGATCGTCTTCCTCAATACCACTGCCGTCATCCCGAACTCGAATCAGCTTGACGCCGCCCTGCTCCACCTCAACATCGACGCGGTTGGCGCCGGCATCCAGGGCATTTTCAACCAGTTCTTTGACGACAGACGCGGGGCGCTCAACCACCTCACCCGCGGCAATCTGGTTCGCGAGCCGTGGTGACAGCAATCGAATGGGGGGCATGTTACAGAAAAACCTCTTGATCAGGACGCGGGAATACGAATGGTTTGCCCTACCATAACACGGTCGTCCCGAAGGTCGTTAAACTGCATCAGCTCACTGACGGTCGTCTGATTTTTCCGGGCCACGCCGGATAGCGTGTCTCCACGCTGTATCCGGTAGTGACTGATGCTGTTTTCACCCTGGCGATTCTGTTTTTGCCACGCCAGCAGGGTTCCAGGCGGCGGCGTTTTCTGGAAGTAGTCATCAATGCCTTTCATGATGGCGCCGGCCAGCTTGTTGCGATACCACTCAGTGGCCAGGTTTTTCTCTTCCTGGGGATTCGATATGAAGCCCGCTTCCACGAGGATGGAGGGAATATCCGGTGATTTCAGAACCGCAAAAGCGGCCTGCTCCACGCCAGGCTTGTGCAACTTCGCCACGCCGCCCAATTTGCCCAGGACCGAACTGCCAACCCCCAGACTGGCGTTGATACTGGCCGTCATGGAGAGGTCCAGCAGAACACCGGCAAGCATGTCGTCACGGCCATCAAGGGACAGCCCGCCGGCACCGCCGATCAGATCCGACCGGTTCTCACTATTGGCCAGCCAACGGGCAGTTTCACTGGTGGCGCCGCGTTGGGAAAGGGCGAAGACCGAGGCACCTTTGGGTTGTGGTGTACGGAAGGCGTCGGCATGGACCGAGACGAACAGGTCAGCGCTGTATTTCCTGGCCAGAATCGTGCGATTGCGAAGGCCAATGTAGTAGTCCCCGGTTCTGGTCAGCTTGGCGGTATAACCCGGCCGATCATTGATGAGGTTGGCCAGGGTTTTCGCCATTTTCAGAACCACGTCCTTTTCACGGGTTCCCCGCGGACCAATAGCACCCGGATCTTCCCCGCCGTGCCCGGCATCAATGACCACAATAACGTCCCGCTTCCCGGATGAATCCTGGGTCACGGTGGGCGTTGTCGCCTTTTCCAGCCGGCTACCGCTTTCATCAATCAGGTCGACCACCAGTCTGTGGCCGTACTGCTGATTCGGCTCGAGCTGAAAACTCCGCGGTTTGATGTCAGCCTTGAGATCCAGAACGACGCGCAAATCGGTGCCGTTTCTGGGGGCACTGCGGATTCTCTTGATCGGACTGCCGGAAAGGTCCAGACCGGAAAAATCGGTCTTCAGGTTGGCATTCTTGAGATCGATCACCAGCCGCGCCGGGCCGCTCAGGGAGAAAATGTTGTGCTCCACCTGCCCGCCAGTGTCCAGCACCAGCCGGGTATGATCGGGCGCGGGCCAGATACGGGCACTCTCGACCTGTGTCGCCGCCGAACCGTGAAACGCCAATGTCACAAGCAATAGCGCAATCGGCCAAACCAGTTGTTTACTCAGCTTTGCACAATTCATAAAGCTTACCTGCCAGTTTATTCCCGGTTCCGAGCTCACTATGACGCCGGACCAATCAACTCCAGTTCGTTCAGCACCCCGGCGCCCAGCTCTGAGCGGGCCCTGAGGACTACAGAGCGCCCCTCTCCCCGGGTTTCGAGATGAACCTCCAGGTCCGGCTCGGGCAATATGCCCTTGCCTCTCTCGGGCCACTCGATCAGGCACAGGTTTTCGGCGGAAAAATAATCGCGGATGCCCATGTATTCCAGTTCTTCGGCGTCGCCCAGGCGATAAAGATCAAAATGGTATGTCGGTGGATTCAGAGTCTCGTAGGGCTCTACCAGGGTATAGGTCGGGCTCTTTACGGCCCCCTCATGACCCAATCCGCGCATGACGCCCCGACTGATGGTGGTTTTACCCATGCCAAGCTCACCATCCAGATAAACAACCAGGCCATGGCCAGACTCCACGACGGTCCTGGCCAGCTCCCGACCGAGATGCTCGGTTTCGGCCTCGTTCTCCAGAAAAACCCGACGCTCGTTACCCATTATGCTCATAACGATTCAGCCCCCGGACTCCTTTCAGATTCCCGAAACACCGACGGCAGCGCATCGATGACATCGGTCGGTATCAGCCCGATAAACCCCGTGGTTCTCGCAGCACGGTCAGCCGCAGCAAGGTGCACGGATGCGCCCAGCACGGCCGCTTTCTGTCCGTCGCCAATCTGAGCCAGAACAGCCGCAACAATACCTGAGAGCACATCTCCCATTCCGCCAGTCGCCATTCCGGGATTGCTGCCACTGATGATATCCAGGCCGCCGTCCTCAGACGCGACAACGGTGCCGGCGCCTTTCAAAAGCACCGTGCCGCCGTAAAGCGCCTGCAGCATTCTGGCGGCGGCCATCCTGTCTGCCTCAACCTCGGGTACCAGGCAATTCAGCAACCTGGCCGCCTCGCCCGGATGAGGAGTCAGGATGTGATTATCTGCCGGGATGGCTACCCGACCAGACAAAAGGTTCAGCGCATCCGCATCCAGCACCCTCGGCTTGCCGCTGGCAACCACCTGCTCGAGCATCTGCTGGCCCCAGGCGCTTCGCCCGATACCCGGGCCACACACGACAACCGAGGCAGCATCAAGCAACGTCGGCAACTCCGAGCCATGAATCAGTCCATGAACCATGACGGATGGACATCTTGCCAGGGCCGCTGTCACATGCTCGGGGCGGGTTGCCAACGACACGAGCCCGGCACCCGATCGCGCCGCAGCCTCTGCCGCCAGCAGACCTGCCCCGCCGAATCCGCGATCACCCGCAACCACCAGCACATGCCCGAATCTTCCCTTGTGAGCGTTGGCAGGCCGGGGTGGTAGCCAGGGCATCACAGAACCCCAGTCACGACGGCGGGCGATAGGCTTCTGGCCGCTATCGGCGATACCCTCGTCTGTATCCAGAGATTCGAAAACCACCTCGCCGCACGCTGCTGCACCTTGCCCCGTGAACAAGCCAGCCTTGAGCCCGATAAAGGTCACTGTCCTGGCCGCATTAACCACATCCCCCTCGGCCGCTCCCGTGGTCGCATTAAGCCCGGAGGGCAGATCCACCGCAAGGACAGGCGCTGAAGCGCTGTTACACCGGCTTATCAGAGTCGCAAAGGGTTCCCGGGGGGCACCGGACACGCCAGTACCGAGCATAGCATCAACAATCAGGCCCGCGCTGGCAAACAGATCACCCAGCGATGACTCGCCGAGAGCCTCGAGGTCAAGAACATCGACACCGTCCGCCAGGGCCTTTTGCCAGGCTTTACGGGCGTCGCCGGACAATTTGCCGGTTGGCGCAACCGCGACACAGCTGACGTCCAGACCGTGCCTTTTCGCACTTGCCGCGACCAGGTAACCGTCACCACCGTTGTTACCCGCACCGCACAGGACCAGCACCGAGCCGCAGTTTGGCCAATGCCGTACCAGGCAGCGAAAAACGGCGTGGGCGGCGGACTGCATCAGTTCAAAACCATCAACACCTTGCTGATCAATCACATAGCGATCGATCTGCCTCACCGCATCGGCGGAAAACAGTGCGTCTGGTAGACTGTGCCCAGCGGACGGCGGCATGAACCTTTGCTCCCGTTACAGAAACCGGTTTAAGAAAATTGGCCAGATACCTGTAAAGCATAGCAAAACAGTAGAAAAGGTCATAACTTAATCAGATTAAATATCCGTACACGGGTTCAGCACCGAATTCCAGCATCGGCAGTCACTATGAGCACCACAGCAACCTGTACCACGACACACCCGGAACTTGCGGATCTGCCGTCGCTCATCCGCCAGTGGGCAGCTGAATTCGGGTTTGCCGATGTGGGCATTACCAACGCGGACACGGGCGAGCACGCCGACCATCTGAAGGACTGGCTTGCGGCAGGTTACCAGGGCGAAATGGATTACATGGCCCACCACGGTGACAAGCGCTATACGCCTGCCTCTCTGGTGCCGGGCACCACGCGGGTTATATCCGTGAGAATGGACTATTTGCCCTCACCAGACAGTCCGAAAGAAGCGCTTACTAACCGTGAGAGTGCTTATGTCACCCGTTATGCGCTGGGTCGGGATTACCACAAACTGATCCGCAAGCGTCTTGCACAGCTGGCAGCCAAGATTGATGAGGCCGTTAGCGGATACGATTACCGGGCTTTTGTAGACAGCGCTCCGGTGCTGGAACGCGCACTGGCGCAGAGAGCGGGTCTCGGCTGGATCGGCAAGAACAATATGCTGATTCACCCGAAGGCCGGCTCGTTCTTTTTCCTCGGGGAAATCTTCACCAGCGCCCCCCTGCCCATTGATGAACCCTTTGAAACGGATCATTGCGGCAGCTGTTCGGCCTGCCTCGACCTTTGCCCGACGGACGCCTTTGTTGGCTCGCACAAGCTTGATGCCCGACGTTGCATCAGCTATCTCACCATCGAGCTGAAAGGGAGTATCCCAGAGGAGCTGCGACCGCTTATGGGCAACCGGGTTTTCGGTTGCGATGACTGCCAGCTGGTGTGTCCATGGCAGAAGT
This sequence comes from Marinobacter adhaerens HP15, assembly GCF_000166295.1. Classification (NCBI taxonomy): domain Bacteria; kingdom Pseudomonadati; phylum Pseudomonadota; class Gammaproteobacteria; order Pseudomonadales; family Marinobacteraceae; genus Marinobacter; species Marinobacter adhaerens. The sequence goes on from NC_017506.1 coordinate 2,646,951, forward strand.
TCAGCAAACCGACCAGCGAAAAGGACTTTCAACCGAGGCACGGGCTGGACAACAGTTCCCTGGCAGAGCTTTTTCTCTGGACCGAGGAGCAGTTCCTTAAACGCACCGAGGGCTCTGCGATTCGGCGAACAGGCTACGAGGGCTGGCTCCGCAACCTGGCGGTCGGGCTGGGCAATGCGCCGTCAACCATTCCGGTAATTGAGGCCCTGAAAAAGCGCGCGGACCACCCTTCCGAGATGGTCCGCGAGCACGTCCAGTGGGCCCTGAAGCGGCATGGCCTATAGCTTGAAGAATTGTTCCCGGTAATGACGCAGTTCGTTGATGGAGTCCCGGATGTCGTCGAGTGCAAGGTGGCTACCTTTCTTTTTTACGCCGGCGAGGACATCCGGGCGCCAGCGGCGAGCAAGTTCTTTCACTGTGGATACGTCGAGATTCCGGTAATGGAAGAAGCCCTCCAGCTCGGGCATGTATTTGACGAGGAACCGGCGATCCTGGCCAATGCTGTTGCCGCACAGGGGTGACTGGCCTTTCTCTACGTGTTTTTTCAGGAATTCGATGGTCTGCTGTTCGGCTTGAGACTCGGAGATATCGCTTTCCTGAACGCGTTTGGTCAGTCCGCTTTCACCATGGGTACGGGTGCACCATTCGTCCATAGAGTCCAGAAAGGATTGTGGCTGATGGACGGCAATAACCGGTCCTTCCGCGACAATATTGAGTTCCGAATCGGTGATGATTGTGGCCATTTCGATGATCCGTTCTTTTTCCGGATCCAGGCCTGTCATTTCCAGATCGATCCATACGAGGCGATTGCTTTCTGCCATTTTGTTACCAGCCTTCTGAGTGCGGTGGTAGTGGTGCTGGGTCCGGCTTTCCGGAAACCGCTACGAGCACATCCATGTGCGCTTGGCGTCGGCCATCCATGGCCGCCGACATTTCCGGAAAGCCGGACCCAGCCCCACTGCGAAATCAGGTGATATACCCTCGACGTCTCGGCATTGCCCAAGCCGAGTAGCTACGATTGCAGTATGATGGCACATCAAAGGCGAAACTTTCATCTGGTTATCCGGGACATAAATGGCAAAACGGCGACTGAACAAACAGCAACAATTCCGTATCAAGAAAGTCCAGGAAGAGCGTGCGGCCCGGGCGGCGCGCAAGGAGAAGAAGGTTCAGGAGCAGGCCGACGCCGGCGAGCTCGGGCCAGAGCAGGAAGGGTTGGTCATCGCTCACTATGGGCAACAGCTGGATGTCGAAGCGCTTGAAGGCGACCAGGAAGGCGATGTGGTTCGCTGCTTTGTTCGGGCCAATATCGATAGCCTGGTAACTGGCGACAAGGTTGTCTGGCGGCCGGGTAAGAATGAGACGGGGGTTATCGTTGCCCGCAGTGAGCGCCGCAATCTGCTGCAGCGGCCGGATAATTTTGGTGCCCTGAAGCCGGTGGCCGCAAACATTGATCATATTATTCTTGTGATTGCGCCGGAGCCGGAACCTCACGATAACCTGATTGACCGGTATCTGGTTGCATCCGAGATCACAGACATTCCGGCAGTGATTCTGTTGAACAAGACCGATCTGATCACCGACAGCAACCGGGAGTACATCGACGCGCTTCTGGGCCGGTATGAGGCTCTGGGCTATGAGGTGGTTCGAACGTCTGCGGCTGAGTCCGGTGATAAACCTTCGCCAGAGGTTGAGGCACTGGTGAAGGATCAGACCAGTGTGTTTGTGGGGCAATCCGGGGTGGGCAAGTCATCCATAATCCAGACCCTGATGCCCGATGAGGCCATTCGCGTGGGGGCTGTGTCGGAGAGCACCGGCAAGGGGATTCACACGACAACCACGGCTAAACTGTTCCACCTGCCGCTCGGAGGCGATCTGATTGACTCGCCGGGGATCCGTGAGTTCGGGCTCTGGCATATGACAGCGCAGGAGATCGAGTATGGCTTTCGGGAAATTCGGGAGGTGATCGGCACCTGCAAGTTCCGCAACTGCCGGCACATGGGTGACCCCGGTTGCGCCATCGACAGAGCTGCAGAGGAAGGGAAAATCAGCCCGGAGCGGCTGAAAAGCTTCCACCGGATTCTTCAGGATATGACGGAGCAGCAGGCCCGCGGGCTGAAGCTGGACTGACGGACCCGAACGGCCTTACCAGTTGAGCTCGCCAGGGGCCGGCTCTTCTTTTTCCTGCAACCATTCCCCGCTTTCCAGACGCTCACGGGCCGCCTCCCGCTCCGCCTCGGTCGGCTGGGTCAGATCAATCAGGGGCTCATCTGACTGGCCGGCAGTGCTCTGAATATTATCGACGGTCTTCTTGTTCAGAACGATAATGGAGATGCGTCGATTCACCGGCGCGTTCGGATCTTCCTTGTCGAACAGTACGGAATCGCTCAGGCCAACCACGCGGGCAATCTGCTGCTGACGAACACCCCCTGCAACCAGCGCTCTTCGGGCGGTATTTGCCCGGTCTGCCGATAATTCCCAGTTCGTGTAACCCGGCCGGCCGCTAAATGGCGTGGAGTCGGTGTGCCCGGTAATACTGAGCTTGTTGTTCACTGAACCCAGAGTTTTCGCAAGCTCAAACAGAATATCCTGAGAGTAGTACTTCAGCTCGGCCCGGCCGCTGTCGAACATGGGGCGGCCGGAGCGATCGACGATCTGGATGCGCAGGCCCTCGTCGGTTATATCGATCAGCAACTGATCCTTGAACTCCTGCAAAGTCTCATCCTGCTTGATTTGCTCCTTCAGCTCCTGAAACAACTCCTGCATACGTCGCTGTTCAAGAGTTTCAGAGAGCTCATCCACCACTTCGTCTTCAATCTGGATCTGGCTCGATTCGATATCCGGACTCGCCTCATTGACGACCGAGGCACTGCCCTCAAGATCCACAGGGTTTGGAGAACCACCCTCGGTGAAGCCAACGGGATCCCGGAAGTAACCCTCAACCGCTTTTTTTGCTCCGGCGATGCCGTAGCGGTTAACCAGAGAACCAGAAAGAAAGCCATCATGGCGGTGGCGAAATCGGCAAACGCGACCTTCCAGGAGCCACCGTGATGGCCACCTGCAACAACCTTTTTCCGTTTGATGATGATCGGCTGTTCTTCCACGAATCGGCTCCGGGTTCAGATGAGGGCGGTATTACTTGGAACGAACGTGATCATTAAGCTCCTGGAACCCAGGACGCTTATCCGTGGGCAACGCCTTGCGGCCAAACTCAATGGCCATTTGCGGCGCTTGCCCGGAAACCGTCGCCACAATCGCTGATTTGACGCACTCGTAAGCCTTCAATTCGTACTTCGCAGCGTGCTCCATGGCGATAGAAGCAGGACCCACAAAACCATACCCCATGAAAATACCCAGAAAAGTACCCACCAGTGCTGCAGCCACACTGAGACCAATTTTTTCCGGGCCTTCAGTGAGAAAGTTCATGGTAATTACGATACCCAGCACCGCAGCGACAATACCAAGCCCCGGCAGCGCATCGGCAATTTTGTTGACCGCGTGAGCAGGCTCCTCAAGCTCGTGCTGACGACTGTCGATCTCATTCTCCATCATGCCTTCCAGCTCGTGGGTCGCCATATTTCCGGAACTGATGATGCGGAGATAGTCCGTGATGAACGCAAGCAGTTCCTTGGACTTCATGACAGCTGGGTATCGACTGAAAATCTGGCTTGCCTCGGGATTATCGATGTCCTCCTCGATCGCCATGACGCCTTGTTTACGGGATTTATCGAAGATCTCGTAAAGCAGACTCAACAGATCCATGTAGAAAGCCTTTTTGTAGGGTGAGCCTGTCAGTAACTGGACTCCCTTACCAAAGACCTCTTTGAGCGTATGGACGGGGTTAGCAATGATGAACGAGCCCAGAGCTGCCCCGAAAATGATTAACACTTCGGTTGGCTGCCAGAGCACCATCAGATTGCCGCCGTGGAGAACATAGCCAGTCAGTACGCTGGCCAGAACAATAATCGAACCGACGATCAGTAACATAGAATCTACGCACGCCTTATTTTATTGGTTATCGGCCGGAGCCGGAAGCTGTCACGCAAAAGGTGACACGATAATAGCAAGGCCGCGTCATAACCGCGAAGCCATGAAACAATTTCTATACAGGTAGCAGTCTTTGGTAAACTTCGCGCCTTTGAGCGCAAAGGATCACATCTAATGTTCGACAAGCTTTTTGTTCTTAGCCAGTACATCACGCCGCAACTGGGGGTATCCAACCTCGCCGGCCGTCTGGCGGACAATGACCGCTCCCCTGCGCTCAAGAACCGGGTTATAAAATGGTTTATCGGCCGCTATGGCGTTGACATGAGCGAAGCCGCCGAGCCTAACCCTGAAGCCTACGCCACGTTCAACGATTTCTTCACCCGGGAGCTGAAGCCTGGCATCCGCCCCCTGGCGGACGGCGAAAAAACCCTGGTCAGCCCCGTTGACGGAGCCATCAGCCAGCTCGGCCAGGTCACCGGAGACCGGGTTTTCCAGGCAAAGGGCCAGTCGTTCAGCCTGAGCGAGCTGCTCGGTGGCGAAGAGGCGACCACCGCCCCGTTTGCCGATGGCGAATTTTCTACAATCTACCTCTCGCCCAAGGACTATCACCGGATCCACATGCCGATGGCCGGCACGCTTCGACAGATGATCCATGTTCCCGGCAAGCTTTTTTCGGTCAACCCGGTAACCGCCGAAAATGTCCCGAATCTGTTCGCCCGCAATGAGCGGGTTGTCTGCATCTTCGACACCGCTTCCGGCCCCATGGCCCTGGTACTGGTTGGCGCCATGATTGTCGGCAGCGTGGAAACCCGCTGGGCAGGCGTTGTTGTGCCCGGCAGTCGGCAGGTCACATCAACACGGTACGAAGGCGAGCAGGCCATCAGCTTCGATAAGGGTGAAGAAATGGGCCGGTTCCGCCTGGGCTCCACTGTGATTATGGTTATGCCAAAAGGCTCCGTCAGTTGGAACAGCGATCAGGTGGCCGGCAAAACCGTTCGCATGGGCGAGGCGTTCGGCGCCCTGGCGTGATCACGTTCGGCAGGCTCAAGCCCGCTCGAACGGAAACGCCAAGACCTCACGGATGTCCTGCACTCCCAGCTTGAGCATCAGCAGCCTGTCCAGCCCGAGTGCGACACCGGAGCACTCGGGCAAGCCCTGATCAAGCGCAGCGAGAAAAGCCTCATCCAGCCCCATTTCAGGCTTCCCAGATCGCCTGCGCAGCTCGTTATCGGCCTCAAAGCGCAGCCTCTGTTCTCCTGGATCGGTCAATTCCCAGTAACCGTTACAAAGCTCCAGACCATCAACATAGAGCTCAAAACGATGCGCGGTCTCATAGCCGTCAGACTTCGAAACTCTGGCCAGTGAAGCCTGCGAGGCCGGATATCCCGTTATAAACACGGGCCTGCGACGTCCCAGATTCGGCTCCACGGCAAAACTCATCAGCAGATCGAGGCAGCCATCCCGACCAAGGTCAGCCAATTGCTCTGGTTCCAGCCACTCCTCACAGCGGCGCATCAGTTCACGGTCCGTCGCTGCGAACGGGTCAATGTGCGCCCATCGCCTGAGTGCATCGCGATACTGAATGATTTCCGGCCGCTCGCAGCCCAGCCAGCCACAGACAAGGTCCGACACCTCAGCCATGAGCGTCACATCGTCAAAGCCTGTCCGATACCATTCGAGCATGGAGAATTCGGGGTTGTGACGACGCCCCTGTTCGCCATTGCGGAACACCCTGGAGATCTGAAAAATGGATCCACAGCCGGCCGCAAGCAAGCGCTTCATGTGGTACTCGGGAGACGTCTGGAGCCACCCGCCTGTGCGTGTGCCGGCAGAAACCTGCGCGGGGATGCCGTCAAGATTGACATCGGTAACGCCACATCGCCCAAGCACTGGGGTTTCGACTTCCAGCACTCCTCGCTTCGCAAAAAAGCCGCGCACAAACGACAGTTGTTGTGCGCGGCTTTTCAGGGCAGCCTGCGAGGCAGAGGGCTGCCAGACAGGTTCGCGGGTCATGACCGGATCAACTGCTCTTTACCCGGCTCACGTACTCGCCAGAGCGGGTATCCACCTTCAGGACTTCTCCGATGGTGATGAAGAGGGGTACGTTGACAACCGCACCGGTAGAAAGAGTTGCCGGCTTGGAACCACCCTGGGCGGTGTCACCCTTCATGCCCGGATCGGTATCAACCACCTCAAGTTCAACGAAGTTGGGGGGCGTTACGGACAGCGGCGAGCCGTTGTAAAGCGTTACCGTATAAACGTCCTGCTCTTTCAGCCACTTCAGCGCGTCGCCAACCGCCTTGGCATCGGCCGGGTACTGCTCGAAGGAGCCGTCAGTCAGCATGAAGTGCCAGAATTCACCGTCGGTATAGAGGTATTCCATGTCCTGATCAATGACATCTGCGGCTTCCAGACTTTCGCCGGACTTGAACGTGCGCTCCCAGACCCGGTTGGTCATGAGGTTACGCAGCTTGACGCGGTTGAAGGCCTGCCCCTTACCGGGCTTTACAAACTCGTTCTCGAGAATGATGCAGGGGTCGCCATCCAGCAAAACCTTAAGACCGCCGCGAAATTCGTTGGTAGAATATGAAGCCATGAAATGTCCACCTGACAAAATGCTGTTTAGAATTCGAGGGGCGTTATGATACAGCGAACCCCCGCCCGTATAGAAGCCCACCTTTCCGACCACGAACAACGCAGCTGGCAGCAACTGCTGTCGGGCGCTGTTACGTCGCCGAAGGAGCTGCTCCGCCGCCTGGAGTTGCCCGAGGAACCGTGGCTTGCAGGGGCAGAACAAGGCCACCGGCTTTTTCAGATCCGGGTACCTGAACCCTTCCTCAACCGGATGGAGAAGGGCAATCCGGCCGACCCTTTGCTTAGACAGGTGCTTCCGCTGGCCGACGAAGCCGGCCACGCGCCCGGTTTTGTCAGCGATCCTCTCGAAGAATCCGGCGCCATCGCCACCACCGGGCTCATCCGCAAGTACCGCAGCCGGGCCCTGCTCATGGTAACCGGACAGTGCGCGATCAACTGCCGGTACTGCTTCCGCAGGCACTTTCCCTACGACGAGCAACGCCTGAGCCCTCACGACCGGCAGCGGGTAATTGATGTCCTTGGCGCCAGCCCGGAAATCAACGAAGTCATCTTCAGCGGCGGCGATCCCCTGGCCGTCAATGATCGCCTGCTCAGTCAGTGGGCAAGCGCTATCAGCGGCATACCCCACATTCGCCGGCTGCGCCTGCATACCCGCTTGCCAGTTGTGATTCCCCAGAGGGTTTGCGACGAGTTACTGAAGTGGCTGTCGACGACTCCGCTCCAGGTAGTGATTGTCCTGCACATCAACCACCCGGCAGAGATCGACGGCCCCACTCGCCGTGCGCTCGGATACCTCCGGGCCGCAGGCGCAACGCTCCTGAACCAGAGCGTGATCCTCAGGGGTGTAAATGATCGAACGGCGGTGCTTGAAGAGTTGAGCGAGACCCTGTTTGATGCGGGCGTCCTGCCCTATTACCTGCACGCATTTGATCCGGTGACAGGCGCTCACCATTTCGACGTATCCGATGATGAGGCCCGAAATTTGGTGCGTGAGCTGCTGGCGCGCCTGCCCGGTTTTCTGGTGCCGAAGCTGGTGAGAGAAGAGCCTGGCAAGGAAAGCAAGACCCCGATCAACCTGTTACCGTGACCGGTTTCGCAAAAAACGGCCCAAATTCACTTGTCAAAGATTGTCAACTCATGATCTTCTCGCTTTTTACGACTGGTTTGCTACTTTAAAGTCCAGTACCGTTAACGATAAAAACATGTATTTACGGCGTTTTCCTGACAGGCCGGCGGACAACCGGTAACCGCCAGCCAGGCAGGGCCAACCCCGGAATACCACCTGTGGTCCAGACATTGGCATGCATTCATGGAAGGTAAGACCCTGAAACCTGATCTCCGCGTTCCCGAACAGAAAACGGCCAGCCTGTCGTTCTGTGACACGACGCCCAAGGCGTTCCGGGTCTGGATAGACCAATTGCCGATGGCCAATATCGGCGAGGTGTCACGACAGCTTTACCACGCCATTATCGAACTGAATCACCTTTTCCTGGCGCCCCAGCAGCGCATGCAGTTCCTGGAATTGATTCGGGAAAAGATTCATTTTGTCTGTAATGAGCTCTCCCGCCACTACCTCGGTCTTGCCGTGGCGCTGCCCGAAAAACAAAGGAAGATCGCCAATCTGTCCCAGGCGCTCCAATTACATCTGGCCGGCGGCTACAAGCTGTGCGTTCTGGAGTTTATCGACAACGGGGGACTGGACAAGAATCGGCGCCAGATTGCCACAGCCGCACACCGGGCCATTTCCGAGCTGTCGGCAACTATTCTGAGATCGCACCAGCTCTACTGCCCGAGCCCCGCCCAGAGCTGGCTGGAGTGCCACCGTCTATTCCGGTTTGCACACCGCAACAAGCTCTCAGTAGTACAGGTGGAGGACGACACACTTCAGCATCGCCGCACCAGCTCGGTCGCCGACAGCTACAAGCGTATCCTCCTGCTGGGCTGTGCGCGCCCGAATCAGCTGCGACAGGCTGAGCTTCTGCACGTCTATGAACTCTTCGAATCCTGGACGGACCATACCCGGTGCGGACCGGATGTTGAGGACGACAGCCTGTTTGTAATCAACATGGAACGGGACAACCCGCCGGTTTACCGCAGCCTTCTCGAACAGAAACCAGGTGACGACAGCTTCGGCTTTGATACCCGGGATCTCTCGGCGATGCTGTCGGAGACGCTCCATGCCCGTCGCGAGCACAAAGATACCGATCACGAACTTCAGGTGCCGGCAAAGGTAAGCGACACCCTGCTCACCCACCTCAGCCAGGCCCTCGGCATTCTCGCGAAGCGGAACTTCAACCGTATCGCGAGCCAGGGGTCCCTTGAAGTCTGCGTGGGCCTCACAGCCGCGCACTACTTCATTGCCGGTGAGAAAACCTTTACGGAATTCGTGAATGGCAACGACAACGGCCATCATGAAGAAGAAAACCTGTTCGTAAGATCGTCGCGCCAGAAGCAGGACGCCTGGTCAGGCGCCCACGACGCCAGTCCCAGCGACGAACGGCTTCACGCCGGCGACACGCCGATCAACTTCAAGGGTTCCTACGGCAACTCCCAGGCCCCGTCGACCGACCGGAACCGGCCAAAGTCACACCACTCTTTCCTGATCAACACCAGCCCCGGTGGCTACTGCGTTGCCTGGGAAAGCAATGTGCCTCCGTCATTGCAGGCCGGCGAGGTTCTGGGCGTTCGTGAGCAAAGCTCACATCCCTGGAGCGTGGCGGTGGTGCGCTGGATTCGACAGATCAAGAACCAGGGCACCCAGGTGGGCATTGAGCTGCTCGCACCGAGCGCTTCACCCTGCGGTGTGCGCCTGATCCAGAAAGTGGGCAACAGCAGTGAATACCTGCGCGGCCTGCTGTTACCGGAAATCAGCGTGGTCAACCAGTCAGCCACACTGATCACGCCTCGCCTGCCATTCCAGTCGGGGAGCCGCATCTCCCTGCTCCATGATGGCCGGGAAGATCAGGGTCAGTTGTCTCGCAAGGTGTCCTCCACTGGCAGCATCAGCCAGTTCGAGCTCAAGCTGCAGAACGCGGCAACGCTGAATGCTGGCGCACCGCCTGCATCCTCCGGAGCCAGCGAGGACGAATTCGACTCGCTCTGGCCATCTCTATAAGGTCTCCAAACTGAGACACCGGAAGCCCGCAGAGGGTTGTTATTGATCGGCAACCCCTGCATCATTCAGCGTTAGTGAATGAACCGTGTATCACGAGATGCCCTTCGAATGCAGAAAAAGAACGCGACCGTACACCTGCTGATTCTGGATCCATCGCAAAACGATGCCGAATCGCTGGTCAGCCTGCTCCGCAATTCCGGCAAGGCTACCCGAGCCCACAGAATCACCTCGGAAGAGGATCTGGAAGAAACGCTCAAGGCCGGAAACTGGGATCTGCTTCTGGCCCGCGACCTGGAGCAGGAATTTTCGGCCGACGACGCCCTCGCCATGATCCGCCGGATGGACAAGGACATTCCGTTCATTCTCCTGACGGAACAAGAAAGCCGGGAGCGCACAGTAGGTATGATGAAGGCAGGCGCCCAGGATACGGTGTCGTTCGAGCACACCGATCTTATTGTGCTGAAGGTCAATCGTGAGCTGGCAGCTCTAGACGAACGTCGCCGGCGCCGTGTTCTGGAGTCCCATCTGCGGGAAGCGGAACAGCGGTGCCAGTTGCTGCTGGAAAGCTCCAAGGATGCGATTGCCTACATCAATGATGGCATGCACATCTACGCCAACCAGTCGTACATGGAGTTTCTCGGGTACGATGACATCGACGATCTCATCTGCGTTCCGGTGCTGGACACCCTCACCCCGGAAAGCCAGGAGAAGTACAAGGAATTCATGAAGTCGTTTGCCGAAAAGGGCGAAGACGGCATGACCATGAATTGCACGGCTCGACGCAGCGACGACCACGAACTGAACGTGACCATGTCGGTCTCGGCCGCTACCTACGACGGTGAGGAATGCACGCAGATCGTTCTGCAGCCAGAGCACAGCGATGCAGAGCTGGAAGAAAAGCTGCGCCAGATCAGCAGCCAGGACCTTCTGACCGGGCTGTACAATCGTCAGTACCTGATGGATGCACTCGCTGAAGCAATTGCCAACGCCGGCAAGAAGAATGAAACCGGTGCACTCGCCTATATCGCCCTCGATAACTTCATGAGCATGAAGGGCCAGGTGGGCATTTCCGGCGCCGACCTGCTGCTTGGAGATCTGGCAAACCTGCTCAAGGAGCAGGCCGGTGACGACCTTGCCCTGGCCCGATTGAGCGACGATGCCTTCAGTCTGCTGAGCCAGCCCTGCGATGAATCTACCATGGCAGGACACGCCGAGCGCATCCGCAAGGCGGTTGAGGACCATCTGTTTGATATCAATGGCCGCACGGTCCAGCTGACCGTGAGCATCGGTGTCGCCGCGATTACCGAGAATTCGCCGAAGGCCGAGGAACTCATGGCCAGGGCGCATACGGCATCGGCGGAAGTGCGCAAGCTAGAGGGTCATGCCGAGGGCAACGGTGTGGTGGTCTACAACCCTGCCGACTTCGAAACTCTGGATCAAAGCAATTCAGTGGAGGCGATTCAGAAGGCTCTGGAAGAAAACCGCTTCCGGCTGCTGTTCCAGCCAATCATCAACCTGCGTGGCGAAGGCGAGGAACATTACGAGGCCTTCGTGCGCATGCTCGACAAGGACGATGAGGAAGTCTCACCCTATGACTTCCTGCCGCCAACAGGTCCGAGCGACACCGCGATCAAGATTGACCGCTGGGTTATTCTGCAGACCATCAAACAGCTGTCCAGCCATCGCTCACGGGGCCACGACACCCGCCTGTTCCTCAATGTGACGGCCGAAACCCTGCAGGATAAAACCTTCACTCCCTGGCTGAGCGTTGCCCTGAAAGCCGCACGGCTGCCGGGCGATTCCCTGATCTTCCAGATCCGGGAAGGCGATGCCAACAATTACATGAAGCAGGCGAAAGACTTCACCAAGGCGGTTCACGAGCTTCACTGCAAGGTATCCATCTCCCAGTTCGGCTGCGCCCTCAATCCGTTCAACACCCTGAAACACATCGATACGGACTATGTGAAGATCGATGGCTCCTTCACGGAAGAAATCCAGAAGAGCGACGAGGCCAAAGAACAGGTCAAGGAAATGGTCAAGAGCCTGCAGTCCAGCGGCAAACTCACCATCATCCCGCTGGTGGAGAATGCCGGCGTTCTCGCCACCCTGTGGCAGGCTGGCGTGAACTATATTCAGGGCTACTACCTGCAGGCACCAGTACCTGAAATGAACTACGACTTCGGCGACAACTGAGCCTGAACGGCTCAGAAGTCGGCGTTTTCCAGACTCTGATTGGTTTCGCTCTCACGGAAACCAATCAGATACAGGATCGCATCCAGCCCCAGCGTCGAAATCGCGTGACGCGCTGATTCCTTGACCAGGGGCTTGGCGCGGAAAGCCACACCCAGGCCTGCCTGGCTCAGCATCGGAAGGTCGTTGGCGCCATCACCGACGGCAATAACCTGTTCCCGGGAAATATGCTCTTTCTCGGCGATTTCCAAAAGCAGTTCCGCCTTTCGCTTGCCGTCGACAATCTGCCCGGAAACCTTGCCTGTGACCTTGCCACCCTCAATCTCGAGTTCATTGGCGTAGATGTAATCGATACCGAGTTTGCGCTGAAGGTGGCGCGCAAAGTAGGTGAAGCCGCCCGACAGGATTGCAGTGCGATATCCCAGCGCCTTGAGACTGAGGATCAGGTGCTCTGCACCCTCGGTCATCCGCAACCGCGAGGCGATTCCCTCGAGGACCGATTCATCCAGGCCTTTCAGAAGTGCCAGGCGCTCGGCAAAACTTTGGCTGAAATCCAGCTCGCCCTGCATGGCCCTTTCAGTAATCTCTGCCACCTGCTCCCCGACTCCGGCCTCCGCAGCCAGCTCGTCGATCACTTCGGCTTCGATCAACGTGGAATCCATGTCAAAGACCACCAGCCGGCGATTGCGGCGGAAGATGGAATCTTCCTGGAAGGCGATATCCACATTCATTTCGCCAGCGATGTGCAAGAAATCCGCACGAAGTTTCTCAAGATCTGATGGTGTGCCTCTTACCGAGAACTCGACACAGGCGATACGATTGTCTGCGGCATTCAGCGAGGGCCTGGCAGACAGGCGTGAGATGTTATCGATGTTCAGACCATGACGCGCCGTGATGGCGGAAACCCGGGCAATCTGTTCCGCTTTGATATCCCGGGCAAGCAGCGTCACGATGTAGCAGGCCCGATTCCGGGCCGCGGCCCAGGATTGGTACTCCTCGACGGTGATCGGCGCGAACCTGACCTGCAGATCCAGAGCGTGTAGCCGGAACAGCAGGTCACGAATGACGGGCGAGGATTTGGACTCATCCGGAATCTCGATCAGGATGCCCCACGTCAGGTGGTCGTGGATTACCGCCTGGCCGATATCCAGGATACGCACATCGTAGCGCCCCATGATGCCGGTGATTTCCGACGTCAGACCAGGCTTGTCACGCCCTGAGACGTTAATCAGTACGAGCTCACTCACTATCGGTACCCTCGCTGTCAGAGCCCGCTTCTTCCTGCGCTCGGGCGGCGGAAGGAATCACGTCAATGCCATCCACCCGCTGCAGCCCCCTGGGCAGTTTGTGGCCGCGACGGCCTCGTTCACCGAGGTAGTGTTCGAGATCACTGAACTGTAGCCCCATCTTGCGCTTACCAGCGCGTATCTCCAGCTGGTCATCCTCGGCAAAGACTGCTACTGCCACCACATATTCTTCACGGCTCTGAACCCTGGCCGAGGGAATGCTGATGATCTTGTTGCCTTTACCCTTGGCCAGTTCCGGCAATTCGCTCAGCGGGAACACCAGCATCCGTCCCTCGTTGGACACCGCCCCCAGATACAGCGTTTTCTCGGTCGTCGGTATGGTCAGTGGAGGCATGATCCTCGCGCCCTTGGGGACACTGACTACTGCCTTGCCATTGCGGTTCTTGCTGATCATGTCGTTCAGCGACGTAACAAACCCGTAGCCACCGTCGGTAACCAGCAACGCCTTACGGGACGGATCTCCCATCAACAGGCCTGAGAAGCTGGCACCGGAGGGCGGGTTGATGCGCCCCGTCAGCGGCTCACCCTGACCTCTGGCAGATGGAAAACTGTGAGCCATCAAGGAATAGGCCCGCCCGGTAGAATCCAGGAATATCGTCTGCTGGTTGTTCCGTCCCCGAGCCGCGAGGGAGAAACGGTCACCGGCTTTATAACTCAGACCTTCCGGCTCAATGTCATGCCCCTTGGCGGCGCGAACCCAGCCTTTTTCAGACAGCACCACCGTCACGGGGTCGTTCGAGATCAGGTCCACTTCACTGAATGCCTTGGCCTCCTCACGCTCAACTATCGGTGAGCGACGATCATCGCCAAAGGTCTCGGCATCGGCTTGCATCTCGCTCTTGATAAGCTCTCGCAGGCGATCCTCGGAACCCAGAATGGATTGGAGCTCATCCCGTTCAGCCGCGAGCTCATCCTGCTCGCCCCGGATTTTCATTTCCTCAAGCTTGGCCAGGTGACGCAGCTTCAGTTCGAGGATGGCTTCGGCCTGATCGGCGGACAACCCGAAACGGGCCATCAGCTCGGCCTTGGGTTTGTCTTCGGTACGGATGATCTCGATCACTTCATCAATATTGAGATAAGCAATCAGCAAGCCTTCCAGGATATGCAGGCGAGCGAGAACCTTGTCCAGACGATGCTGGAGCCGGCGGATCACGGTGGTTCGACGGAAGGTCAGCCATTCGGTGAGGATCTGGTGCAAACCCTTCACGCCAGGCCTGCCATCGTTACCGATCACATTGATGTTCACCCGATAGGTTTTCTCCAGATCGGTACTGGCAAACAGGTGCGCCATCAAACCATCCAGATCAACCCGGTTGGATCGGGGCACGATCACCAGGCGAGTCGGGTTTTCATGATCGGATTCGTCACGAAGGTCCGCCACCATCGGTAGCTTCTTGGTCTGCATCTGATGGGCAATCTGCTCCAGAACCCGGTTGCCAGAGACCTGGTGCGGCAGATCCGTAACCACGATCTCACCACTCTCGCGGATCCAGCGGGCCCGCATCCGCAGCGACCCGCGACCGGTTTCGTACATCTGACGGATGTCCTTGCGGGGGGTAATGATTTCCGCCTGGGTCGGAAAATCCGGGCCCTTGATGTGCTCGCAGAGTTCATCAACCGTCGACTCCGGCTGGTCCAGCAGACGTATGCAAGCTGCGGTGACTTCCCGAACGTTATGCGGCGGGATATCCGTGGCCATACCAACGGCGATACCGGTGGTGCCATTAAGCAGAACATGGGGCAACCGGGCCGGAAGCACTGACGGCTCATCCATGGTGCCATCAAAGTTGGGCACCCAGTCCACCGTTCCCTGCCCCAGCTCTCCCAGCAGAACTTCTGCAAACGGCGCCAGGCGGGATTCGGTATAGCGCATGGCAGCAAAGGACTTGGGATCGTCCGGGGAGCCCCAGTTACCCTGCCCGTCTACAAGAGGGTAGCGGTAGGAAAAAGGCTGGGCCATGAGCACCATGGCCTCGTAACAGGCGCTGTCGCCATGGGGATGAAATTTACCCAGCACATCACCCACGGTACGGGCAGACTTCTTGTACTTCGAGGTGGATTTAAGTCCCAACTCGGACATGGCATAGACGATTCGCCGCTGAACCGGTTTCAGGCCATCGCCGACATTCGGAAGTGCCCGGTCGAGAATGACGTACATGGAATAATCGAGATAGGCCTTTTCCGTGTAATCCCGGAGCGAAACCCGCTCGAAGCCTTCATCCGTTGTCTGAAACTCTGGCATGGATGCCTCTTTGATTGCCTGTATTGCCTGATTTGAATAGTGTCCGTGATCCTGCTTCCCGGGCCGGGAATAATCAACGCAGAAACGGGAGCGGACATTATATGGAGCACGGCGCCGATACACCAACAACCGGCGAATTTATTGGCCAAAACCGTCACACCCTTGCACAGGCATCTGATTCCAATAGCGGAATTCCCGCATGGAGTGTCCTCAAGGTGAGCCGTATTCTGCTCTTCAGTGAATAGAAGACCGTTTTACTTCTCTAACAAGCGGAACACTATGAAACCCAACATCAAAGCCTGCGGGCAAGCCATGGTGACAGCCCTGGTAAATGCGGTTCTGGCGGTGACGCTGATGCTTCTGGTTGAGTTTGCAATCAGCGGCAGTTTCCAGGTTCCGGAGACCTATCTCTGGGCAGGATTACTGATCTGGGTCGTTATTTTCGCGGGACAGTTCTGGCGCCAGAGGCACCTTTGCCAATCCGGTGACACTCACCGGGAATCACCAGACCCTTCCAGATAACCTGTCCATGCTCCCGGCAAGTCACTTCTAACTGATCGGGAGCAATTTCTCTACTGTTTCTCAAATCAACCGTCTTCCCGGTGCTATATTTGGCAATAAGCCATTCTGGCAATGCGGGAGAGACGTATGGATTTTGGTAAGCGCCTGGGACTCCGGGTAAAAATTGCTTTGCCTTTTGTTATCACGGCTGTCGCCCTGGTTGTTATCGGACTGTTTGCCGTCAGCACTGTCCGAAACCTGGTATCCGACACTGACAATATTGCCGACACCTATCTGCCTTCCGTCAGCGAAATCCTCAACGGCGACCGGGATCTCTACCAGGCGCTGGTTGCCCAGATGGCCTATGTGGACGCCCAGTCCAACGATGAAGATGGCGAGAATTACCTGGCCAGTTTTGACGAGAATGCCGGCCAGGCCCTGGACCGCTTCAAAACAGCAGTTGGCAGGCTTGAGGGTACGGGCGTCTCCGACGTTGCTCGAGGATTCGATGCTGCCTATGAGCGCTGGCTGGGATCCGCCCAACGGGTTCTTGAGCTGGCAGAAACAGGGGACCCGGAGCAGGCAAGAGCCCTGGCAGCCAGCGAAACCAACAACCTCTTCGACAATCTCAGAAATTACTTCGACGAGGTCGGCGCTCACGCTGACGCACGTGCCCAGATTCGCGCGGGTGAAGCCTCTTCAGAGGGCCAGAGCAGCTCGGTCACCATCCTGCTAATCACAGCCGTCGCTATCCTGATCAGTATTGGGCTGTTTGCCGTGTTCCTGAAATTGATCATCAGCTCTATCGCGGCGCTTCGGGATCAACTGGACAATATTGCCCAGGGTGAAGGCGATCTGACCCAGCGGATCCCTGTGGAGATGGATGATGATCTGGGCAAACTCGCAAAAAGCTTCAACCTGGTTCTCGAGAACCTGCAATCCATGATTGGTTCCATCCAGCAGTTGACCCGGGAGCTTGGCACTGGAGCCACAGATCTCGCCCGGGCGGCGAAGGACAATAATGATGGCGTGACTCGACAGACCGACTCTATTTCCATGGTCGCCACAGCCATCAACGAAATGCAGAGTGCGATCGAAGAGGTTGCCGGTAATGCCTCAAGAGCGGCCGAGATTACCCGCGATGCCGAAGAAAAGGGCAAGAACGGCGCACGAATTATCCGCAACTCCTCAGAGCAGGTGCATCGTTTGGCCGCACAGATTTCAAAAGCTGTGGAGGTTATCCGCAAGCTATCTGACGATTCCGACAACATCACATCCGTGCTGGACGTTATCAGGGGCATCGCAGAACAAACCAACCTGCTGGCGTTGAATGCGGCCATTGAGGCGGCGCGAGCCGGTGAGCAGGGACGCGGCTTTGCTGTGGTTGCCGATGAAGTGAGGACCCTGGCGCAACGGACCGGTCAGTCGACGGAAGATATCCAGAAAATGATCACAACTTTGCAGGCTGGCGTTGCCGACATCGTGTCGGTGATGGAAACGGGTAGCAAAGAGGCGAGCGAAACCGAGAAGCTGGCCACCGATGCGGAGTCTGAGCTCAAGGCCATTCTTGAAGCCATGGCCAATATTGCAGACGTGAATACCAGTGTCGCGTCGGCCACCGAGGAGCAGACTCAGGTTGTGGATGAGATCAACCGCAGTATTACCGAGATCAACGATCTGGCTACGGAGAGCGCAAGCCGGTCGAGGGATATCGACGGAATCAGTGAGTCCCTGGAAGGCTATGCGAGAGAACTGGAAAGTCAGACCGGCAGATTCCGGGTCTAGGCCCGGAATCTGACAGTGGCAGGGGTCGGCCAGTATTACTGCCGGATACCCTCGACAGAAATGATGATCTCGACGGTCTCGGAGGCCTTTCCGAGATCCATCGGGATGCCGAAGTCCTTGAGGCGAAGCTCAGTTTCAGCTTCAAAACCCATGCGGTAGCCACCCCACGGGTCTTCCCCGTGGCCCAGCATTTCCGCGTCAAGGGTCACTTCTTTGGTCACACCACGGAGGGTCAGGTCGCCGATAATGTCGGCCTCGCCTTCTTCATCCAGAACAACGCGCTTGCTCTTGAAGGAAGCCTCAGGAAACTCGTCGACGTACAGGAAATCTTCACTACGAAGATGCTTGTCCCGCTCGGCGTGATTGGAATCCACGCTCGCGGTGTCAATGGTGACGTTAACGGTGCTGTTTTCCGGGTTCTCGGCGTCGTAAACGAATTCGCCGTCGAAATCGTTGAATCGACCGTAAAGCCAGCTGTAGCCAAGATGAGAAATCTTGAAGGTTATGAACTGATGGGCGCCCTTTTTATCAAACGCATAGGTGCCACTGTGTTCGTTAGCATTGACTGCACCTACAAGCGCCATCGACACGGCCGAGGCAAGCAGAACTTTTTTCATGGTTATCTCCCTTGTTGCATTGGTGCCCGACTTCCGGGCGTTAAACGATAACTAAACGGCCGGCCAGTCACTTTCCTAACATACGCCGTAATGTGCGGTCGCGATCAAGCAAATGATGTTTGAAGGCGCCAGCCGCGTGAATGGCAGCAAGACCGACAATGGCCCAGGTGGACCAGTAATGAACGGTTCCGGCGGTGTCCTCCATTCCCTTTATCTGGCCAGTGACCGATGGCACTTCAAACCAGCCGAACACGCTGATCGAAGACCCGTCGGCGGTCGATATCAGGTAGCCGCTGACCATGGCGACGAAAATCAGCACGTACAGGAGAAGGTGGGCCGCATGGGCGCTTCGAATCTCCCAGCGCTTGTGCCCATCCAGCGGATCCGGCGAAACATTCACCGCTCTCCAGACCACCCGGAAAAGCATCAATAAAAACAGAAGTATGCCAACGCTGCGATGAACATCCGGACCGCGGCGATACCAGTCGTCGTAATAGGACAAATCCACCATCCAGAAGCCGAGCCCGAACAGGCCGAAAACAGCCAGAGCAACGACCCAGTGATTCACGATGGTTACAAGACCGTAGTCGGCTGAGGTATTCCTGATTTGCATGATGAAAATTCACCCTGTTCCCTGGTTACATCGTTGAAGCCAAGTCTAGAAACTTGGTTGTATGAAAAAAATCAAAATCTTTTGCAGCGCTACATCAGAAATTCTGACCATTCGCCCGGGCGTTTGCCTTTGGTCGCATAGGGGTTTTACGGATTGTTCAAAATTATAGCAACGATAAACTTGGCCCATACTTAAACGCCCCGTCTGGGGCCTCATTGACCGAGAGGACAGGACATGGAACTCGAATTCGACGAAAGCGTGGTTGTACCCAGTAATAACTGATTCTCTGGCGGTCCGTCCGGACCGCTGGGCTCCCCTCTCTTCTTTTCTCTTGCAGACCCTCAAAGATACAAACCGTTTCCAGTTTCTACATGAAACAGTGGTAATAAACGCGTTTTTTTGGCAATCTTCCTTCCAACTATCAGTAACTTCCCGATTTTTCTGGCGAAACCTGTACTGATAAAAGACAGTTCAGGCGCCAAACTGGGGCGACTGATGCGTTCGTTAAATCAACCAGAATCATCTATGTCGAGACGCCTCCCTGAAAAGCTGACAGCTCCGGAAGTGGACCTGTTGTCTCCTATGCTGAACAGGGACGGTGACACATGGACCGCAGATTTTCGCGGACTGACGTTGAGAACAGCGCTCCAGCCGATTTACAGCATTTCACACAAGCGTATCGTCGGCTATGAGGCCCTGATCCGGGCCTTTGATACGGATAACTCCGCGGTACTGCCGCTGCACCTGTTCCAGCTACCGGCCTCCGAGGCGGAGAATCTTCTCCTTGACCGCCTGTGCCGCTATCTGCACATACGCAATTACAGCGGCATCCGCGATCAGCTGAACTGGCTGTTCCTCAACGTTTCGCCCCAGGTGGTAACCAGCGGCAGCCAGGCCGATTCGTTCTTCGGACAGCTTCTGGCCAAAACCGGC
Source organism: Marinobacter adhaerens HP15 (assembly GCF_000166295.1). Taxonomy (NCBI): domain Bacteria; kingdom Pseudomonadati; phylum Pseudomonadota; class Gammaproteobacteria; order Pseudomonadales; family Marinobacteraceae; genus Marinobacter; species Marinobacter adhaerens. The sequence goes on from NC_017506.1 coordinate 2,666,836, forward strand.
CTACCTCCACACCGGATTGTCATGGAAATTGTTGAGCAACCCACAGACGACGCCGAAAGGCTTCGGGAAACGGTTGCCTATTACAAGAAACTGGGCTGTCTGACGGCCATTGATGATTTCGGTGCCGGCCACTCCAATTTCGAGCGAATCTGGAACCTGTCACCCGACATCGTGAAACTGGATCGAAAACTGCTTACCCGTGCGACAGACGATCACAAGGCACGCCAGATTCTGAACGGCATCGTGTCACTGCTGCACCAGTCCGGCTGCCTGGTTCTTCTGGAAGGCGTGGAAACCCGTGATCAGGCAATGATTGCGATCGATGCGGGCGTGGATTTCGTTCAGGGCTTCTATTTCCGCAGACCGAGCACAGACCTCGACCAACTGACCCACTCACCCGCCGATTTCGATCATCTGTTGCAGGAATACAAGACCCGCAACCAGGTTACCCTGGACCCGACCCGGCAACTGGTGGAGTTTTTCAGTGGCTTCTTCGATCATGCAATCACGAAGCTTCGCAGCGGGATGAGCATGCAGCAATCCTGTCTGGAATTGTTGAACCACCCAGCCGTTTCCCGCTGCTACCTGGTCGACGACAAAGGCGTTCAGATGGACGACACCCTGGTTTCCGACGCGGGCACACGCAGTATGGACCCGCGTTTCAAACCCCTGGAGAGCACCAGCAGCGCCGACTGGTTTCGCCAGCAGTACCTTCGCCAGGCGCTGGCTCAACCGGAAAGCCTGCACGTAACCGCCCCCTACCTTTGCGTTACCGGAGCCTATATGTGCGTGACCCTTTCACTGGGGTACTATCAGGACGGCAAGCTTCAGGTGCTGTGCTGCGACATTCTCGCCAACCCGACCGAACAGCGCTCATAAACCGGGAGTGATGTCGTAGACCACGGCAATAACCACAACGGTAACGGCACCAACAAACACGTTCATGGGTAAACCAACCCGCACGAAATCACTGAACCGGTAACCACCAGGCCCGAATACCATCATGTTGGTCTGATACCCAAGCGGCGTGGCAAAACTGGCGGACGCGGCCATCATCACCGCAATCACAAACGGCTCGGCGGCCACGCCCATACTGTTCGTCATCGACAGAACGATGGGAATGACCAGGACCGCCGCCGCATTGTTGGTAATAACCTCGGTCAGGACCGACACCACGAGATAAACCAGCAGGATCGTTAAAAGTACGTCGCCCTGACTGAATTCAAGGATGCCTGCAGCCACAAAGCCTGCCGCGCCGGTCTGTTCCAGAGCCGCACCCATGGCAAAGGAGGCCGCAATGGTAAGGATCACCGGCACATCCACGGACTTCTGGGCCTGGCCCACCGAGCAGCAGCCAGTCAGAATCATTCCTGCGGCGCCCAGCAGGGCCGCGTTAAGCATGCTCAGGGTGCCACAGGCAGCGAGACCCACCAGCACCAACAGGATTCCCCAGGACAGCCACGCCCGGTCATGCCGGGGTGTCTCGGTTTCCAGGTCATTAATGAGCAGGAAGTCCTTGTTATAGCGCTGTCGGCTGACAAACGCGGGGCGGGCCTCGAGAAGCAGCACATCGCCAGGTTTGAGGCGGATATTCCCCAGGTTGCCGGAAACACGCTCCCCACCCCTGGCAACGGCCAGCACAACCGCACCGTAACGGTCCCGGAACCGGGCGTCGCGAATGGTCAGCCCCAACACATCGGACTGGGGCGACAATGCCGCTTCAACCAGACGCCGTTCCGCCCGATCCTTGCTCAGACTCGGCTCGTCTTCATGGACTGACGGGACGATACCGTTTATCCGCAGGAGGTCAGAAATGGCCTGGGTATCACCGGCAAACACCAGACGATCGCCACCCCTGAGTCGCTCCTCCGAAGGCACCGCCGTAACCACGCTGCCATCGCGTTCGATCTCAACCAGATACAATCGTTCAAGCTCCCGGAGCCCGGCTTCACCAACAGTCTTGCCGACCAGCGGCCCGTCAAACGACACCGCGACCTCCAGGGTAAACTCCCTCATGGAGCCAAATTTCTGCTGATCCTTACGATCCGGAAGCACACGGGGCATAACCAGCAGCAAAGCGGCCACGCCGATCACCGCCACCGGCAGCCCGACCGCCGTGATCGAGAAAATGGAGAAGCCCTCTTCGCCGGTTAGCTGCTGGTACTGGCCGTTGACGACCAGATTCGTGCTGGTGCCGATCAGTGTCAGGGTACCCCCGAGAATGGCGGAGTAGCTCAGGGGAATCATCAATTTGGACGGTGAGATACCGATCTTGCGGGACCACGCATGCACCGCCGGGATCATGGTGGCGACAACCGGGGTGTTGTTGAGAAAACCACTGAGAAGGGATACCGGGAGCGCAATCCGTGCCTGGGCAGAACGGACAGTCTTGGGATTGCGAAGCAGGTGATGCACCAGCAGATCGACACCGCCGGAATGATGAATGCCCGCAGCCACCACAAACATGGCAACCACGGTGATCAGACCACTGTTGCTGAACCCGGCGAGCGCCTGGTCCGCGGACACAATCCCGCTGGCACTGAGCACCACGAGCACACCCATCATCACCAGATGGGGCGCAAATCGCCCTGCACTCATCAGTATCAACGCGGTGCCTGCGAGGCCCAGCGCAAACCAGCCCTGCCAGTCCATCAACGGTTCTTCCCGATCAGAAAACTGGCAGGATAACGACTTTGCAGAAGACAGAGAAAGAATAAAGGATGCTTTTTATAGCATCTTATAGAATATTAAACTTCGATGTCCGCCATGTTGCCGTAGGTCTCGAGCCACGCCCTTCGATCGGATGCGCGCTTCTTGCCCAGCAACATGTCCATCCGGCTATCGGTATCATCCCCGTCTTCGATGGTCAGCATGACCAGGCGACGGGTGTCCGGGGCCATGGTGGTCTCCCGCAGCTGAAGCGGGTTCATCTCACCCAGACCCTTGAAGCGGGTCACCGAAATCTTGCCCTTGCGCTTCTCCGCGGCAATACGGTCGATAATGCCCTGCTTTTCATGTTCATCCAGGGCGTAGAAGGTTTCCTTGCCCAGATCTACCCGATACAGCGGCGGCATGGCAACGAACACATGGCCGGCGGCAACCACAGGGCGGAAGTGTTTGACGAACAACGCGCACAGCAGCGTGGCAATGTGAAGGCCATCCGAGTCCGCATCAGCAAGGATGCAGATCTTGTTGTACCGAAGGCCATCCAGCTGGTCAGAACCGGGATCTACACCAATGGCAACGGCAATATCGTGAACTTCCTGGGACGCCAGGATCTCGCCCGAATCAACCTCCCAGGTATTGAGGATTTTCCCCCGAAGCGGCATCACCGCCTGGAACTCCCGGTCCCGGGCCTGCTTGGCGGAACCGCCTGCAGAATCACCTTCTACGAGGAACAGCTCGGACCGGGCGGTATCCCCACCAGAACAGTCCGCCAGCTTACCCGGGAGTGCGGGGCCAGAGGTGACTTTCTTGCGGGCCACCTTTTTGCTGGCTCGCAGCCGACGCTGGGCATTGCTGATGAAGAGCTCGGCTAGTGCTTCTGCCACATCGGTGTGCTGGTTGAGCCAAAGGCTGAAGGCATCCTTGACCACGCCGGAGATGAAGGCCGCGGCCTCACGGGAAGACAGACGCTCCTTGGTCTGACCCGAGAACTGGGGCTCCTGCATCTTGAAGGACAGGACATAGGCTGCCCGTTCCCAGATATCTTCCGGAGAGAGCTTAACGCCACGGGGTAGCAGGTTGCGGAACTCGCAGAACTCGCGCATCGCTTCAAGCAGGCCGGTACGCAGCCCGTTCACATGGGTGCCGCCCTGGGCCGTGGGAATCAGGTTTACGTAGCTCTCCATGATCGCTTCGCCGCCCTCGGGCAGCCACTGGATGGCCCAGTCCACCGCTTCCTTGTTTCCGGAAAAGCTGCCGGTAAACGGCTCAAGCGGCACAACCTCGATATCGGCCAGGGCCGTGCGCAGGTAGTCCCGCAACCCGTCCTCGTAAAACCATTCGTCTTTTTCGCCGGTTTTTTCCTGGAGGAAGGTAACCGTCAGGCCCGGACACAGAACCGCCTTTGCCCTCAGGTTATGGCGGAGCCGGCTAACGGAAAAATTGGGGCTGTCGAAATAGGTTATGTCGGGCTTGAACTTCAGGCGGGTACCGGTGTTGCGCTTGCCCACGGTATCGATCACTTCAAGCTCGGACGCTTTGTCGCCATTGGCGAACGTCATCCGGTGCAATTGGCCATCGCGCTTGATGGTTACTTCCAGATGGGTGGACAGTGCGTTGACTACGGATACACCGACACCGTGGAGACCACCGGAAAAGTTGTAGTTGCCCTGAGAGAATTTGCCGCCGGCGTGCAGGCGGGTAAGGATCAGTTCAACGCCAGGCAGGCCTTCCTCTTTGTGCAAATCCACGGGCATGCCGCGGCCGTCATCTTCAACGCTCAGCGAGCCATCGCTGTACAACACCACGTCGATGCGTTTGGCGTGCCCTGCCAGCGCCTCATCCACACTGTTGTCGATAACTTCCTGCGCCAGGTGATTGGGCCGACTGGTGTCTGTATACATGCCCGGCCGCTTGCGCACCGGATCCAGGCCGCTCAGTACTTCAATAGCATCGGCGTTATATTGTTGCTGGCTCATGGGCAGGAACTGACTCCGCGATTGATATGAAAAGCTGAGCCATAGCTTAGGGATTCGTGAGGAAAGATCAACGGTTGTTTTCGGCGCGGGTGATCTGGATATCATCCCAGCCTTCAGCGGTCACCGCGATGACCGCGCAGGGGGTGGTGAGCGCCTGTGTGACGATGGTGCCAGGGGCGGGTTCAGCCACTCTGACCCTCAGCTCCAGGGTTCCGCCACGGATCTCAGAGGAGTCAAGGGTGACACTGTAGCCGCCGGTTGGCTTCTGGCCAATTGAAGCCAAAACGATGTGCTCTCTTTCAAACTCAATAGTTTTGAGCGCCTCGAGAGAGAGGTTTCGCCCGGGCAACGCTTCCAGCTTCTGAACGTCCTGACGGCTTGCCAGATGAACATGGCCGGGGGCCGTAAGGCCACAGTGCGCCGACTGCGTGATCTGGCGAGCTAGCGGCCCACCTTCTGCGGTTTCTGAACGACTGCTTGCACATCCGGATAGCATCAGCGTTGCTGCCAGAAGACAGACAGCGCGAAAGTGAATGGGCATCAACGATTGACCTCCAGGTTTCTCACCGGCTCAGCAGCTGTGCTCCCAGGATTTTTTAAACGATAGCCCTCGAAGCCGGTGCGGGGCAAACCCATGGAAGCAATGGTCGGGCGCCGGAAGCTCGTGCTCAGAGTAACGCCGGTGACCCGCTCTTCCCCGATGACGATCTTCTCTGGCAAGCCATTTACCGGGTACTCGGCACAGGCCTCACCGCTCTCACAAATAAAGCCATTGTTGTCCATGTCCGTTCCGGCCACCAGGAAATACTCCCCGGGTTCTATGTCGTCGAAGGAGAAGCTGTAACTTCCATCGCGGGCCGTCACCACGCGCTGTTCGATGGTTTCGCGGCTTTCATCAGGGCTTACCAGCAGTACATAATGGCGACCTGCGTCTCGCTCATCAGCCAATTCCCTGAGGTCTATCGAAACTGGAACCTTCAGGGTTCCGGTTTCGCCACCAGCACTGTAGTCAATCTGAATCGTCGTCGCATAACTCTGCCCGTCAACGACATTTTCCTCCAATACCGAGACGGCTACCGAGCTCGGCAGAGAGCTGCCAGCTGAAAGCGCCGGATCGAGAGAGATCAAATTTGAATCGAAGGCAACGTTATCAACTAAGACCGATTCGCCTTCGGGATAAACGGTAAAATCAAGCTCGCTATTGAAGCGTGCCCGGTCAAACTCGATAGCAGAAGGCGAAGAAAGGACTATCGTGCTCACGGATCCGTCCAGAGCCGCGTCAACTGACTTGAGCGCATTTATCAGACCAGCACCATATTCGGTACTGTTGCCTACGTTCTCTGTCAGCACACCACTGACCATCCAGGCCCGAAACTGGCCAGGAGTAACTCCCTCAGGATTTGCCCCTTTCATCAAGGCATAAACGCCTGCAACGTGCGGAGCAGCCATTGAGGTACCCTGTAATCCTGCATAGGAGCGGATAAAGTCACCACCATCATCAACCCCCCAAGTGCTGATGACCAGGTCGGCGTTACCATCCAGATTCGCGTCTCTGGTCGCATCCCCGCCCGGCGCAACAAGATCCACTGAACCACCAAAATTGGAGTATGAGGCGCGCACCTTCCCCGCATCGACTGCGCCAACGCCAATAACTCGCTCAAAGGCCGCTGGATAGGTCAACTCATCTGTACCCTGATTGCCAGCCGCAGCGACAACCAGCTTTCCATTTTCATCAGCCCGGTTTATGGCTGCTTCCAATACTGTGCTCGGACCAACGCCTCCGAGGCTCAGGTTTATGACATCGATATCGGGGTTGTCGGCAGCCCAATTTACCGCTGCGACAAGGTCATCCAGCGTGCCCGCCCCATCACGCCCAAGCACTCTGACAGGCCAGAGTGTTGCCGCCGGCGCAACGCCGTCCACGCCGGCAGAATCCTGAAGCGCAGCCACAATGCCCGCAACATGGGTTCCATGGAAGTTACTGCTCTGAGGTTTACCGTCACCCGGATCAGCCGGGTTGTTGTCATAGCCCAAGGGGTCACTGAACTGTGGATCGATATCCACTTCAGCAGACACATAATCGAGAATTCGTCCGGAATTGAACGGAATGACATTGGTGTCCAGGTCCAGGTGCCAATCGCCATAGGTTTGCGGAGTGGAAGTGAACAGGCCGGTGTCCATCACAGCCACTCCAACCGAGTTACCAAGGGTCGGCGCTGCTTGCCAGGCAAGGGGCGTACTGATGAGAGGCAGATTCCATTGCAAAGATGACAGATCGCGGTCCGCCTGAGCCCGGTAGATATAGTTTGGCTCTGCCACCTGCACGCCCGGCTGCGACTTCAGACTGGTAATCCAACGAAGGGTCTGGTCCCGCAGGGCCCCGGAAGCGCCGGACGACTGGGAAGCGACGACACCAACAGGCTCACGCCTTACTAACCAGGCCCCCTGCCCCAGTGATTTCGCAGAGGAGGCCGACAAAGCTCCTGCGAGGCCCTGCGGATCCAGGCGCCCCTGCTCTTGCGGCGACATCACCACAATGGCCTCGTCCGGAACAAACTCCGGCTGGCTGTAATAGGAGCTCGAAAAATTGGTGACGCCGGTTGTCGAAACAGACAGCACGTACCGGAATGGACCGCCACCGGCGGTTCGGAGACTTATTTCCGCGGGCCCTTCTGCGGGTGCAGTGACCATCAAGGCTGTATCGCCGGCACCGGAATCTAAGTCCGAGGCGCCGCTCTGATCAACCGACAGGCTAATCGAGGGGGCTAAAAAATCAGAATCCCTGAAAACCTGAACGGTAATCGTGCTGCCCGCTGCAAGATCCGCGCGGAATGTATCCTGCTCGTCAGCGAAATACTCGAAGATAAACTCGCCTGAATCGGGGTAGATGCCTGACGTAGCGCTTAAATAGCCACCAAGAATACCTGTTGAAGGCACTAACTGGGCGGTACTGAAAGAATCGTTGGACACTGCTTCATTGACCCGACTGTCATCAGCCGTATCCGAATCCACTCGCGTTCCACTTTCGATAGAAATAGTTCCGCCGAGCCCGGGCTCCTGCGAATCGAGGCTGTCGCCACCGCCGCCACCTCCGCAACCCACGAGGAGAAATAGAGCTGAAAAAACTGAGATCAATTTTGATGAGACACCAAAAGACATAAGTCAGGCCACTGGCAGAAGATCGATTTTATTTCCTAGGGTATAACAAACACGTTCCTTGCGAGTGTTCGGTTTCGTTCAAACTACGTTTCCTCTTGCATTCCAGATGCAAGAAAGCCGCCTGGAGTTTCCCTCAGGCGGCCTTCTTTATCTCACTTCAACATTACAACCCGTAGAACAGCATCGGCACAAAGGCCACGAACAACAGTGTGGGGCCCATCACAGCTAGGGGCAGCAGCAACCGCTCATAGCGATGCCAGAAGGAACCTGTGCGCTCTGCCGCCAGCACTTCGGTCTCGCCCACCACCTGGCGGGTGAGCAAGTGGTTCAGCGCCACTGGCGGGCTCAGGTAGCCGAGCTCGAATGCCACCAGACACACAATCCAGAAGTGCAGCGGATCAATACCCAGCTGGATCGCCGGCTGGGCAATGGTCGCCGACACCAGGATTACCGCGCCGAACGGGTCCATGACCATGCCTATTACTGTGAGCATCACGACGATCACCAGCATGGCGATCCAGGGACTGGTCAGCTCCTCCGGGAAGAGCGCGTGAACGATATCGGAGCGCTCCAGGATTCCCCCCAGGCAGATGGAAAACCCGATCAACGCCAGCAGCGCGCCAATGTGCACTGCCGAATCGCTGGCAGCGGCCGAGCTGCGTGTCCAGAACACCTGGGAACGGGTCTGGCCCTGCTCACCACTACTCCGGCCGGAATCCAGCAACACCAGCGCGAGCATCACCAGCGGCAGTATCAAAGGAGCGCTGTACTCGTTGAACTTCAAGCCGAGAACAACCCAGATCGACAGGATAACCAGAGCTGCCACGGCCACATAAGGCAGCAGGGCCCGGCTTTCCGAGAGAGCCGCACGGAAAGCGCCGGGCGCCGGACGGGGCTTCCAGTTCCCCTGGGTCTTGCAGACAATCAGTGAAAACAGCGTTGCCGACATGATGAAGACCCAGAAACCCCAGCTGTACATCTCAGTGGTTGTCACTTCCTTATTGAGAGCCGCCACAACAACGATCAGCAGGCACGGGTTGAGCACCACGCCGAGGCTTCCGGACATGGCAGTCGTTGCCAGGGAAAGCTGCCGCCCTGCCCCGGCTCGGCGCAGCTCGTCATACACAACACCACCCACAGCCAGGATGAAAATGCCCGATGCGCCGGTGAACGCGGTGGGAAACGCCGTTGCGAAGATAATCACCGAAGCCAGCATCGGCGCTGGCAGATTAAAAGGTTTGATGAGATTGAGCAGGAGCTCGGGAATCCTGGTCTGCTTCAGCATCATGCCCACCAGAACATAAAGGCCGATATTGATGAACATGGATGATAGGTTGGACATCATTCCGAAGTAGATCGCCAGGCCCGAGGCATACCCGTCTACCAGGAAGAAATAACTCATGGCGATCAGGCCCATGGCACAGTACAGAGGAATCACCAGACCGGACGAGGCGGAAAGACCGCCGGGGCGGATACGTTCCGGAACGTTCAGGAAGCGCACGGCATTGATCACCATAAAGAGGCCGAAGACCCCGCCCCAGGCATATTGAAGGCTCATCGTACCGTCCGAACCCGGCGACGTGGCCAGCTTGCCCAGGTAAGCGTTCAGCGACAGCACCATCAGGCCATTGACCACAAACTGCACACCCTGGCTCAACCGCCATTCGGCACGGTTTCGGGGCAGGCGCAACGCTATGTGGTCGGTGTCCAGCGCAGCAATCGCCGCAGCCATCGCGAACATCGCGATAAACAGGTACTTGGTAAGCTCGATGTTCTCCAACAGGAAATTCGCGAGACCCTGCTCTACCGTTTTGAAGATCCCCAGGGCCGGCGTGGCATGCGCAAGGTTCTGCTCATAGACATCGTATTGCTGCTGGCAGAGTTCCAGATTGCTCTGTAGCGATTTGCGGATGGCATCAGGATTGGGCGGTGAGCTGAACAGGTCGTCCGGGTCCGGCTTGTAATTGGCCACCCGGCGAGCCACCTCGGCGTCGATATCCATCTCCAGTTGGCACGAGGGCTCCGTGGCATCCGGGTTCAGCAAATAGTAGTTTGGCCAAGTCTGTTCGCCGACCCAGAGCAGTCGGGAATGCAGCGAATTGCCCATCCCCAACATCAAAGTAAACAACAGCAAAAGCAGCAGAACGGCCCCGTACATACGATGCACGGGGTAGAGAGTCCTAGCTGCCGGAGCGGTAATGGCTCGCCAGTTCATGTTGGTTCCGCCCCGTTATTCGCGGTTGTCCGCAGTGCACTCGGCAGCAGCGGGGTTACTGGCACAGCGGATCTTGCTGAGCAGCCCCATCATTTTCGGGTGATACACATCCGGCGCCCCGTTCAGGCCATCGCGCATCTCTATGCGGTTCTCCCGGAACATTTCCTGATAGCCGCGGATGTCTTTTTCAGGAATGCGCACCCATTTGTCTTCGGGAATGGCTGCTTCCTGGCCTTCAATCAGCCCCATGGCCTGAGGAAACATATTCCAGGCAACCTCACGGGCTTTCTGGGCGGTGTCGTCGTCCAGCACGTCATCACGGGCAACCATCTGAAGCGTCAGCTGTGCCAGCGGATAGTCCACAACCCCGCCGCTTTCGCCGATGCCCTTATAGAGTTCCAGAGCTTCGTAAGCAAAGGCCGGCGCATAGGCGGTATCCACCGAACCGTTGTTAAACTTGCCGGCGAAGTTGGTGATGTCAGAGGGCACGACCGTGGCCTTGACGAAGTTCACCATGTGAATCGCGTCTTTCTGATAGTCGAGGGTTGCCATTCGCTTGCCCGCCAGCTCGCCGGCAGTATCAATACTGCGATCATTTACAAACAGGTAACCGGCACCCACCGGTATGATCCCGAGCACTTCGTACCCGTTATCCTTCATCAATGGCGCAGCTTTCGGTTGTGCCAGTGTGGCCAACAAGGTTTTCAGGTTGTCGTAGGTGGGCAGCGCTCCCACAGCGCTGATGCTGCCAGTGAACTTGTTGAATGGACGAATCCGGATATCCGTGGCGGCAACGGCATCGCATTGTCCGGCGTTAAAATCACCGATCGCCACGCCCTCATCGGTGTAGGGTTTCAGCTCGAAATCCACGCCGTGGCCCTTCATCTCTAGCGCATAGTCTTTGACGAAGTTGTAGAAGTCGCCATTGGCGCCGATCACATCGAACACGCACATGGAAACAGACTGTGCCGATGCCAGCGGAGCGGCGGCCACAAGGGCCATGGCAGCGAGGGATTTGCGGATCATATCGACCTCCGGGTCATTCTTGTGTTTGTCAGTTTTCAGAGGATGTCGGCAACCTGCCTTAGAGCAGGTCGTCCAGATTCATGGTTTCGACGTTGTCGGTTTGCCGCTCGGGGCTCATCCTGCCGAAGAAGGATTGCGGCGTTCGATAGCCGTAATTGGCGGTCCAGTGTTTGTCAGAAGAGAAACGCACCACGCCCGCCGCGACTTCATCCACCAGACGATACTCGTCCCAGACCTCCATAGTTGCATCGGCCGCGGCAAAACTGGCGATGGCTTGCTCAAGCTTTTCCGGGCGACCAAAGGTTTCGGCGGCGACCGCTTGAAGCGCGTGCGGAACCCGCATGCCTTTTTCAACCCCCAGTTCCCGGCTGTGCTCAAGCACCTGCCAGGGGTCCGGCGCCAGAGCCGGACGAGTGTCGGGCAGGAGCAGCCAGACCAGGGCCCGGATGGCGTTTGGCATACCGCCCCACTTCTCATTGTCCAGACAGGTAGCGGCACGCTCGGCTTGGGGAGCGATGTTCCTGGGGACTCCGGCCATGGCGCCGGAATTGGCATCGTTTACGATTGCCTGCATACCGGTCAGCAAGCCCAGCAGGAAGGTGATTTCGTCCTGTTCGGTGAACAGAAAGGGGCACTCGAGGGGCTCAGCAGCGGGATCAAACTCGTAGGCGGCCATTGCTCGTTTGAAGGAGGCATACCGGCGTTTCGCGGTCAGCGCATTCAATCGCTTTGCCACTTCCCTGGCGTCCTTTGCCGCTTCCACATCTCCCTCATAATCCGCTCTGAGATAGGCGAGCTCAGCTTCCCAGGCCTTGTACTCGGCACAGTTGCCTGCCAGAAGCATCAACAGGGAGCCGGTGGTGTCAGGTGCATCGGTGACCCGCGAGAAGGAATAGAGCAGCGGATCCACGCCCTCGCCCAGCGCACACGCCATCTGGGTGTCGGACATCTGCAACACGTAGGGCGTGGCTTCGCCCTCCGAATAATTGGAGAGCACAACGCCGGTGGTGGTGTAGATGGGGTTGGCCGAGCAACCTGTGAGTATGGCAACGGCTGCCAGCGAGAGAGCTTTGAGGCGAGCCGCAAAGACATGCGGTCCGAGCTTTGCCAGAGAGGAGATCATATTTCACCCTGCATCACGTTGTTTTTGTTTGCCCGATCTGAAGTCGGTTTTTGTCAACGGGTGCAAGAATGCGGTGAAAACTGTCCTACAAAAATGGCTCGAATGCCGATTTTGTTATGCCGATCGGGCCAATGGCCCAGAAGGAAAGGAATTTGCCAGAATATTATTGATATAAAACAATGACTTTTGAAAACGCCAATCCGCTTACAGAGCCATCATTGCCATTACCTGATCGGTCAGGCCATCCAGTGTCAGCCCTCCCCGCTCAGGCTTGTACCAGGTTACTGTCCAGCTGAGAGCGCCAGTCAACATCCGTCGAACAACGAAGGGATCCGCCTCCAGCGCGCCCTCGCGCTTCAATGATTCCAGCACATCCAGCCAAAGTTTCTCGTAGATGTCCCGAAGCTCCAGCACTTCGCCCTGGGACGGGGCCGACAGACTCCGCCATTCAAATACCAGGACCGCCATCGCTTCGCCGGTCTGGCCATTGATAGATTCAAGTTCCGCGCGGATCAGTCCACGAAGCTTCTGCCTGCTGGTATCGGCGGCCTCCAGAGCCGCCTGCATCAGCGCGGTGTTCAGCCGGATGGTTTCTACCATCACTGCCTTGAGGATCTCTTCCTTGGTTCGAAAGTGGTGGAACAGGCTGCCGGACTGAATACCCACGGCAGCGGCAAGATCACGAACTGTAGTGCGCTCGTAGCCTTTTTCCCGGAAAAGCCGTGCCGCTTCAGTGAGCAGACGGCCGCGAGCGCCTTTGGGGTCTGACACAAGGTTTTCTGCGATCAGGGACTGGAGGATCTGGTTCTGGCTCACTACGGCTACCCGGTTGGCATAAGAGGCCTTTAATTCTACCTGAAACATGCCTGTTTACAAACCAAGCGCTTGCTTGGTATTGTCATCTCCATCGTGTGGCAAAACCGCCACCGCTCCCGTTTTCAATCAGCAATCATTTACAGGGCACAGGAAGATGGCTGAATCCCCCAACACTGTTCGCATCGGATGCTCCGCCGCCTTCTGGGGCGACACGGAAACGGCTGCCGCGCAGCTGGTCCACAAGGGCAATATCGACTATCTGGTGGCCGATTATCTGGCCGAAATCACCATGTCGATCATGGCGGGCCAGAAAATGAAGGACCCGTCCCAGGGGTATGCACGGGATTTCGTACAGACGGTCATGGGCCCCTTGCTCGGAGACATCAAGGAAAAGGGCATTCGGGTGCTGGCCAACGCCGGCGGCGTCAACCCGGTGGCCTGTCGTGACGCCCTTCAGGCTCTCTGTGAAAAAGCCGGCGTGGACATGAAGATCGCCCTGGTTCTGGGCGACGACCTTCTGATGAAAAAGAAAAATCTCGCAGATATGGGCGTCAAGGAGATGGGTTCCGGCCAACCGATGCCCGCAATGATGGTCAGCCTGAATGCCTATCTGGGAGCGCCAGGTCTGGTTGCGGCTCTGGAACAGGGCGCGGACATCGTTATTACCGGCCGGGTGGCAGACAGTGCCCTGGTATTGGCACCGCTGGTGCACGAGTTCGGCTGGAGCTGGCAAGACTACGACAAACTGGCGCAGGGCAGCCTGGCCGGGCATCTGCTCGAGTGCGGTGCCCAGGCCACCGGCGGCAACTTCACCGACTGGGAAGCGGTAGCTGGCGGCTACGCCAACATGGGATTCCCGATAGCCGAAGTGAGTGCCAACGGCGACTTTTTTATCACCAAGCCCGAAGACACCGGCGGGCTGGTTAGTCGTGGCACAGTTGCGGAACAGCTGGTCTACGAAATCGGTGACCCAAGGGCCTACCTGCTGCCTGACGTTACCTGCGATTTCACAGGTGTAGAGCTGGAGGAAACCGGTAAAGACCGTGTACAGGTGCGAGGCGCACGGGGGCTACCACCCACCGACAGTTACAAGGTATCGGGCACCTGGCCGGATGGTTTCAAGTGCACGGTTACCTTCCTGCTGGCAGGCATGAATGCCAGGGCCAAGGCTCAGACTGTCGCACAGGCCATTCTGGCCAAGACCTCACGCATGTTCAGCGAACGTGGCCTGCCTGATTACAGCGAAACCAGTATTGAGCTTCTGGGTACGGAAACGACCTACGGTGCTCATGGCCGTGGCGAGGATTGCCGCGAAGTAGTGGTCAAGATCAGCACCGCCCATGCCAAGAAAGAGGCCCTTGTACTGTTTTCCCGCGAGATTGCCCAGGCAGCCACGGGTATGGCACCGGGCATCACCGGGATTGTGGGTGGCCGACCGACCGTGTGGCCGAAGATCCGGTTGTATTCCTGCCTGGTGCCGAAAACGGAAGTCGATGTGTCCGTGGATCTGGGCGGCGAGCGGCAAACCGTTGGAGTCGAAACCAGCGGCGGTTTCGATAACAGCGACCTCCAGCCCCAGTCGTTCACACACGAGACAGACGACACAGATACCACTGTGCCGCTGGTGAAGCTTGCCTGGGCCCGCAGCGGCGACAAGGGCGACCACACCAACATTGGCGTGATCGCCCGCAAACCGGAATTTCTGCCGTTCATTGAAACCGCGCTGACGGAAGCGGCGGTTGCGGACTGGATGGCCCATACCCTGAATCCGGAAACCGGCCGGGTGACCCGCTGGGCCATGCCCGGACTGCAGGCCATCAATTTCCTGCTGGAGCACAGCCTTGGCGGCGGTGGCGTGGCCAGCCTGCGGATTGATCCCCAGGGAAAGGCGTTTGCCCAGCAGCTATTGGAGTTTCCAGTGCCTGTTCCTTCTGGCCTGGTTAAAGATTGATTTATTGGTGCATGCACTCTGGTTGGAAGCGCGTCCCGGGACACGCCGTAAATACATCCATGTAGGCTTGATCGCAGCATCCATGCTGCTCACAGTCCCGAAACGCGCTTCCAACCAGAGCGCCCGAACTTTGAAAGGGTCTTCATTACTATGAGCTATCAGTCTGTTTATTGTCCGGACCTGTTTAAAGGCCAGGTTTTTATTGTTACCGGCGGCGGTTCTGGCATTGGCCGGTGTACGGCCCATGAACTCGCTGCCCTGGGCGCGCGGGTTGCCCTGGTGGGCCGCAAGGCCGAGAAAGTGGAATCTGTGAAAGCAGAGATCACCGAGGACGGCGGCATTGCTTCCGCCCATGTCTGTGACATCCGTGAAGAGGACTCGGTCAAGGCGACGGTGAAGGCGATCATTGCCGAACACGGAGGCCTGAATGGTTTGGTGAACAATGCCGGCGGGCAGTTCCAGGCGCCGCTGACCGGGATCAACCAGAAGGGCTGGGAGACGGTGGTTCGAACCAATCTGACCGGCGGCTTCCTGATGGCACGGGAATCCTACACCCAGGCGCTGTCAAAAACCGGGGGCGCTATTGTAAATATCGTGGCCGATATGTGGGGTGGTATGCCCGGCATGGGACACTCCGGCGCCGCCAGGGCCGGCATGGTGAATTTTACCCAGACAGCTGCCGTTGAGTGGGGCGCGTCCGGGGTTCGAGTAAACGCAGTCGCTCCGGGCTGGATTGCTTCCAGTGGCATGGATAACTACCCCGAGCACATGAAGCAGTGGATCCGCAGTCTCGGCGATAACGTGCCCATCAAGCGAATGGGCACCGAATCCGAAGTCAGTTCGGCCATCTGCTTTTTGCTCAGCCCGGGCGCAGCGTTTATCAGCGGGGATTGTCTGCGGATCGACGGTGCTGCGTCACAGGGAGGTCGGGTCTGGCCGTTACCGAAAGCCAAGAACAACGAACCCTACAACGGCTTTCACCGGGCCATCACCCCGAAAGTTCTGAGCGACGACTGAGGAGCTGACCATGCAGGTACTTGAATCCACGGTAAGCTCGACGTCCGAGGACTTCCGCACCAACGCCGAAGCCATGGACGCCCACATCACCACGTTTCGGGACGTTGAGCAAAAGGTTCTGGATTTGGCGGAAGCCGCCCGGGAGAAGTTCACCAAACGGGGCAAGCTGCTCCCGAGGGACCGTATTAACCGGTTGCTGGACCGCGGCACGCCCTTTCTGGAGCTCTGCTCCCTGGCCGGCTATAAGATGCACGACGACAAGGACGGCAGCCTCGCCGGCGGCGGGATCATCGCCGGCATCGGTTATGTAAGCGGCATCCGCTGTCTGGTGGTGGCCAGCAACAGCGCCATCAAAGGCGGCACCATTACCCCTGCCGGCCTGGACAAGACGCTGCGCCTGCAGCAGATCGCCATGGAAAACAAACTGCCGGTGGTATCCCTTTCCGAGAGCGGCGGCGCCAACCTGAACTACGCCACCGATATTTTCGTGCTCGGCGCCCGGGGCTTTGCCAATCAGGCGCGGATGTCCGCTGCCGGGATTCCTCAGGTCACCGTTGTCCACGGCAACGCCACCGCCGGCGGCGCCTATCAGCCGGGTCTGTCCGACTACGTGATCGTGGTGCGCGAACAAGCCAAGATGTTCCTGGCCGGCCCACCACTGCTGAAGGCAGCAACCGGCGAAGTTGCCACCGATGAGGAACTTGGCGGCGCGGAGATGCATGCGACCGTGGCAGGAACGGCAGAATACCTGGCCGAAGACGACGCCGACGGCATCCGCCAGGCCAGAAACATCCTCGAAGCCCTGCCCTGGAACGAGCAGCTGCAACCCTGGCGCGAGCTTCAATGGGAGGAACCGCTCTACCCGGCCGATGAGCTGTTGGGTGTCATCCCGGCGGATTCCAAAAAGCCCTACGATGTGCGCGAAATCCTCGCCCGCATTGCCGACGGTTCAAAGTTCATGGACTTCAAGAACGAGTTCGACGACCAGACCGTCTGCGGCACCATCCGAATTGAAGGTCATTCAGTCGGCATCATCGGCAACAACGGCCCGATCACCCCGGCTGGATCCGCCAAGGCCGCCCAGTTCATCCAGCTCTGCGACCAGGCCGGAACGCCCCTTTTGTTCCTGCACAACACCACCGGTTTCATGGTGGGCACTCACTCAGAGCAGAACGGCATCATCAAACACGGCTCGAAAATGATCCAGGCTGTGGCCAATTGTCGAGTGCCAAAGGTCGCAATTGTCATCGGCGGTTCCTATGGTGCAGGTAACTACGCCATGTGCGGCCGTGGCCTGGACCCGAGGTTCATCTTCGCCTGGCCCAACAGCCGAACCGCGGTTATGGGGCCGGCGCAGGCAGGCAAGGTGATGCGTATCGTGGCTGAAGACAAGCAGCGCCGCGGCGGCATGGAGCCGGATCCGAAGACACTGGATTTCCTGGAGCAGGCCACGGCGAAGAAGCTGGAGGAAGGTTCAACGGCGCTGTTCGGAACGGCCAGATTGTGGGACGACGGGCTAATCGATCCGCGGGATACGCGGCGCGTTCTTGCCCTGGTTCTGGACGTTTGCCGGGAAGCCGAGGCTCGGCAGTTGCGGCCCAATACCTTTGGTGTGGCCCGCCTGTAGGCCTTCGAGCTTTGGGGCTGGAACCGGGGCGGAGGGCTTCCCAAAAAACGCCCGTAAATACGTCCCTGTAGGGCTCGGTCGCGCCATCCCTGGCGCTCCACGTTTTTGGGAAGCCCTCCGCCCCGGTTCGGGTCAACCACGAGTTATCGTTTTGGAAGAACAAAACTGCCAGCAGGCAGCATCAAATTTACAGACATAGGCAGGTGTGTGGGGCCGCTTCCAGAAAATGTCGGCGGCCAGGGATGGCCGATGCCAAGCGCACATGGATGTGCTCGTAGCGGTTTTCTGGAAGCGGCCCCACACACCTGCCGCCAAGCTAAAGAACGTGCACCAAAACAAATACGGCACGAACTCTCTACCAGCAGGAGAACAAGAACGTGAAATTCACAGCCGAACACGAAGCCCTCAGAAAAACCGTCCGCGATTTCGTGGAGAAGGAAATCAATCCCCACTGCGACGAATGGGAAGCCGCCGGGGAATTCCCGATTCATGAACTGTTCAAAAAGCTCGGAAACCTCGGAATCCTCGGCATCCAGAAGCCGGAGGAGTACGGCGGTATGGGGCTGGATTACAGCTACAACCTGGTGGCTGCGGAGGAGCTTGGCATGGCCCATTGTGGTGGTGTGCCGCTGGCCATCGGGGTTCAGACCGATATGTGTACCCCGGCCATTTCCCGGTTTGGATCTGATGAACTGAAACGCAGTTTCCTCGCGCCGGCCATTGCCGGCGACATGGTGGGATGTATTGGCGTCAGTGAAGTTGGCGCAGGTTCTGATGTGGCGGGGATGAAAACAACCGCCAGGAAAGATGGCGACGACTACATCATCAACGGCTCCAAGATGTGGATTACCAACAGCCCCAAATCCGACTTCATCTGCTTGCTGGCCAACACCTCGGACGACAAGCCCCACAAGAACAAGTCTTTGATCATCGTGCCCACGAAAACGCCGGGCATCTCCTTCAGCCCGCATCTGAACAAGCTCGGCATGCGCTCTTCCGAAACCGCCCAGATTTTCTTTGACGACGTCCGTGTGCCCCAGCGCTACCGGATCGGCGCTGAGGGCACCGGTTTCATGATGCAGATGCTGCAGTTCCAGGAGGAGCGGATCTGGGGTGCGGCGAACGTGATCAAGGCGCTGGAGAACTGCATCACCAAGACCATCGAGTACTGTCGCGAGCGGAAGACCTTCGGCCAGCCACTGATCGACAACCAGGTAATCCACTTCCGCCTGGCCGAACTGCAAACCGAAGTCGAGGCCCTGCGCGCCCTCACCTACCAGGCCTGCGAGCTGCACGTTGAAGGCAAGGATGTCACCCGCCTGGCCTCCATGGCCAAACTCAAGGCCGGACGTCTTGGGCGTGAGGTTACAGATAGCTGCCTGCAGTACTGGGGCGGTAACGGTTACATGTGGGACAACCCGATTTCCCGGGCACACCGGGATGTTCGACTGGTCTCCATCGGCGGTGGTGCCGACGAAATCATGCTCGGAATTATCTGCAAGATGATGGGCACCCTTCCGGGCAAGAAGCGCGACTAACAAACGGACGGTGGAGTCACTTATGGACCAGGTACCGCATTGCGAAACACTGCTTCTGGAAAAACAGGGCCCAACCCTGTTTATCACCATCAACCGACCGGACGTGCGCAACGCCATGAGCCTCGAGATGGTGGCGGAACTGTCCGCGGTGTTCACCCAGATTGAAAACGACCTGCACATTCGCGCCGTCGTCATTCGGGGCGCCGGTGGGCACTTCTGCGCCGGCGGCGATATCAAAGACATGGCCGGTGCCCGCGGCCAGAAAGCGGCCGAGGGTGAGGCGGACCCGTTCTATCGTCTGAACCGTGCCTTCGGCCAGATGATTCAACAGGTCAACGAATCCTCGAAAGTGGTCATCGCGATCACCGAAGGCGCTGTCATGGGCGGTGGATTCGGTTTGGCCTGCGTTTCCGACGTTGCCATCGCCGGGCCGAGCGCCAAGTTCGGCATGCCGGAAACCTCCCTCGGCGTGATTCCCGCCCAGATTGCGCCGTTTGTGGTTGAACGAATCGGCCTCACCCAGGCCCGGCGGCTGGCCCTGCTGGGTTTGAGAATCGATGCAAACGAAGCATGCAGTCTTGGCATCGTTCACCAGGCGGCTTCTTCAGACGATGAACTGGAGGAGATGCTGACAAGCGCTCTGGATCGTGTCCGCCACTGCGCACCGGTAGCCACGGCAGAAACCAAAGCGTTGCTACACAGGGTTGGCCATGAACCCATAAGCGGTTTGCTGGACAGCGCGGCTGAAAAATTTGCGGAAGCCATCCGGGGAAGCGAAGGAACGGAGGGCACCATGGCCTTCATGCAAAAACGTCCACCAGCCTGGGCAGAATCCAACGACTGAGTTACGGGGGAGCGAGCGGGTGTGGGGTGGCTTTCAGGAAACGTCGGCGGCCACGGATGGCCGACGCCAAGCGCACAGGGATGTGCTCGTAGCGGTTTCCTGAAAGCCACCCCACAGCCGCTCGCGGACTGGCACCAATAGATGAGACCAGCACCATGTTAAGAAAACTGTTAATAGCCAACCGCGGCGAAATCGCAGTCCGGGTGATCCGCACTGCGAAAGCCCTGGGTTACCGCACCGTGGCCGTCTACTCCGAGGCTGACGCCAAAGCCATGCACGTGGAACTCGCCGACGAGGCCGTCTGCATTGGCCCGGCACAGGTATCCGCCTCCTACCTGAACAGCGATGCAATTCTTGAAGCCGCCCGCAAAACCGGCGCCGACTGCATCCACCCGGGTTACGGCTTCCTCTCCGAGAATGCCGCCTTCGCCAACGCCTGCAAAGACGCCGGATTGGTGTTTGTTGGCCCTCCCGCCTCGGCCATCGAACTCATGGGCAGCAAGCGCCGATCCAAAATCGCCATGCAGGAAGCCGGCGTGCCAGTGGTGCCTGGCTATGAAGGCAACAACGCCAACGACGACGAACTGATCGCCGCCGCCAAAGACATCGGCTACCCCCTCATGATCAAAGCCTCTGCCGGCGGTGGTGGTCGCGGCATGCGCCTGGTTGAGAGTGAATCCGAACTGGCCGACAACATCAAACGGGCCCGTTCCGAATCAAAACAGGCCTTCGGCGACGACGAACTGATCCTGGAAAAAGCCGTGATCGAGCCCCGCCACGTGGAAATCCAGGTGTTTGCGGATCGCCACGGCAATGCGGTCTATCTCGGCGAACGGGACTGCTCAGTACAGCGCCGACACCAGAAAGTAGTGGAAGAAGCACCCTCCCCCTTTGTCACGCCGGAACTACGACAGGCCATGGGTGAGGCTGCAGTCAAAGCGGCTCTGGCCTGCAACTACGAAGGCGCCGGCACCGTCGAGTTCCTGGTCGACAAGCACCGAAACTTCTACTTTCTGGAAATGAACACCCGCCTGCAGGTAGAGCATCCGGTCACCGAACTCATTACCGGCCAGGACCTGGTCGCCTGGCAGCTCAACGTGGCCGAAGGACGCCCGCTGCCGCTCAGCCAGGACGATATTCACCTGAATGGCCATGCCATTGAGGTTCGACTCTATGCAGAGGACCCTGCCCACGGATTCACACCCCAGACCGGATCGCTATACGCCTTTGAACCAGCCGAAGGCGAAGGTTTACGGTTTGATACCGGGGTACGATCTGGAGATGCTATCACTCCCCACTACGACCCGATGCTGGCAAAAGTAATTGCCTGGGGCCAAAACCGAGATGAAGCCCGCCGGCGGCTGATCCGCTCGCTTGAGGACACAACCGTGTTCGGCGTGACCACCAACCGCCATTTCCTGAGCCGGATTATCGCAGACGAGACTTTCGGGGCCGGCGGGGCGACCACGGCCTTCCTTCAGCAGGCCTTCAAGGACGATCCGTCCCTTCAGCCGCAAAACCTGACCATTCGCCAGTTGGCCCTGGCCGCCTGCGTGCTCGACCATGGCATTTCGGGCCAGAGCGCCTGGAGCAATGCGCCGGCCACCATGACGCCCATCAAACTGGAAACCGGCGACACCACTGTCGAGTTACTGGTGACCCGCAGCGGCAGCCGGTTGTCTGTCAGTATGGGCGAAACCCGGCATTCCCTGGTACTTGAAAGCCAGAGGGATGGCCATTTGTGCATTATCGACAACGGCGTTCGTCAGGCCTGCCAATATCACCGCCAGGGCGATTCCCTATATTTGCAGGCGTTCGGGCAATCCTGGTCGGTGCGCGATGTTACCCACCAACCAGCCAGGACTGCTGGCGGCGCGGGCAGCGGTCGCATCCAGGCGACCATGGATGGCGCCATCATTGATGTGTTGGTTGAAGCTGGTCAGAGCGTTCACCAGGGCGATACGCTGGTGATACTGGAAGCCATGAAGATGGAGCATCCGGTAAAAGCAGACCGCGACGGCAGAGTCGCCGAGATTCTTGCGAGCAAGGGCGATCAGGTGAAACGCAGTCAGTTACTGGTCCAGATAACCGCCAACGAGACGGCCGAACAGGAGAACGAGGCATGAGTACCATGCGTGATCGTACCGTTTTTATCACCGGCGCCAGCCGTGGCATCGGCCGGGCCATCGCCCTCGCCGCGGCCCGTCAGGGCGCGAACGTAGTGATTGCCGCCAAATCAGACACGCCTCATCCGAAGCTGCCAGGCACGATCCATACGGTGGCGGAGGAAGTTCGGGATGCTGGAGGCAAAGCGCTACCGCTGGTTCTGGATGTCCGGGATGAAAAACAGATCCGCCAGCGCATTGATGAGGCCGGCGAGCATTTTGGCGGCATCGACGCACTGGTAAACAACGCAGGCGCCATTCGGCTAACCGGTGTGGAAAACCTCAAGGTCAGCCGGTACGACCTGATGCATCAGGTCAATGCCCGGGCAGTCATGGCCTGCAGCCAGGCCGCACTGCCCTGGCTGAAACAGTCGGACCGGGCTCATATCCTGAGCCTGTCGCCGCCTCTGAATCTGAATACCCGGTGGTTCGCCCAATATGGCCCCTATACCACCACAAAATACGCCATGACCATGCTGAGCCTGGGCATGGCGGAGGAGTTCAGGCGGTACGGCATTGCGGTTAACACGCTGTGGCCAAAAACGCTGATTGCCACGGCAGCCATCGAATTTGAGGTTGGCGGGCCCCAGATGATGGCCCAGGGCAGGAAGCCGGACATCATGGCCGATGCTGCTGTCAGCATCCTCAACCGGTCGTCTGAGACTATGACTGGTCAGACCCTGATCGACGAGGACCTGCTACGGCAGGACGGTATCACCGACTTCGAGCATTACCGGTATGAGCCGGGCGATAAGCCCCTGATGCCGGACCTGTTTCTGGACTGAACCCGAGGCATGCATTGTTCCGGGCTCAATGTCCACACAATAAAAGGGACCAATGGAAAAACCATGAGCCAAGACAACGTATCCGCATTAGACATTGCCCGCAGCCTGCCCGGAATATTCCGGCGCTTGCCGGCCATAACCCGGGGGCTGTATTACTATGCCCTGAAAAACGAGAACCGTGAGCTTACGCTCGGCACTCTTATCGAGAGCAACGCCCGGAACCTGGGAAGCCGGCCCGCCATTCTGTTTGAAGACCGTTCGATTACATGGAGCGAATTGGATGGCTGGGCCAACCGCATTGCCCGCTATCTGCAGGACCAAGGGCTTGCCAAAGGGGATGCCATTGCGATCT
This sequence comes from Marinobacter adhaerens HP15, assembly GCF_000166295.1. NCBI lineage: Bacteria > Pseudomonadati > Pseudomonadota > Gammaproteobacteria > Pseudomonadales > Marinobacteraceae > Marinobacter > Marinobacter adhaerens. Next base: position 2,690,097 of record NC_017506.1, read on the forward strand.
CCCTTGAAAACCGCCCCGAATTGCTGGCCGTGGTAGCCGGCGCAGCCAAACTCGGCGTTGCCTGCGCCATGCTCAATACCTCCCAGAGAGGCAAGGTACTCGAACACAGCATCAACCTGATCGAGCCCAAAATGATGGTGGTTGGCGAGGAACTGGTCGAGGCGTTCGACGGCATAAAAACAGATCTCAAGACCGCCCATCCCCAGCCATTCCAGTTTCTGGCAGACACCAACACGCTGAACGCCTTTGGGGACGCACCAACCGGTTACGCCAACATGGCCGAGCAGGTCAGCACCTTCAACAGCGACGCCCCGGATCTCAGCGATGCGCCGAAAATGGGCGATACCGCCATCTACCTGTTCACCTCGGGCACCACCGGCCTGCCCAAGGCCGCCCCGGGCTCACACCGCAAATTTATAATGGCCTACGGCGGGTTTGGCCTAATGTCTCTGGCCATGAAGCCGGAGGACGTTCTTTACTGCACGCTCCCCCTTTATCACGGCACCGCACTGCTGGTCTGCTGGGGCTCCGTCCTGGCCGGTGGCTCCGCCATTGTCCTGCGCCGCAAGTTCTCCGCCAGCGCCTTCTGGGACGACGTTCGCTATTACCACGCCACCACCTTCGGCTACGTCGGCGAACTCTGCCGCTACCTGCTGAACCAGCCACCCAGCGAACAGGACCGGAACCACAGCCTCACCAAAATGATCGGCAACGGCCTCCGCCCGTCCATCTGGAAGGAATTCAAGCAGCGCTTCGGGATAGAAACAGTCGCAGAGCTCTACGCCTCCAGCGAAGGCAACATCGGCTTCAGCAACTTTTTCAATATGGACAACACCGTGGGCTTTTCCACCGCCCCCTACAAGCTGGTGAAATTCCACGACGGCACACGGGATCCAGTTCGTAACGAAAAAGGCTTCATGCAGGAAGTGGCTAAAGGCGAGCCCGGCCTCTTGATCGGCGAGATCACCAAAAAAATGGTCGTTCGAGGGCTACACCCAGAAAGAGGCCACGGAAAAATCGATCCTCCGCAACGCTTTCAAGAAGGGCGACGCCTGGTTCAACACTGGCGATGTCCTGAAGGAAATCGGGTGCGGCCACCTGCAGTTCGTCGACCGTATGGGCGATACCTACCGCTGGAAGGGCGAAAACGTCTCAACAACGGAAGTGGAAAACATCATCGACGGCTCGGGGATGGTTGAGGAAGCCATCGTCTACGGCGTCGAGATTCCGGGCACCAACGGCAAGGCCGGCATGGTGACCCTGGTTCCCCACAGCAATGGCCGAGAGTTCGACGTGAACAGTTTGTTCGCCTATCTGAGGGACAATCTGCCGGCCTATGCAGTACCGGTGTTTGTGCGCATCACCCACGCCATCGAGAAAACCGGAACCTTCAAATACCGCAAGGTGGATATCCAGAAGCTGGGCTATTCGCTTAGGGACGGCGAGGAAGTCTATGCCTGGTTGCCCGGGACTGATGGGTATACCCTGCTGTCGCCGGAGCTGGTTTCGGAGATTGACTCGGGTGGAGTTCGGTTCTGACTCTTTTGACCGGTTTCTAGTCCTGCCCTAGCCTTCGCCTATTTCTCCAATGTTGGACGGCGAGGATGGGTGGCCCCTCCCAAAAATGTCGGCGGCCATGGATGGCCGACGTCAAGCGCACATGGATGTGCTCGTAGCGGTTTTTGGGAGGGGCCACCCATCCTTGCCATCTATAACCTTAAAGGCTAGGGCCCAACCAGAATCGCAAACTCAAGATCCGACTTTGAGCACAACCTTGCCAGTCGCCTTGCGCTCGGTCAAAGCCCCCAAGGCCTGTGCGTAATCCTCAAAGTCATAGACAGCACTGATCTTCGGATCAATCTTGCCCTCTGCATAGAGCTTCATCAGCTCCATCATGTTCTGGGCGCTGGCTTCCGGCTCGCGTTGAGTGAAACTGCCCCAGAATACGCCAACAACGGAACAACCTTTCAGAAGAGTCAAATTTGCCGGGATTTTCGGAATCTCGCCGGCCGCGAAGCCGATGATCAGGTGGCGGCCATTCCAACCCATTGCACGGAGAGCCTGTTCGGTGAAGTCACCGCCAACGGGGTCGTAGATGACATCCACGCCTTTGCTGTGAGTAAGCTTCTTCACCGCGTCTTTAAGAGGCTCTTCGGCATAATTGATCAGCTCATCTGCGCCTGCTTCCTTGGCAACCGCAAGCTTTTCGGCCGAACTGGCGGCTGCAATAACCTTCGCGCCCATGGCCTTGCCGAGCTCAACCGTTGCCAGGCCCACGCCACCGCTGGCGCCCAGAACCAGAAGCGATTCGCCAGGCTGAAGGTTGCCGCGCTGCTTAAGGGCGTAATAGGAAGTTCCATAAACCATGGTGAAGGCCGCTGCCTTCTCGTCGGACATGCCATCAGGGACGGGGAGAAGATTCTGCTCCGGCACGATGACTTCTTCGGCAAAGGCGCCATAACCTGTCAGCCCAGCAACACGGTCGCCTACCTTGAAGCGGGTTACCTTGTCGCCAACCTCGATAACCTCACCCGCCATTTCGCCACCCGGGGAAAAAGGCAGGCTTGGCTTCAACTGATATTTGTTCTCGATGATGAGGGTGTCCGGAAAATTCAGGCCGGCGGCTTTAACGCGCACTTTGACACCGCGGCCTTTCACTTCGGGGCTGGGAACTTCTTCGATGACCAGCTTCTCGGCCGGACCATATTCCTTGCAGAGGATGGCTTTCATGAGTGCTCCGTTTTTGTTTGATCGGATTCCAGGCGACAGGCGCCTGTGATTGTTATCCGTCAAGCTAAACAGAGTCTTAACATGAAGCAAATAAAGTTCTTTTATCTAAGCGCATAAGCGGCGCTTATTTCTCAGAGCGAGTCCATTCAGAGCATGGTCCCGCCGATCACGAGAGCGCCAACCAAAACCACCCCGGCCACAATCAGGCCAGTTTTCATTCCTGAGGACAGCACCTGAGGCGCGTCGCCGACAGATTTAGGATCATCACGGGTAGACAGATTCTGTTCCTGGCTGGAGTTGCGAACGAGCTCGATCATTTTCTCACACTGTTCAGAGGTGAAAGCGGCCGGATCAAAGGATTCAAGTCCCTGATCATCCAGAAATGCCCGAACGTCCCTCGAAAGCGGCACGTATTTCATGGACCAGTTACTGAACGTTCGGCTCTTCAGGGGCTCTTCTATCAAGGTGACGATGTTGCGGTGGCGGTCATCCTTCAGGATCCTGTCATACGTGCGACGGACGGCGTCCTCTTCACCTTCCAGATACTGGAAAAACCGGTCGTTTCCGTAGTAGAGGCCACCGACCAACTGGTCTTTGGCATTGTTCTTACGGGAGGTCATCAGAATTCGTGCAACGTGGGGTTCAACACCCTTTTCCACCGGTTTGGCTTCGAACGTGGCTTCACTGGCATAGGCCAGACGCATCAAGGACATAGCAACTCCGTACAACAGGATACAGGTAAGTTGAATGCAAGATACGTTCAGAACTGTCGCTATGGATCACAGTCCGGAGGCCCGCGCTTTCTAACACCTATCTGGCCTCAGGTGAAAGCCATCCGCTTTTTCGCTATCCTGCGCGCTTTGACTTTAGGCATCCGGCCACTCCTGGCCTATCTCGGGGCTCGCCATGATCGACATCATCTACGTGCTTGAAATGGTTGGAATCGTCGCGTTTGCGATTTCCGGCATGATCGTGGCGCGCTCCAAAAATATGGATCCTGTGGGCGTATTTACCATCGGCTTCATCACGGCACTCGGTGGTGGCACCCTGCGCGATCTGATCATGGACAACCACCCTCTTTACTGGATCAAGCACGAAGAGCAACCGATGCTGATTCTGGCCATGGCGGTTGTCTTCAGCTATTGGAAAAAAGCAGAGCGGCTGCGGGAGTCAAGAATTGTGTTCCCCGACGCCATCGGACTCGGCGTTTTTTCCATCCTTGGCGCCCAACTGGCCCTGGATCTGGGACATTCCTGGTTTGTCGCTTCCCTGCTAGGAGTGATGACGGGCACCTTTGGCGGCGCCCTGCGGGACACCCTCTGTAACGAGGTCCCCTATATCTTTCGCAAAGACCAGATCTACGCCTCGATCTCATTCGCCGGATGCTGGCTGTACTTTGTCTGCCAGTGGTTCCTCGACAACGAGGTCCTGCCGCTGACCATTGGCCTGCTTTTTATCGTCATCGTGCGGATGCTGGCGGTCCGCTTCGATATCCGGCTCCAGCGTGACTCTCACAGCAACTAACCCCACATTCGCTTTGACGAACTGTCAATCATCCCTTGGCCTCAGGAGGCTGAGCCGGTAATATTGCCGTTTTTTCACGCAATTCAAGAATTCCGTCCAGACCAGACCCCCAAACACAAACTTTCAGCATCCTGTGAGGCAGACACCCGTCATGCTTGAACGACTGTTCCAACTCCAGGCCCACGGCACCACTGTTCGTAAAGAAGTGGTTGCGGGCATTACCACCTTCCTGACCATGGCGTACATCATCGTGGTCAACCCGAGCATCCTGTCATCGACCGGCATGGATTTCGGGGCTGTCTTTGTTGCTACCTGTCTTGCAGCCGTGATCGGCACCCTGATCATGGGGCTTTGGGCCAATTACCCGATCGCCATGGCACCAGGCATGGGGCTCAACGCCTTTTTCTCCTTCACGGTCGTCGGCAGCATGGGCTACAGCTGGCAGATAGCACTCGGAGCGGTGTTCATCTCCGGCTTCCTGTTCTTCATGCTGAGCATCTTCAAGGTGCGCGAATGGATCATCAACAGCATTCCCATGTCCCTGCGTTTCGGCATCTCCGCGGGCATTGGGTTCTTCCTGGCCCTGATCGCCCTGAAGAATGCCGGCATTGTTGTGGATCACCCCGCCACGCTTGTGGGGCTTGGCGAAGTGAAAGTGGCAGAGAGCCTGCTGTTTTTCGGCGGCTTCGTGCTGATTTGCGCACTGTCCTTCCGCCAGGTAACCGGCGCGGTCATGATTGGTATTATTGCGGTTACCGGCGTAGCCATGGCACTGGGAATGGTGGAGTACAACGGTCTGGTTTCAGCACCCCCGAGCATAGCGCCGACGTTCATGCAGCTGGACCTGGCGGGCGCCCTGAATATCGGCATGATCAGCGTGATCTTTGCGTTTCTGTTCGTCGATCTGTTTGATACATCCGGCACCCTGATCGGCGCCGCACAGCGCGGTGGTCTCCTCGACAAGGACGGCAAACTGCCGCGCCTTGGCCGGGCCCTGATGTCGGACTCGGTTGCGACCATGTCCGGTGCTGCCCTCGGTACCTCAACCACCACCAGCTACATCGAATCCACCGCGGGCATCTCCGCCGGCGGCCGAACCGGCCTGACCGCTGTCGTGGTTGCCGCGCTATTTCTTGCTTGTTTGCTGCTGTCACCGATCGCCAGCATCATCCCTGCCTACGCCACCGCACCGGCACTGCTTTACGTGGCGATTCTGATGGCCAGCGGCCTCAAACTGATTGATTGGGAGGATGTCACTGATGCAGCCCCGGCTGTTGTCACTGCCCTGATGATGCCTTTGACCTTCTCCATTGCCAACGGCATCGCCCTGGGATTCATCACTTACGCCATTCTGAAGGCACTCAGTGGCCGCTGGGCAGATCTGAACGCCAGTGTTGTTATCATTGCGGTTGTGTTTGTTCTGAAATTCATTTTCCTGGATGCGGCCTGATCCGCCTCCAGGGCATTAACCGGAACGTTTATGGATTATTTTTCTGAAAGCATCAAAAAGGCCATTCGCACGGTCCCGGACTGGCCAAAACCGGGCGTGGCCTTTCGCGATATAACCACGGTACTGCAGGACAAGACTGCCTTCCGTAAACTGATTGATGCCTTCGTACACCGCTACCACGGCCACAAGATTGATGCCGTGGCAGCGGTGGATGCGCGCGGCTTTATCATTGGCTCGGCACTGGCCTATGAGCTCAACGCGTCCCTGGTACTTGTCCGCAAGAAAGGCAAGCTGCCGTTCGATACGCTGGTGGAGGACTACGAGCTTGAATACGGTACTGCCTCCGTAGAGCTGCACAAGGACGCGTTCAAGCCGGGCGACAACGTGGTTCTGGTGGATGATCTGATTGCCACTGGCGGCACGATGCTCGCCGCGACCCGTCTGATCCGCAGGATTGGCGCGGAAATTGTGGAAGTGGCAGCCATGATTGATCTGCCCGATCTCGGCGGCTCCCGCAAGCTGCAGGACGAAGGCCTTCAGGTTTATACTGTTTGCTCGTTTGAAGGGGAATAATCAACAGCAATCAGGAGGCGACCATGCCGGATTACCAACACCACTGGAAGGATGGCACACCCGTCCATCTGCCACTGGGAAAGATCGTCTGCATTGGTCGCAACTACGCCGAGCATGCCCGGGAGCTCAATAACCCGGTGCCGGATGAACCGCTGCTGTTCATCAAACCCGCAACCTCGGCGGTGCATATCACTCGTCCCCTGGATTTTCCAAGAGACCAGGGGGCGGTTCACTTCGAGACCGAACTGGCGGTTCTGATCGGTCGACCCTTGACCCGGGCTTCAGCCAGCGAAGCCAAATCCGCGATACTGGGCTACGGTCTGGCACTGGACCTGACTCTGCGGGATCTCCAGGGCAAACTCAAAGAAAAGGGCCAGCCATGGGAAAGAGCGAAGGGGTTCGATGGTGCCTGTCCGCTTTCGCCGTTTGTCGCGGCCGATAAGTTTCCCGATGCCCCCATTCACTTCACAATGGACATTGATGGCAACCGCCAGCAAACCGGCGATACCGGCGATATGCTCAACCCCATCATTCCCCTGATCGCTCACATCAGCAGCCAGTTCACTCTGCTGCCCGGCGATGTGGTGCTGACAGGAACACCAAAAGGCGTGGGCCCGCTGGTTTCTGGCCAGACCCTGTCGCTTGAACTGGAAGACCTGCTGTTCGTGGAGACCAAAGTGGTTTAACGTGCAGGGCCGGCTAAACCCAAATCCGGTCAAAGGCGTACATCTGTTTATGGCAAAGAAACCGGTAACCTCCCGACGTGGTCGCTTCTTCAAACTCGCTGGCATGACTGCCTCTGTAGCAGGGCAATATGCCGGCCAGCGTGCGCGCCGCCTGTTCCGCTCAGAAAATGACGAGGGCGCGCAGAGCGAAAGCTACACACGCATGGCCGACCAGATCGCCGATACCCTGGGCGAGCTGAAAGGGGCGGTCATGAAAGTCGGGCAAATCGCTTCCCAGACCCAGGACTTTCTGCCCAAGGAATTCTCGGACGCGCTCGAGAAGCTTCAGAAAGAAGCCCCGCCCATGCCTTTTGAAGTCATCGTGGGGCAGATCGAATCGGAACTGGGCAAACCGGTCTCCGAGCTTTTCGAGTACCTGCAGGAGACACCCTACGCTGCGGCTTCCATCGGCCAGGTGCATCGCGCCAGACTCCACGATGGCACCGATGTCATTGTGAAAATCCAGTACCCCGGCGTGGACGAATCCTGCGATTCAGATCTCAAGCAACTGCGCATGGCACTGAGATTGGGCGGCCTGCTGAAAATGCCCAAGGAGTCGGTCGACCGGCTGTTCGCCGAAATCCGGGAGCGACTGAAAGAAGAACTGGATTACGAGAACGAAGCACGAAATATCGAACTCTTTCGGGAGTTTCACAAGGATCAGCCCTGGGTGCTCATCCCTTCCGTGGCGAAGAGCCACTCAACCCGACGTGTCCTGACGATGGAACTGGTTGAGGGAGATCACGTCAGCAAGGTTACGAGAGACCTGTACGACCAGGACACCATCAACCTGATAGGTCACCGGATCTTCATGCTCATGGCGGACCAGCTTTTCCGTTTCCAGTGCATCCATGGCGATCCCCACGCCGGCAACTTCGCCTACCGGCCTGATGGCTCCATCGTGATGTACGACTTCGGCTGCGTAAAGAAGCTGAAACCGGAAATCATCGCCGCCTACCGCAACGCCCTGGTTTCTGCCCTCGAGGAAGACTACGAAGCGCTTGACCGTCATCTGATTGACCTGGGCGCGCGTGTCGGAAGCCAGCCAGCCGTGGATGAAGCCTACTACGCTATGTGGCGGGACATTCTGGTGGTGCCCTTCGAGGATCGGGAGGTGCCCTATAACTTCGCAGAAGCCGACATCCACAAGCGCGTGGCCGAGAAAACCAGCACCGTGTTCAAATACCTCGACTACTTCAAGCCGCCGGTGGAAAGCATCTTTATCGACCGGATGATTGCCGGTCATTACTGGATGCTGAAGCGGCTGGGTGTTCAGGCCGCGTTCAGGGAAGAACTGGAAAGGTACCTGAAAGCCTGAACCCTACAGGTAATGGGCAACCCATTCGGCAACCCCCTCGACGGCACCCTTGCGAATAAACCGGGCCCGTGACACTGACGCCGGCTCGCCCGGGTCAATCACGGTGATGGGGACATCTCTGTCCACTTCGTAAACCAGTCCTGCAGCCGGGTATACCTGCAGAGACGTTCCCACGATCAGCAGGTGATCGGCCGTGCGGACAACTTCGGCAGCCTTGTCCAGCATGGGCACTTCCTCGCCAAACCAGACAATATGAGGACGAAGCTGGGCGCCACGGTCGCAGGTGTCGCCCGCGTTAATATCACGATAACCGATGTCATAAACCAGCTCCGGATATTTTGAACTGCGCGCCTTGGTAAGCTCACCGTGAAGGTGAATGACGTTGCTCGCGCCACCCCGTTCGTGAAGATCGTCCACGTTCTGGGTGACCACGGTGACCCGGTAGCGCTGCTCAAGCTCCGCCAGCAGCTGATGGGCCCGGTTCGGCTGGGCAGAGGCGAGCTGGCGGCGTCGGTCATTGTAGAACCGCAGCACCAGCTCCTGATTGCGCGCAAACGCCTCGGGCGTAGCCACATCGTAGACGCTGTGCTGCTCCCACAACCCACCGTTGTCCCGGAAGGTGGAGAGACCGCTTTCGGCGCTTATGCCCGCGCCTGTCAGCACTACGATATGATCCTGCATCAGTCGAAAATCTTGCCCGGGTTCATGATTCCGTTGGGATCGAATACCTGCTTGATTCCCCTCAGGTAAGCGATTTCTGCCTCGCTACGGGTGTACTGCAGATACGGCTTCTTGGTCATACCCACGCCGTGCTCGGCAGACACGCTGCCCTGGTAGCGCTCGACAATCTCGAACACCCATTTGTTGACCTGTTGGCACTTCTCGAAGAAATCCTCGTTGGCCATGTCCTCTGGCTTGAGGATATTCAGGTGCAGGTTGCCATCGCCGATGTGCCCGAACCAGATAATCTCGAAATCCGGATAGTGCTCGGTGACCACGGCATCAATTTCCTGCAGGAAGCCCGGCACCTTGGATACGACCACGGAAATATCATTCTTGTAGGGCGTGCGGGGCGCGATGGACTCGGAAATGCGCTCGCGCAGCTGCCAGAGGTTCTGGGCCTGGGTTTCGCTCTGGCTGATCACGCCATCCAGCACCCACCCGTTCTCCACGCATTGTTCAAACAGAGCCATGGCATCGTCCATCACCTGATCGGAGACAGATTCGAACTCCAGCAGCGCATAATACGGCGCCTCGGTTTCAAACGGCGCCTGAACCTGACCGTGGGCCAGCACGTGTCCCATGGCTTGATGGGAGAAAAACTCGTAGGCGGTGAGATCAATCTTTTTCTGGAAAGTCTGCAGCACATCCATGGTGTTGGTCAGGTCATTCAGACCCAGCACCAGCACCGTCAGGTTATCCGGCTTCCGGGACAATTTCATGGTGGCTTCGGTAATAAAGCCAAGTGTGCCCTCAGCGCCGATGAACAGATGACGCAGATCGTAACCCGTGTTGTTCTTCTCAAGATCCTTGTTCAGATCCAGAATATCGCCCTTGCCGGTCACGACCTTGAGGCCGGCAACCCAGTCCCGGCTCATACCATAGCGAATTACCTTGATACCGCCGGCGTTGGTGGAGAGGTTGCCACCGAGCTGGCTGGAACCGGCGGAGGCAAAATCAACCGGATAGTAAAGACCGTTGTCTTCAGCACAATTCTGCAACTGCTCGGTCACAACACCGGCCTGACACCGAACCGTCCTGTCGCTGGCATTGAAGTCCAGAATCTGGTTCATGTTGTCGAACGCCACAACCACCTCACCATTGGCGGCCACAGCACCGGCACTCAGACCTGTCCGGCCGCCAGAGGGCACCAGTGCCACCTGATTCTCGTTGGCGAACTTCACCAGCGCCTGCACCTGCTCGGTGGTCTTGGGCAACGCGATCGCCAGGGGCTTGGGCGGGTAGATCTTGGTCCAGTCCTTGCCGTAGGTATCCAGATCTGCCGGGTCGGTCAGCACCTTGCCGGGCGCGTCGCCGGTGGCCATCAGGTCTTTGAGAGAAGCAATGATCTGTTCAGAATTCATGAATTTTTCGGTCTCGTCAGGTTTGGGCCGGAGCATCCTGCAACAGGAATCACAGACAGTTGATTCAGGCAAACCGGCGCGCTGTGAAAATCTTTGTTTATGGTATCATACCGCCCCTGTTCTGTGAGCCAGCCCTGACGATCACTGGCCACGGGTCATTTCACGTGACGAAAGGTTCGGAAGCAAGCCCATGTCAAATACGTCTCTTGAGAAGAGCAAAATCCGTATCCTGCTGCTGGAAGGCGTGCATCAATCTGCCATTGATACGCTGAATGCTGCGGGCTATACCAACATTGAGTACCTGTCTCACTCGCTGGCCGAGGAAGAGCTGATCGAGAAGATTGCCGATGCGCACTTCGTCGGCATCCGTTCCCGCACCCAGCTGACCGAGAAAGTATTTGAAGCCGCCAAGAAGCTGGTGGCTGTGGGTTGCTTCTGTATTGGCACAAACCAGGTGGATCTGCAGGCGGCCACCCGACGCGGTATTGCCGTTTTCAATGCGCCTTTCTCCAACACCCGGAGCGTCGCGGAACTCGTTCTCGCCCAGGCCATTCTGCTCCTGCGCGGTGTCCCGGAGAAAAACGCCAAGGCCCATCGCGGCGAGTGGCTGAAATCCGCCAAGGACAGCTATGAAATCCGTGGCAAAAAACTGGGCATTATCGGCTACGGCAACATCGGCACCCAGTTCAGCGTCCTGGCCGAGGGCCTGGGCATGGATGTGTACTTCTACGATGTCGTCTCAAAACTGTCGATCGGCAACGCCACCCAGGTAGGTACGCTCCAGGAGCTGCTCAACATTGCCGATGTGGTCAGCCTGCACGTACCGGAAACCCCGGCCACCAAGTACATGTTCAAGGCCGAGCAGTTCGCCCAGATGAAACCCGGCAGCATTCTAATGAATGCTTCCCGCGGCACCGTGGTGGACATCGACGCCCTGGCCGATGCTCTGGGCAGCGGTAAACTGCTGGGTGCTGCCATTGACGTATTCCCGGTTGAGCCCAAATCCAACGACGAGGAATTTGTCTCTCCGCTGCGGGAGTTCGACAATGTCATCCTGACCCCGCATGTTGGCGGCTCCACCATCGAAGCCCAGGCAAACATCGGTCGGGAAGTGGCAGAAAAACTGGCCATGTACAGCGACAACGGCACGTCGGTTTCTTCCGTGAACTTCCCGGAAGTCGCTCTGCCGTCACACCCCAATCAGCACCGTCTGCTGCATATCCACGAGAACGTTCCCGGCGTGATGTCAGAGATCAACCAGGTGTTTTCAGAGAATGGCATCAACGTTTGCGGCCAGTATCTGCAGACCAAGGAAGACATCGGCTATGTTGTCGTCGACGTGAACAAAGAGTACGGCGAACTGGCGCAGGAAAAGCTGCTCAAAGTGAAAGGGACCATTCGCTGCCGCGTACTGTTCTGATTAACGGCCAGATATAAAAAAACCGGAGCCTGTGCTCCGGTTTTTTTATGGCTGCGAACGCCCTGCTTACTGCATGGGCACCAGCGTCAGCTCAACACGACGGTTCTGCTCACGGCCGGCCGCGGTATCATTTGAGGCAACCGGGTAGCGTTCGCCGTAGCCAACAGCACGGGTACGCTTCGGCTCAATACCCTGGTTCAGGAGGAAGTCACGCACAGATGAGGCGCGACGCTCACTGAGCAGCTGGTTGTAGCTGTCAGAGCCGGAGCTGTCGGTATGCCCCTCAATCTGGATGATGGTCTTGTCATACTCCTTCAGTACCAGAGCCACGGATTCCAGTGTTCCGCTGAATGACGGCTTGATGCTCGATTCATTCAGATCAAAGGTGATATTGCCTGGCATCACCAGTTCAATCTCATCGCCGTTGCGCACCACGCGAACACCAGTGCCCTCCAGCTTGCGACGCAGCTCGGCTTCCTGTTTGTCCATGTAGTAACCAACGCCACCGCCAATGGCCGCGCCGCTGGCCGCACCAATCAGGGCACCTTTTCCGCGGTCACTCTTGCTGGAGGTTGCCGCACCGATAGCCGCACCGCCAATAGCGCCGATGATGCTTCCCTTGGTCGCATTCGAAGTTTTCTCTTCACCGGTGTAGGGGTCGTAGGTCATACAACCGCCGAGACCGAAAGTTGCCACCATAAATACAAGAATCATCTTCTTCACAGCTTTCTCCTGTGCCTGGTTTCTTCAGCCAACCCGGTTTAACGGGTCTTTTCCGCCGAGTTCGTGAATGTATCAATAATGGTATTGAATACGGTTGCCTGCAAATCCTGAGCTTCGTTCACAAGATGATGACGTCCGTCAGGGATTTTCCGTTCCTCAACCGAGGAAAATTTATTCCGGATAATACGCAAATTGTGTTGCCAGTCGACGGTCAGATCCTTCTCACCTTGCACGACGGTCACCGGAAAGTCGACCGGCCGCGCAGATTCGATATGGGGGACCCATTTTCGGAGTGCACTCACCCAGTCGACATGCACTGCCCTCGCCTGAAGCGGGTCGTACTCCCGCAAGAACCTGAGGAAACGACCGTTGCCACTGTTCTCTGCAAATACCCTGCGCCAGCGGGAAATAAACGGCTTCACCATGCTATGCAGTATTTTTGCGCCCAACCAGCCGGCCGGCCTCACCAGGGGCGCCAGAAGCACCACTTTCCGGAAGTCGGAGGTTTTCTGGCTGTGCTGGTTGGACAACAGATAATCAATCAGGATCGCTCCACCGGTGCTCTGCCCAACCGCGAACCAGGGCTGACGCAACTTGTCCCTGACCTGAGCCATCACGTCTGACAGAACGCCCTGATACTCAAGAAAACTGCCAATGGCTGCGGGCGTGCCGCTGGAAAGGCCATGGCCGGGCTGATCGTAGGCCAGCACATCAAACCCGGCTCCCAGGCACCGATCGATCAACTGACTGTACAACCCGACGTGGTCGAAATAGCCGTGCAGAATGAACACCGTTCCACGCTCTGTTGACTGGTCCGGCAATCGGAAATAATGCACCATGACTTCATGACCGCAGGCTTTGACGTAACCCTGATGATAAGCAACGTCCGGATGTTCCACCCAGAGATCCAGCCCATAAAAACGACAATAGGCCACCATTTCATCACTAAGATCACGCGAGCAGGTCGGGTCGAAGGGTTCGAGTCTGTCCAGAAGTGAGTGCCTGTCCCAATCCGGTATTTCTATGGTATCCGTTTTCCAGTACACGTAGAGTTAAACGCCTGTCATGAATGAGTTATCTATTTCGGGGTTTCAATCCTAACCTATAGCGGGCCTAACCCATAGCAGGGGAAAGACACAGATGTTGCAACACGTTTTAGAGAGTGCGTTGCGCCAGACCATGAACCGGCTGGTCAGACCGGTTCTCAACCCGGCGGTACCGGTGCCACTTCAGCGACGCATTGTGCGCCAGGCTTTTCGGAGTTCGACACCACCGAGAGGCGCGAAATTCGAGAACATAACCATTGGGGGAGTGCCAGCAACCCGGACAACCTTCGGCAATGATCCCCGGGGCGCCGTTCTCTATCTCCACGGCGGAGGCTACATCATCGGGTCCTCAAGTACCCACCGTGGCATAACCGGGCATCTGGCGAAAACAACCGGCTGCGCCATCGTTACGCCGGATTACCGGCTGGCGCCCGAGTTTCCGTTTCCCGCTGCGCTGGATGATGCCGAAGCCTGTTGGAACGGGCTTCTGGAGGCTGGCCTGAAACCGGACCAGATTGCCGTCGCCGGCGATTCCGCTGGCGGGGGGCTCTCTGTTGCCCTGGCGATGCGACTGCGAGATAAGGGCCTGCAGCTTCCGGCTTCGCTGACGGCGTTTTCACCCTGGATAGACCTCACCCAGGAGCAGCTTTATGCGCCGGAAATTGAGCCGGTACTTCAGGCCAGCTGGACCAGCAAGGCCGCCAGGCTTTACGCCGGAAAGGAACCCCTTACCAACCCGTTGATCTCGCCGATCTTCGGGGATTTAAGCGGCCTGCCACCCTTGTTGATCCAGGTAGGCAGCCAGGAAATCCTGCTGAACGACGCCGAACGGCTGGCCGAGGCCGCAAGCCGGAACGATGTGGAAACCCGCCTTGAGGTCTATAACAGTCTTTGGCACGTTTTCCAGGTACACAGTGGTCAGCTTGATCGAGCCACTGCCGCGTTGGAAACCGCAGGCGAACACATCAAACGTCATCTGGCAGACTGAGCTCGCCCCGGGCCAGGGCCTCTTTCCTGGGCCGGGGCCATTGCTTGATGCGCCACTCCAACCGTGAAGCCCGGCTTCTGTCTCCGGCTGGCGCGCTGAACACCAGTTCCAGTGGCCCCTTCCCCCTCAGACTACGCGCGCCCCGGGGAGCGCCTCCCTGATGTTCATTGAAACGCCGCTCAACGTCAGTGGTTATGCCGGTATAGAGCGAACCTCTGGCGGTTCGAACCATGTAGACAAACCAGTCAGCCAAGGTTCAGGGCCTCTTCCCGATCCTTCACTTTTTTCTGCTGAATCCATAGCCCCATCATGATCAGAACCAGGCCAATGTATGTGGAGGGCAAGATATGCTCGCCCAGAATAAAGTAGATGAACACCAGCGAAAGGAACGGAGATATAAAAATCAGGTTGCTGACTTTCGAAGTATTCTCCGCTTTTTTCATGGCATAGGACCAGAGAACGAAAGCGATGCCCATCTCGAACACGCCTACATAGAGCGCTGCAGCCAGCGACGTGCCCGGAGCAAAACTGAGCCCCTCGGTCCACCAGCAAATCAGCAGAATCACCGGCAAACCGCATAGGAAATTCAGGAACAGTCCAACAACTGGGTCCCGGGTATCCCGTGTAGCAATGATCCAGTAAGACGCCCAGACCACCGTGCTACCGAGGGCGAGAGAAACCCCGAGCGGATCCTCGAAGCTCAGCGAAGTGACAGCCCCGCGGGTGGCAATCACCACGACCCCGGCATAACAGATCAGGCCCGCGACAATATCCAGTTTGCGTAGCCGGTGCCCCAGAAAGGGTACCGACATATAGGCCAGCACCAGAGCCCAGGTGTAGTTCAGCGGTTGCGCTTCCTGGGCGGGTAGTCGGTCAAAGGCACCGAACAACAGGAAATAGTACAGACAGGGATTGATCAGCCCCATGCCAAAAGACTGGGCATACTGTTTGCGACTGAGCGAGAACACCAGGTGCCAGCGCCCCTGAAGCATCAGGATGACGGCCATCACAACCACCGACGCACTGCACGCAATCAGCAGCATCTGAACGGGCGCGAGCTCTCTGAGCGAGAGCTTGAACGCGGTTGCCACAGTAGACCACAACAGCACCGTGCCAAGGCCATAGAGCATCGCCTGCTTCTGGTTTGTCATTCCCGGCCTCCTGCCCAACACTGAAACTCCATGAACTGTCTCCTATATGCACTTGATCGTCTGGGTCGACAGTGTAATTCAATCCAACCCCGTAACCCACGGCAGTGCGCATTCTTGTGTTACCTTGTATGGCAATATCAACCAAGGATCGAGAAAACTGGAGTTCCCGTTATGCCCACCGTCCGTTTCAGGTTCTGGCCATTGAGCCTGGCATTGGCCATTGCACTGACCGGTTGTTCAGACAGCCGGACCAGCGGTGAGGACGAGACCGCCGATGTCCCGGAACCCCCCGATTACCCGGTTACCTGGCGTTTTGCCCTTGAGGAGATCGAGGGTAGCGTTCAGCATGCTTATGCCGAAGCGTTGAAGGAACGGATTGAGGAGCGTTCCGACGGCAGGATTGAAATCGATATTTTTCCCTACGGTTCTCTGGGAACCTCGGCACAGCTTACTGAACTGGTTCGCAATGGTTCCATAAGCCTGGCGTTCGCCTCCCCCGGGCATCTTGCCAACACCATCCCCGAAGTCGGTCTCTTCACGCTGCACTATGTTCTTCCGGACGACGCCGACGTTACACGAGAGATTCTGGCCAGTGCAGAATTGCTCGAATTGTTTGAATCACTCTATGCCAACCAGAACATGAAACTGCTGGGTTTCGTACCTGAAGGCTGGATGGCCTGGACAGCTAACAAGGCGCTGCGGTCGCCGGAAGACTTCACCGGACAGCGAATCCGAACCATGACCTCCGACATGGCGGAAGAAACCTTCCGGGCCTATGGTGCCGAGCCCAGCCAGATCCCCTATTCCCAGGTATACAGTGACCTGCAGCTGCGCAAGATCGATGGCCAGAGCAATCCGGTTTTCGCCATCGAGGAAATGGATTTCTACGAAGTTCAGACCACCATGACCCTGGCGCGACCGGCCCAGTTCGTCGCTTCAGTGGTCTCGAATCTTGAGTGGTACGACGCCTTGCCCGAAAACCAGCAACAATGGCTCGACAACGGACTCAAGGACGTCGCGCAGATCGCCTGGGAGACTCAGGAGGAGCTGAATCAGACCCGGCTCGCGCAGATGCTGGAAGGGGGCCACATGAAAGTGGTCCGCCTGACCGATTCAGAACGCGAGGCGTTTCGGGAAGCCAGCATGCCGGTGCGTGACATTTACCTCGAGCGCACCGGTGAAAGCGGGCAGCGTATTCTCGGCAGGTTGAATCAATTGATTGAGCAAACAGAAACCCGCAAGCAAAGCTCAGGGGTTTCCGGTGACGGGGACTGAGACAAACCTGACGCCCTCTGAAGCCAACGCACTTGCGCCCTTTGCAGTGAGCTCGGAAATAAACCGGAACTGATCCTTCAACTCGATCGGGTATGCCTTCAGCCGATAACACATGCCCCAGGGTTTGTTGGAGACCACCACCACGACAGGCCGGAACGTGCGGGTAAGAGGACAGGTGTAGGCCACATCCCGCAAGAGCGCCATAACCCGGCTGACGTCATGGTGGGGCTCAAGGTTGAACTCCGCCACGCACATCAGGTTATCCGTTCCGTTGTTGGCGTTGGCAATGAGGGACGCCCAGAGTTTGCCGTGGGGTATCACCACCACGGTATCATCCGGCGTAACAAGTTCCGCGGCTCTGGTGCCAATCGAACGGACCTCTCCGTACTGCCCGTCCACCTCGATCCAGTCGCCGGGCCGATACGGCATTTCGTAGAGGGTTACGATTCCGGCAATCAGGCTGTTCGCGTAATCCTTGAAGGCAAACCCGAGAGCCAGTCCCAGGGCTCCGAAAATGGCAACCATGTTCTCGAACGAAGGTTCCACCAGGATCGGAACCACAACGATGATGGTCACCACGATAATGATCAATCGCAGCAAGGGCACCGACGCCAGGATATAAAACCGGGGCTTGCCCCCGAGTTTCACTGCGATTCTCGGAAACAGCTTCTGTATTACGATGATCAGGCCCGTCGCCAGCAGCACAACCATCAACGATTCCAGCAGCGCTTCCGACGTGATCGCTGAAAACGCCTCCCGAATGCCAAGATCACCCATCACTCATCTCCTAGAAAGTGTCGACCGGAAATCCCCAGCTCTGCAAATGCCGACGAATCGAGGGGTATCCCTGAGCGGTGACTTGCCAGCGACCACCAGATGACTGCTGCTCAATCAGATCCGCGCGGGCCAGACGTGCCAGCACAAACCCTGCCTCATGTTCCGCGACCCCAGTTACCAACTGCAGATGAGAGGCGTCCAGTCCATCGTGCAACAGCAGGGCGTGCAATAGCAGGCCAATGTTGTCGCCCTGGCTCTGGGGGACCGCTGGCAAACCCAGTTGATCAAAAGGGATAACCCAGGCCCGGGTGACTGAACCGCCGTCTGAAGAACCCGGGCCGGATTCCTCCGTGCCCGCCTCCTCTTCAGGGCGGGCTCTCAGCGCGCGTCGCCATATAGCCAGCGCAACACCGGGATTACCTCTTGCTACTGAGGCGAGATCCCGGAGAAAGCCACTGTGTTTGCGCTTTTTCCCGTCATTTCCTTCCGTCATCGGCAATACCCATAGGCCATCGTCTGCCATTCGGGCCGTGATTGAGTAATCACTATCACCGGCAGCAAGGGATTCGAACCATTCACCAAGTTCGACTGCTGCCATCGGCGAAGGTGTCATCGGCGAAAAGTGCGCATCCCTGAAGTAAGAGGACCAGAATTGCCAACACCAGCTCGAGCAACCAATAGCGCCAGGAGCAGTGCCTCCCGCGGCAACCCGACGGAGTAATTCCCGAACCAGAGCCAGTCCGGACAGATGGCGCAGCCAGAAATCAGCCAGTTCCGGAATCACCCACGGCCTGGAAAGATCCTGCGTGTCCCACCACTCCCTGGCGCCTTGTTCATCAAGAAGCAGATTCTCGGGTGGCAGGATCAGCGACCACCGGCCCGCCTCGCCCTCTTGCTGAAATTCAAGCTCGGGAAAACACTCAAGGGCAGAACGAATACCCGAGAACGGTGGAGCCACCAGTAACGCAACTCTCTTGCCGGAATCATGGTTTAGCCCAAGCTCTTCAAGGGCCCTTGATAGCACTTCCGCCAGCACGCTTGGATCTGGCCGCGGTGCAAAGGATTCGAGCCGGGCGGCTGAAAGTTCGGGAAGGTTATCGAGGCTTTCGAACACTTCCTTTTCTGCAACCACGCCCGCCCGAATCTGGGCCAGGGCATGGCGCAATGCATCTTTGAGTGAACGTCTCACGGACGTTTCAGGCACTTTCCACTGCTCGACCGGAATCAGGCCGCCGGGCATCCACACGGATCCTGCCTTGTTTACTGGCTTATCCTTCAACCTCATTGCTCCCTTGCTTGCCGTCCTTTCAATTACTCAGGAACCAGCCAACCAATATCGTGAGACAAATTCAAAACGTCCGACCCGGCAACATCGCTCATCATTGCGCCAAACCGGGAGTCAAAACCCCAGGGTGGGTTTACCACCAGCATCCCCGATCCGACCATGCCTCGCTCCGGCGGATTATTCAGATGCACCTCACTGCAGAGTATCTTGCGCGCATCAGTGCCCCTGACCGCATCTTTCAACTGTTCCTGCAGGTCACTGGTCAGTATCGGGTACCAGACAAGAAAAATGCCATGACGACACTTATGCCATGCTTTCCCCAAAGTGTGCGCCACGTCAATGTAGTCGGTTTTGACCTCGTAAGAGGGATCAATCAGCGTCAGCAGGCGCGGCTGTCTGGGAGGCAACTGTCTTAGCAGACCTGCCAGGCCGTCCTGTCTGAGCACGCGAATGGGAGCCTCGGAAGCCCAGTCCGCCAGTTGCTCGCCCTCAGACGGATGCAGTTCAAACAGCGTCAGCGCATCTCCATCCCGTAGAAAATGCTGAAACCACGCAGGAGAACCGGGATAAACGGACAGCTCACCACCGCCGGCATTGAATCCTGTCAGCACGTCCAGAAACGGCTTCCAGTCCCCGGACAGCAACCGATCTCTGGCACCCCAAAGTCTCTGAACTCCGTGGTCGGCCTCTCCAGTCTTGCGGGCCCGCTCACTTCGCAGGTCGTATATGGCACTGCCGGCATGGGTATCGAAACAGGCAATACCGGAGGCCTTCGCCCGCATCATGGTCTGGACCAGTGCCAGGGCTCCATGTTTCTGGACATCGGCGAAATTGCCGGCGTGGAAGGCGTGCAAATAACTCAACATACAAGAATAGCTCCCTGGTGACGGGGCCATTAAGCCCGATCACGGTTGCCTGGGGCAAGAGCACAATCGTCAAACCTGATCGATCGAGCCCGTTTCCCGCTTGCGTTTCGACAAAACGGAACTCATAATATTTAACGCGAATATTTATCATTAACACTACTATTAACAGAACTTGGTAAAAGGAATGACGTCCATGTTTCGTCCAGCACCCCTGGCATTGACAGTAACCGCTCTGCTCACTGCAGGCTGCGCTAATCATCCCTGGTCCACCAAGGACCATCAGCCAGCAACCAAAAACTCAGTGGTCGATCACTACGCCGATCTGGCTCATGCCAACTACGAAGATGCCCTGATCACCGCCCGCGCGCTGGACGAAGCAACTGACCGCTTGATCGCCAATCCGACCGAAGCCAATCTGGCGACCGCAAAAGAAGCCTGGCTGGCAGCGCGGGTTCCTTATCAGCAAACAGAAGTGTTCCGGTTCGGCAATGCTATTGTCGATGACTGGGAAGGCCAGCTGAACGCCTGGCCGCTCGATGAAGGCCTGATCGATTATGTGAAGGCAGACGGGTACCAGCACGAGCTGGGCAACGCCGGTGCCACCGCAAACATCATCGCAAGCAACAGGATCAATGTGGGTGGTGAGACACTGAATGTGGCATCTCTTTCCCCTGCACTGCTCGCAGATCTGAACGAAGTTGGCGGCTCTGAAGCCAACGTTGCTACCGGCTACCACGCGGTTGAATTCCTGCTTTGGGGTCAGGATCTCCACGGTTTTGAAAGCGGCGCCGGTGAGCGTCCGGTCACGGATTACGCGAAGGGCGCTGATTGCACCAATGGCAATTGTGAGCGTCGTGGCGAATACCTGGATGCGGTAACAGACCTTCTGGTATCCGACCTCGAGTGGATGGTGGCCCAGTGGGCGCCGGGCGCCAGTGACAACTACCGGGCGCAATTGACCGCTGCAGACGCCAATCAGGGTGTTCAGAAAATGCTGTTCGGCATGGGTTCACTGTCTCTGGGCGAGCTGGCCGGCGAGCGAATGAAGGTTGCTCTGGAAGCCAACTCCTATGAGGACGAGCACGACTGCTTCAGCGACAATACCCACAATTCGCACTACTACAACGGCCAAGGTATCCAGAACGTCTACACGGGTACCTATCGTCGCGTGGATGGCAGCCTGGTGACCGGCCCTTCCCTGTCTGATCTGGTTCAGCAGAGCGACCCAGAGCTGGACGCCCGTCTTAACAACCAGCTGGACGCCTCCATGGAAGCCCTGGCGCTAATGAAGGCCCGCGCGGAGAGCAGCGAAAATCCCATGGCTTTTGACACCATGATTGCACCCGGGAATGCCGAGGGCACTCGTATCGTCAACGGCGCTATCATGGCGCTGGTCGCACAGACCGGTTCCATTGAGCAGGCTGCGCGCGACCTGGGCATTGAAGCCCTGTCTCCCGATGATGCCGGCCACGCGTTCTGAGCATGATGAAACCGCTTGCCTTAATCGGGGCACTGGCGATCGCCAGCGCCCACGTTTGCGCCGAGACTCACGCGGGCTATCCGATCCAGACATCTCCGGCCTCCGGTGGTGAGGGCACCGTACAACAGTCAGATACCAATGCCTACTCGCTTCCCCAGGGCAATCTGTCCATGACCAAACGTCTGGACTTCAGTGTCGGCAACAGTTTCTTCCGGAACCCCTGGGTCGAAGCCCCGGCAAGCACTGACGCCCGTGACGGCCTGGGCCCGCTGTTCAATACCAACTCCTGCCAGGGATGTCATATCAAGGATGGTCGCGGACACCCACCCGGTGTCGACGAGTCGCCGGTCTCCCTGTTTTTGAGACTGGCAGTCCCTGCTGATCCGGAGCTGGACGCAGACATTCTGCGCAAACACGGTTTTAAACCGGCGCCAGTATATGGCAGCCAGCTCCAGACAGCCGCGCTTCCTGCAGCGAAACCAGAGGCTGATTTGATCGTCGAATGGACGTCAGTGAAGGAAACTCTTGCGGATGGGACGGTGGTGGAACTGCGCAAGCCTGTATACCGCATTGAGAACCCAAATTATGGGCCACTGCCGGAAAACCTGCTGGTGTCACCCCGGGTAGCACCCCAGATGATCGGAATGGGTTTGCTGGAAGCCATCCCCATCGAAGATTTGCAAGCCCTCCAAGACACTGATGATGCGGACGGAAACGGCATCTCCGGAAAGCTTAACCAGGTCTGGGATCTGGCAACGGAACAGACAGTGCCCGGTCGATTCGGCTGGAAGGCAGCCGAGCCCGATGTCCACCAGCAAAGCATGGGAGCGTTCGCCGGAGATATGGGGCTGACCTCTACTCTGAAACCTAAAACCGACTGCATGCCCGAGCAGAATTGTGAGCGGTTTACCCATGGCGGTGAACCGGAGGTAAGCGACAAGGTCGCCAACTTCGTGACCTTCTACGCCAAGAGTCTGGCAATACCCGCGCGTCGAGATATTGGGTCTGAATCCGTCCGGCAGGGAGCAAGGCTGTTCAACGAAAGTGGCTGCGGTGGCTGCCATACGCCGAGACATCAGACCGGCGAGGTTGCCGATCGCCCGGACCTTAGCAACCAGACTATCTGGCCCTATTCGGATCTGTTGCTGCACGACATGGGTCCTGCCCTGGCCGACGGCCGCGATGAATTCCAGGCCAACGGCAACGAATGGCGAACCCCGCCGCTCTGGGGCATTGGCCTGGCCCAGGTGGTGAATCCACAAGCCGGGTTCCTGCACGACGGCCGCGCCCGCACTCTGGAAGAAGCCGTGCTCTGGCACGGTGGCGAGGCTCAGGCGGCCGCCGACCGATACCGCCAGATGTCGCCCGAAGATCGTTCCGCTCTGATCGATTTCCTGAATTCACTCTGAGGATCAGTCATGCAAGGGATCACCAGACTGCTGTGCACATCTATCCTGGCTCTAACCTCGCCCCTGGCGTGGACAAGCGATGCCAACACCCAGGCCCGCCAGCAGTGGTATGAAGGCATTGCGACCGGCTATCAATCGTTGACCACAGAAGCGGGAGAGCTGGCTGAATCCGCCCGTGACTACTGCCAGAATCCAGCCGAGGGAAGCCGGGAACACGTGGAAGCCGCCTGGCTGAATGCCTTCCTGGCCTGGCAGAAGGTGCGCTTAGTCGATTTCGGCCCGGTCGAAAACAACAACCTTTCCTGGCAGTTCCAGTTCTGGCCGGATCCGAAGAATCTGATCGCACGGAAAGCGGCTTACCTGATCGGAAACGACGAACCGATCACCCCGAGCGTGATCAATCAGTCCGGTGTCGCTGTGCAAGGCTTCCCGATGATCGAATATCTGCTGTTCGACCAAGAGTTCAATGCCGGGGAAACTTCACTCCCAGTCGCCCGGACCTGCGAGCTGCTAACGAACGTCGCGGGACACGTGAAAGGCAACAGTGACGCATTGATGGCTGGCTGGCAGGCTTTCAGACCGCACTATCTGGAGACCGAGCAGTACTTCGACACCACTATCCGAGCGGGTATGGCAACACTGGAAATTCTGGAAGAAAGAAGGCTGGCCCAACCCATGGGTCTTCGCGGCAGTAACAAACGCAATCCTTACATCGCGGACGCCTGGCGCAGCGGCAAAAGCCTGCAGACTGTCGCGGCGACTGTCGACGGCCTGAACCGGTACTTTTTACCAGGGCTCGAAATTTCGCTGGAAGCAAAGGGGGCGTCCGACCTGGCAGACCGCATTCGCAAACAATTCAACGAGGTTCAACAGAACTTTCCCGGTGCCCACCTACCCCTGGCAACGGCTTTGAAAGAAGAAGACCAGTTCCGGGCTCTGCAGAGCCTTTACGTTGATATTTCCCAGTTGACCACGCTGGTGAATGACCAGGCGGCAGTGGCACTTGGCGTAGTACGAGGCTTCAACTCGAGCGATGGCGACTGAGGAACCTGATCCTATGCTTTTGAACCGGAGAGCCCTTCTCAAGGTGTCCATTGCCGGCGGCGTTGCCGTGGGCCTGACCGGCTGTTCCCTGCTGCCCCGAAAAGCGTCAGTCCAACCTGATGGCTATGCCGGCGCCGTCGGGTTCCCGGATGGCAGTTTTGGAGTCAGCGCATTCAACCGCAACGGCCGGATAGTGTGGCAGGCGCCTGTCGATTCCCGCTGCCATAGCGGCTGCAACCGACCGCACCAGCAAGAGACCCTGTTTTTCGAGCGCCGCCCGGGTTGGTCATTCTACGTTTTCGATAGCACTACAGGTGCCCGGAAACACCATATTTCAGCCGAGCCGGGCGAACACTTTGTTGGCCACGGTGTGTTCTCGACCGATGGCCGACGCCTCTACGTCACCGCCAGCCGGTACGATCAGGGCGCGGGGATCATCGCAGTCTACGATGCCGAAAAGGGTTATCGGCGGACAAAAACCTTTGATCTGGCGGGAATCGGCCCCCATGAGCTGACCTTGCACCCCGACGGCGAAACCCTGGTGATCGGTCTCGGAGGCATCCTCACTCACCCGGATTACGACCGCATGAAACTGAATCTGGACACCATGGATCCAGCCCTGGTACTTATGAATCGTCACTCCGGCAAAATCGTTGGCCGTTTCAGGCCGCCCCACCACCAGCAAAGCGCCCGCCATGTCAGCGTCAGCGGCGATGGCCGCGTGTATGTGGCCTATCAGCACCAGGGCCCACTCTACGAAACGCCGCCTTTGTTGGCACGTCTTGAAGAGGGAACTTTGCGGGAATACCGGTTCGATGAGGACACCCGGACAGCGTTGGCCAACTACATTTCCAGCGTGATTGCGCATCCGGAAAACGACCTCGTGGCTGCGGCTTCGCCGATTGGTGGAACGGCCATTATCTTTCGGGGCAAGACCGGTGAGCTGGTCAGCCGCGCACACATCGCCGATTGCGCGGGCATCCAGACCCTTGCCGGAGGGGATTTTCTTGTTTCCTCTGGACGGGGAAAACTTATCCGGCTCGGCGCCGGCAAACCCGCCAGAGAACTCGCAGATCTATCCGTTCACTGGGACCACCATCTGGTCTGATCGCTCGCAGTTGCCGTAATCCGGACTTAAGGATACCGCGCCACACTGGTATCCTTTCGACACATTTTCCGGAGGATAGCGGTTTGCCTGAAAGCAGAAAGGACACCATCGAACAACTTTATGGCCTGATTGCCAACGAAGAAGATGCCCGGGTCTGCAAGGATATTCCTGAAGAGGCCTGTCGCGAGGTACCCCGCAATTTTTTCCTCATTCTCGCCAGTAACGTACTGACCAAGCTGGGCGATCTGCTGATCAGCCCGAAAACCTTGCTGGCCTGGTTGATGAGTGCCATAGGTGCTCCCGCCCTGGTGGCCTGGCTGGTTCCGATCCGCGAATCCGGCTCTCTCGTTCCACAAATGGTCATCGCGGCCTGGGTGCGCCGCAAACCGGTTCGCAAGTGGTTCTGGACGCTGGGCAGTTTCGGACAGGCCGCCAGCGTGGTGGCGATGGCAGCCAGTGTCTGGTTCTTCGAGGGTTATGCAGCCGGCTTCGGGATCATTGCCGCTCTCATTGTGTTTTCCCTGGCCCGCGGCTTTTGCTCCGTCTCCATGAAAGACGTTCAGGGCAAATGCATTCCCAAGACCCGCCGGGGAAGGCTTGGCGGACTGGCGTCCACCATCGGTGGCACGGCAACCGTCGTTTTAACCAGCCTTTTATTCTGGGAACGTGGCGACCCCACGATTGCCTTCTACACCGTGTTGCTGCTTCTGGCAGGGGCACTCTGGGTAATTGCCGGTTTTCTGTTTGCCGGAGTTCAGGAGCATGAAGGCGAAACCGGTGGCGGTGGAAACGCCATCAACGAGGCGTTCCGCAGCCTGTCCCTGCTCCGTGATGACGTCCCCTTTCGTAATTTCGTGATCACCCGGGCCCTGCTTCTCTGCTCTGCCCTGGCATCTCCCTATTTCGTGGTCCTGGCACAAAAGGAGTCGGATATCGGCTGGATGCTGGGCATTTTCCTGCTCGCCAGCAGTCTCGCCAGTTCCCTGAGTGCCAGTTTCTGGGGCTGGGCGGCGGACACGTCCAGCCGGAGGGTAATGATCCGTGGCGCGGCAATGGCCAGTGGCACCTGCCTGATCGTCGGCACTGCAGCACTTACCCTGGGACAAGACCTGGGCAGCGTGTGGTTTTATCCGGTGGCATTCTTCGTGCTCAGCATCGCACATGCGGGCGTCAGGCTGGGGCGAAAAACCTATCTGGTGGATATGGCCGGGGGCAACAAGCGCACCGATTACACTGCAGTGAGCAACACGGTCATTGGCGTTTTGCTGCTTGTAACCGGCGGCCTGACCGCTCTGGTATCGATGATCTCCCCAGTCGCGGTCATTATGGTTCTCGGCCTGATGGGCCTGGCCGGGATGTTCAGTGCGATACGACTCAAAGAAGTTACGGAGGATTGATCGAGGCGCGCAGTCAGGAGGGCGCCTTGCCATCGTTCAGAGCGAGCGCCCCCTTTACAATCCGGTAGATAATCCAGATCGAAATACCGAGAAGAATAAACCAGCCTATGATCAGTGGCGTGGTAACAATACCGATCACCGTCCAGAGCAGGCCTATCCAGAACGTACGAATCTGCCAGCGGAAATGCCTCTCCACCCAGGTGTTACGCACGTCATCCAGTTTGACGTAATTAATGATCACGCCCACCAGACCGGTAATGCCTCCCACAAAGAATGAAAGCGCCTGAAGGATGTAGACCACTACCGCCAGGTTCCGGGCAGGATCTGAGCGCCGGGACGCGGGGTCCGCGTCGGCAGGAATAAACTCCGGTTCAGTCAAAGCTGGTCTCCTATTCGACGATTAACCGGAGTCTACCACAGCGCCCATCGCCGGAAATCCGCGGGCGGTCAGTGATTGTCCGGACGATAACCCAAACGGAACCCACCCCAGTGTTTGCCATTCACATAGATTGGTACGGAGAGGTCGTGCATGATTTCGCCGGTATCCCGACGGTAGGTTTGCAAGAGCATGGTCTCGGTATGCTGGCCACAGCGAATACCGGTACGGTCGTTGAACAGCCGCTTGCTCCTGCTCTTGACCAGATCCACCTTGGGATCGCCTGTTGGCGCGTGGGCGAAATCGCGGTTGTGGGTGGGCACGTATCCGTCGGGGGCAGCGGCAATGGCAAAGACAATGGCCTCGTGAGCATTTTTCACCTGCTCCTGAATAGCAGGCAGATATTGGTCGGTAAAGTTGTCAAAGGTGCTGGAGTACTTTGGCGGATGAGTATTCGGGATCGGCGTACGGGACTTGTCGAACAGCGCGCTTTCGGAGAGTTTGCCGTCGCGGATGGCCTGCTCGAACATCTGACCAATCTGGTCCGCGCCGGCCCGGGCCTGATCGAAGAACGGCCGGTGATAACTGGCTTCGCTGTTCAATGCGAATGACGCGTTAGCTTTCTCTGCAAGCTCCATCAGCGTAGCCGCCTGCTCCGCAAGCGATGAAACGCTGGTATCACTCTCGGAGATCTGGTCGCGCACGGTTTCAATCGCGGAGAAAACCTGGGCCAGACTCTGCTCGTTGTTCTGGTCAATCTCGGCTATCCGTGCAACCTGCTGCTGTACACGTTCCGACTGATCGCTGATCTGTTCCAACCTCTCTCCAACGCTCTCCACAGAAGTCAGCCCCGCCTCGATGCTGCGGGCCAGGTCTTCAATACGGGAAACGATCAGCGTAGTGTCCGAGCGTATTTCCTCCAGGGTTTCTGCAACTTCACCGGTTGCCTGGGCAGTCCGACCAGCGAGCTGGCGTACTTCATCGGCGACGACCGCGAACCCGCGCCCCTGGTCACCAGCCCTCGCCGCCTCAATGGCGGCATTGAGTGCAAGCAGATTGGTCTGTTCAGCGATACCCTGGATGGTGGTGGTCACACCCTGGATCTTGTTGGACTTCTCGTTCAGCTCCTGGATCAGCCGCAGGTTTTCCCCGGACTGCTGGTGCACCTCCCTAACACTGTCGATGGCGGAGATCAGGGCTTCACGACCCTCGGTGCTTACCTGTTTGTTCTGCAGCGCCATGGTGGCTGCATCGGTGGCCTGCTCCGAGGATTCCCGCACGGTTTCGGTAATCTGCCCCGCGTAATCGGCCATTTGTGCAGTTTCTTCAACCTGGCGATCCAGCCGCAGCTTCAACTGGTCGGCCGCGAAAGACACCTGGGCGGCGGAAATCGCGTTCCTGTCAGCGCTACCGGAAAGCGTTTCGACGAGCGCGCGCCCCGCCCTCGCATCAGCTAGCAACTGATGACATTGCGCATGCAGTGGATGATCTTCAGCCAGGGTGCCGTTATTCAAGGCCTTGAGGCCACGCTCAGTCGGCTCCAGGACACGAACAATCATGAACCCGCCGGCAGCAACGAGACCTACGACAAGCCCGATGAGCATTGAGGTAATTTCAAGACCTAGCAACGGCGCCACCGCTGCGCAGACGACTGCAAGAAGTCCGGCAACCGCCATCCCCCATAAAACTGAAGCCCTATCCAGTAACCCCATGGAAACCTCTTCTTTTTTGTTGTTTCTGCAAGCATCTTGTTATTAAAGGCCATTGTGGAGACTAAAGAATTGACATGAGTTTATAACTCATACTTTAGTGTATTTAATAACCATATCGGCGGGGAATAGCGTTTCTGAAACAAAAAACCGCAAACCCGACTCACTCTGTAACCGAGTGGGCCGGGTTTGCGGTGTTCAGATGACTACTTTGGCGTTGGCTCAGGCGCCGATCACGCCACCGTCGTCCTTGGTAACGATCACGGTTGCATCGCGGGGGCGAGGATCACTGGAGTCCGGCCAGTTACCTTCCGGATGCTGGATGTTGACGAACATGGTTTTCACATCCGGCGTGGAAACAACCCCCGTCACCTCACAACCCTGGGGACCTACGAAGAAACGCTTGATTTCGCGAGTCTCCGGATTGGCAGCCAGCATCATGTTGTTCTGGTAGGGTGCAGCGTCGGAGCCATCGGTCTGGATCCAGAGACGACCGTTGTAGTCGAACCAGAGGCCATCCGGGCTGTTGAAGATATTGTCGTCGGTCAGCGAAACGATAACTTCGTCACCCACTACGGTTTCCGTACCCTGCTCACCGGCAAAGACGAAAATGTCCCAGTCGAAACTGGTCGCGGTGTGATCATTACCCTCCTCGCTCCAGCGGATGATATGACCTGTACGGTTATTCGCGTTGGGGTTGGCCGCGTTAACCTGATCTTCAGTACGACGGGAATTGTTGGTCAGGGTGAAATAAACCTGGCCTGAATTCGGGTCAACCGCACCCCATTCCGGACGGTCCATCGGGGTTGCACCCGCGATATCGGCAGCCAGGCGTGTATTCAGGAGAACGTCAGCCTGGTTCTCGAAGCCGTCGAAGGCAATGTCGCCAACGGTCGTACCCACGGCAGCATCAACCTTGGCCTTGAATTCAGCATCATTGAGGTCCAGCGACAACCAGTCGCCGGAGCCGTCGTCATTGAAGCGGGCTACATACAGAGTGCCTTCGTCGAGGAGGTATCCACCGGCTGTGGCGGCATAGTAAGGCTTCGACGATACAAACTTGTAGATGTACTCGAAACGGGAGTCATCGCCCGAGTAACATACCACCGGCTCGCCTTCCTTGGCCGGCGCGAAGATGACACCCTCATGACCGAAACGACCCAGGGCAGTGCGCTTCTGCGGCTTGCTTTCCGGGGTAAAGGGATCAATCTCGACCATGTAGCCATAGGTATTGGCTTCATTTCGGTAATCATCGGCAGCGGATGCGCCGATAGAGCTTACATTGAGTCGAACGTACTGATCCTCACCACTATCAGCCAGTTCCCAGTCATAACGGCTGGAGCTTCCAACACCATGGCGGGTCTGCTCCCGGGGCTGCGTGGCGTCGCTGTTTGCAAAGTAGCCGTGCCAGTTTTCCTCAGCAGCCAGGTAAGTGCCCCAGGGTGTCGGCCCCATCGCACAGTTGTTAAGCGTGCCGCGGGTCTCGGTGGCGTCCGGGCTGTATTTGGTGATCAGCTTGCTGTAGCCGCGAACCGGCCCACGAATGTCCATTTCGGTGTTGCCGGTGATGCGACGGTTGAACGGGCTGCCAAAGACAATGTCCCACTTTCCGCTGGTGTCGCGTTTGATGTGCACCACAGAAACACCGTGCGCTGCGATTTCCTTACGGACTTCATCCGCCGGACGTACGCCACCGTTATCCGATGCCTTGGTGGCACCATTGGCATGCAGAGCGCCCTGATTGATGTACTCATGGTTCATCACCAGAAGGCCTTCGCTTGAGCTATTGCCGCCGGCCTTCTGGTCAATCGGGAAGAAGTGCACGCCGTCGTGGTGCATGCCCATCTGTTGTTCCTGCTCCGCACCGGTGTTCGTGCCATCCGGCTTGTACTCCGGGTAGGAGCCGGTAATCGGAGTGCCCCACGGCAGGAACGCCTCAGTAGAGTACCCTTCGGGAACAACCACCTCGTTGGCTGTTGATGTCGGTACCGCCTTGAAGCCGATATCGGTACTTGAAACATTGCTGCTGGTGGTGCCGTCGTTACTGTCGCTGCCACAACCTGCGAGGCCCAGGCCCATCACACTGGCAAGGGCAGCTCCAACGCTGCCTTTCATCACTGTACGGCGCTGCATGCGTGCGGCCAGAACCTGGTGGAAAGGGTTGTTGTCAGTGTGGTTGACTACCGGCTCGTAGTTGGGATCCAGATAGTTGGGATCAAGGTCGTGCTTAGCCATGTTTTTGCCTCTCTCAAAGAACAGCGGGTCGGTGTTGTTGAGAGGCCAGTTTCGGCGGGAAATATGACAGTAAGGGTAAGTTTAAAAGACAAATTCGTTAACATTGCTTTACAAGGGCGGCCACCGGAACACCGACCGCCTCGCAAAGACTGTTGCTGCGAAGCGGTCAGCCCACCCGGTTACTGCTGGGTGGCTTCTTCGTAGCCTTCTTCAATGGAATCGCCAGCTTCTTCGGCGGCATCAGTCATGGCATCACCAGCTTCCTCTGCGCCTTCCTGCAACTCGCCCATGGCACTTTCATCCTGGCCGGTGGCTTCTTCCAGGGTTTCCTCGGTGGAATCCGCAGCGTCGTCCATCATCTCTCCGGCGTTATCCGCAGCCTGCTCGACATCCACGCCTTCGTTGTCTTCCGAACTGCAGGCTGCAAGGCCGAGCGTCAGAACCATCAAAAGTGCACTCAGTGTGAGCTTGTTCATACCATATCCTTCTGTTGGTAAGCATTTACAACGGTGCACAGAGTACGGGGCGGTTGGCCCCGGGGCAATTACCGGCCCATTACCCTTTCGTTAACCGGCACTGTCCGAGAGCAACTGGCCATCGATGGTAATAACATGATCGAACGGGAGCATGGTTCCGCGCCCGAGCAGCAGAAAATCCTGCCCGGCGCGACTGAAGAGATCGCGAATAACATCATGAACCAGACAAATCTGACCGGCGCTGTCACGGTAAACAACTTCGGTAAGCCTGCCGGAAGACAAGTACTCCCGAATGATTCCCTGAACAGAATATGAGGCGGTCGCAGACGACGGATTGGGCATGGCTGATTCTTCCTTGTGATCAGACTCTTGTTGTTCAGATGAGTTTGGTCCAGAAACCGGCTTTCTGCCAAAGAAATGGTAATTGTCATTTTGAGCCAAGGTTCCAGACAGCTGTCGGCGCCCGTTGCATTGTTGGATTGTCCGACATAAATTGCAGGTACGCGCACTGCAAGGGAGACAACAATGAACGCCAAAACCCCGGATAACCTGCAATCACACAAAATCTCGGCGCCCGCTGAAAAAGACGCCTCTGGCAACTGGAAAGACCCGAAGCGTTACATGTGGCTACTCGGTCCCGCACTGCCAGGAATCGGACTGGCCGCACTGACCGGCTATGCCCTGGCTCCAAAAAAACTGAAAGCCCTGGCATGGACTGGCCCGGCGCTGGTACACGGCATCATCCCTGCCCTGGATCGGGCTATCGGCGAGGATAAGAGCAATCCACCGGAATCGGCGGTGAAGACACTGGAGCAGGACAAGTACTACGACCGGATTGTGAAAGCATTTATTCCGACCCAGTACGCCATGACCTTCATGGGTGCCTGGCTTGCCAGCCGCAAAAACACACCTCTGGATGACAAGATAGGGCTCACGCTGACGGTTGGCGCTATCAATGGCGTCGGGATCAATACCGCCCATGAGCTCGGCCACAAATCCAACAGACTGAACAAGCTGCTGGCCATGGCAGCCCTGGCACCCACCGGCTACACCCACTTCGTTGTTGAGCACAACTTTGGTCATCACAAGCGGGTAGCCACGCCGGAGGATCCTGCCAGCAGCCGTATGGGCGAGAGTTTCTGGAAGTTCCTGCCACGCACGGTGCTCGGTGGTATCAAATCATCCATCAAGATCGAGAAGGCGAGGCTTGCCCGCAAGGGCAAGAACTTCTGGAGCCTGGACAACGAACTGCTGCAGGGATGGGCCATGAGCGCCGGGTTCTTTGGCGCCACAACGCTGGTTTGCGGCCCGAGGGCGGTTCCGTTCCTGGCGGCCCAGGCGGTTTACGGTGCCAGTTTGCTCGAGAGTGTGAACTACATCGAGCACTACGGTCTGCTGCGCCAGAAAGACAAAAACGGCAAGTATGAGCGCACCCAACCAGAGCACAGCTGGAACAGCAATCACATTGTGACCAATCTGTTCCTGTATCAGCTCCAGCGGCATTCAGACCATCACGCGCATCCACAGCGCAGTTATCAGGCTTTGCGGCATTTCGAGAAGGCTCCACAATTACCCGGTGGTTATGCCTCAATGCTTCTGCCGGCCTATCTGCCCCAGTGGTGGTACGAAACCATGGATAAGCGGGTGATTGATCACTACGAGGGAGATCTGAGCAAAATCAACTGGGATCCGGACCGGAAAGAGGAGCTGATGGCCAGGTATGCGGACTACGCTGCTGAGGTAGCTGCTGAAGCGAAGGCTCGCCGCGAATCCGCGAATTCCGAGGCTGCCTGAATATAGCCACCTGCCAGCTCGGGCCCCAACCTTCAGGCTCGAGTGCAGGCGGCCGACCGGGGTCTTCCTTCCGGGAGACGCCGTGAACCCATCCATGGGGGCTTGATCGCAGCATCCTTGCTGCTCACACTCCCGGAAGGAAGACCCCGGTCAGCTGCCCTGAGCTCTGGCGATATAGTCAGGTTTCTTTATAAGCGCTGAAACCCGTGATTTCTGGCCAAGTTGAGCCGTTACTTACCTTTGAAAGCGGCCTCTCGACGTTCCAGGAATGACTGAATTCCCTCCTTTACATCCTCACTGGCCATAACCGGCTGAAGGTCCGGGAACAATCGCTGCTTCGCAGCCTCCTGCCCTTCGCTGACAGCAATTTTTGAGGATTTAAGACTGCCCTGGACACCCAGTGGCGCCGCCCTGGCAATTTTCTCGGCAATTTCCAACGCGACGTTGAACTGCTCGCCGGGTTCCACCAGTTCCTGAATCAACCCCCACTGATACGCCTGATCGGCGGTCCACTCATCGCCAGTCAGCAGGTAACGCTGGGCATTGCCCCAGCCGATTTCCCGTTGCAGGCGGATGGTGGCACCACCACAGGCGAAGATGCCCCGCTTCACTTCCAGTTGGGCAAAGCGGGTTCCTTTAGCAGCAACGCGCACGTCGGTGTTGAGCATCATCTCAACGCCGCAGGTGAAGCAGATGCCCTGGGCGGCGAAGACCACGGGTTTGGTCAGCGCCTGACCGGTAATGTGGAAGGGATCCAGTTCGCCTTCACCCGGTTCAATGCCCTTTCCATTGGCAAACACACCCGCCCAGTCGTCCAGTTGCAGGCCGCTGGTGAAGTGGTCGCCCTCGGCGTACATCAGCCCGACCCGTAGCTCCGGGTCGTTTTCCAGCTGGTGGTAGGCCGCCGCAATCTGGTGGTACATCTCGCGGTTCATGGCGTTCATTTTTTCCGGGCGGTTCAGCCCGATCAGCAAGATGTGATTTTTCTTCTCAACATTTACCAGAGCCATCAGAACCACTCCGATTTCATGTTCAGACAGGTATCGTCCTGATTGCGCAGCAGCACCAGATCCTGAGCCACGGTTGGCAATTCCCAGTGGAAGAAGTACTGGGCCGCCTGCAGTTTGCCCTGGTAGAAATTGCCTTCATCATCGGTATTCGCGGAACCCAGGGCATGGGAGGCCGCATTGGCCTGACGCAGCCACATCCAGGCCACCATAATGTGCCCGAACAGGTGCAGGTAGCAGGAGGCATTGGCCAGGGTTTTGTCGGGATCGCCTTCCATCAGGGATTTACCCAGGCTTTGGGTAACCTTCACTGCCTGCTGCAGGGTTTCACTCAGGGACAGGGCCCATTGCTGGCAACGATCGGTGGTGGCTGCCTGCAGGTCCACCTGCATTTCCTGCATGAGCAGCTGCAAACCGTGGCTTTGATCCTGCCAGATCTTACGGCCCAGCAGGTCCATGGCCTGGATACCATTGGTGCCTTCGTGAATCGGGTTAAGGCGGTTGTCACGCCAGCACTGCTCTACCGGGTACTCCCGGGTGTAACCTGCGCCACCGTATACCTGAATGGCCAGGTCGTTAGCCTTGGGGCCGTATTCGGAAGGCCATGCTTTGATCACCGGAGTGAGCAGGTCCAGCAGCTTTCCGGCTTCCTGGCGTTTCTGTTCGTCCGGATGGGTGTGCTGGTCATCCATCAGTCGTGCGCCATAGAGGCAGAGAGCCAGGCCACCTTCACTGTAGGCTTTCTGGGCCAGCAGCATGCGACGGACATCGGCGTGATCAATAATCGGCACCTGCGGGCTTTCCGGGTTCTTCTCGCTGGCCTTGCGCCCCTGAAGACGGTCTTTGGCGTATTCGAGGCTGTGCATGTAACCCCGATAGCCGATCACGGCAGCGCCGAAACCGACACCGACCCGCGCTTCGTTCATCATCTGGAACATGTATTTCAGGCCCTGATGGGGCTCGCCCACCAGATAGCCGTGGCAGGGGGCATCGTCGCCGAAACTCAGTGCAGTAGACGTGGTTCCCCGGTAGCCCAGCTTGTGAATCAGGCCAGCGAGGCTGACGCCGTTGCGTTCAGTGGGATTGCCTTCATCATCCACCAGAAACTTGGGCACGATGAACAGGGAGATACCTTTCACGCCCGCCGGCGCGCCTTTGATCTTGGCCAGCACCATGTGAACGATGTTGTCAGTGATGGACTGCTCGCCGCCGGAGATATAAATCTTCGCGCCCTTGATCAGATAGTGCCCCTCATCTGTGGGCGACGCCGATGTCCGAATATCCGCAAGGGAGGAACCAGCGTGGGGCTCGGTCAGGGCCATGGTGCCGCTGAAACGACCGCTGAGCATGTTCGGAAGAAAGGTGGTTTTCTGCTGTTCGTTGCCGAAAACCCGGATGAGGTTGGCGGCAGCTGTGGTCAGAAACGGGTAACCCGCGGTGCCGGGGTTGGCAGCTGTGAAGAAACCATTGCAGGCGGCCATGACCGATTCAGGCAACTGCATGCCACCCAGTTCATAGTCGTAACGTCCTGCGATAAAGCCGGCTTGCGCATAGGCGTCGAAGGCTTCCTTCACCTGCGGCAGCATCTCGACCTGGCCGTTGACGAACTTTGGTTCGTCCTTGTCGGCGGCGCTGTTATGGGTGGCAAACTTTTCCCGTGCCATCTTGTCGGCGGTTTCAATGACGGCATCGAAGGTGTCGCGGTTGTGTTCGCTGAAGCGCTCGCGGGTGGTGAGGTTTTCGGTATCGAGAACTTCGTAGAGCTGGAACGCCAGGTCGCGGCGGTCGATCAGGGTGTCGGTCATGCTTGGTCTCCTGTTTGATGTCGTTAGCCTCTCACAACTGGTTTTTCCTGGAAACCGGCGTTTATGACATAATTATGGTCAATATTGCCACTCATGGCCTAATTTGGAGTTTGCATGCGAACGGTCTCTGTTATCGGTTTTGATGGCGCTTTAGCCAGCGCCATCACTGGCATTATTGATCTTTTCCGTCTTGCCGGCGTTACCTGGGCGCGAATTAACGATGAAGCGCCGACACCCCGATTCACAACCCGGCTTCTGACGAAGGACGGAGCGCCCTGCCGCTGCATTAACGGACTGACCATTCAGCCAGACGGAGCCTGGAACGATTTGTTACCGGGTGGCGACGACAGCGATCTGGTGGTGATACCGACTATTGGTGGTCCTATCGAAGTCGTTCTGGCCGGGAATTCGGAGCTTATTGAATGGCTGAGCGCATTTCGGTCTTCAGACGCCGGGCAGGTGCGGGTAGCCAGTAACTGTACCGGTGCGTTCATGCTGGCCGAGGCGGGGCTGCTGGATGGTCGTCAGGCGACGACGCATTGGGGCTTCAGCCATCAGTTCCGCCAGCGCTTTCCGGCGGTGAACCTTCAGCCGGACAAGCTGGTAACGGTGGACGGCGACATTGCCTGTGCCGGGGGCGGCATGGCCTGGTGGGATCTGGGGATCTATCTGGTCGAACGTTACGCGGGGGCTCAGGTGGCGCGGGAGCTGGCGAAGGCGTTTGTGATTGATGCGGGGCGGACCAGTCAGGCGCCTTACAGCGCCCTGCAGGCTCGCCGTTACCATTCTGATGCCGCCATTCTGAAGCTGCAGGACTGGCTGGACAGTCATTACCGCGAACCTGTTTCCCTGCAACGCCTGGCTTCACTCAGCGGACTCACCGAGCGTTCTCTGATTCGCCGATTCAAGGCAGCCACTGGTGACACGCCCACCGGGTATCTGCAACTTCTACGGATTGAGGTGGCACGTCAGCATTTGGAGAAATCGCGGTTACCGATTGATGAAATCACCCAGTTGGTGGGCTACGAAGACGTGAGTTCGTTCACGCGTCTGTTCCGCAAACATACTGGGCTTTCACCCGGTGCTTACCGCTCTCGCTTTGTCAGGTAATGTCTGGTCGGTCCTGCCTGGCCCGGGTTATGCATCGGTTTCCAATGAAGGCCAATGTTCGGCCTGAAACGTAAAGAATACCGACAGGTGTCACTATGGGGAGGTCCGCCATGAATGCACCGATCAGACAAAGCCAGGCAGAGATTCTGAGCAGGCTGTACGACATGAAGCGCAAGCAGATCGAGCAGGCACTGCAGCAGGGAAACAGCCTTCGAAGTCAGGTACTTGAAGCTGAAGCCGAGGCGATTTCAAATGCCTTGAAAGCCGCCCGCTAACCAAACCAAACCCTTCTATCCGGAGCCATACTTCTTCAGACGCCGGCTCCAGCGCTGCTTCGCATACCGGCGGAGGTTCGAGACATTATCGGTTTCATCCATGATTTCCGTGCCCAAAAGTGTCTCCAGTATGTCCTCCAGCGTCACTATTCCCAGCCAGGTTCCCAATTCGTCATAGACGACGGCCAGGTGTTGCCGCTCTCGCAGCATGTCCGAAAACAGGAATTCGATGTTGGTGTTGCCTTTCACTCGCTTGATCTTGCGCATGTGATCGAGCAGGTCGACATCGGAATCGAGGTTGATCAGGTCTGCCCGATGCAGGTACCCGAGCGCCTCGCCTTCCTCATCGATTACCGGGTATCGGGAGAACGGTGATTTGCTGACCTGCTCCCGGAACTGGTCGTAAGTGATGTCCGGATCAACGTACTTGCAGACCGTCCTTGGTGTCATCACGGAACTGACCTTGATCTCGTGGAATCGCAGGACGTTGTGAATCATGCGCCGTTCGTCTTCGTCCAGGGCCTGCTGATCCTTGCCGATCTCCGCCAGGGCGCTGATCTCCGCACGGATATCAACGTCGGCCTCACCAGACCCAATTCGGCGGGTGACCTGTTTGGACAACCAGATGAACGGCAGCAGCGCCTTGATCATGAACCCCAGAATAGCTGGCAGCCGTGGCGCAATACTCCGCCAGTATTTGGCGCCAATGGTTTTGGGAATAATTTCCGAGAATATCAGGATAGCCAGGGTCATTACCGCAGAGGCAATGCCGAGCCAGGCTTCCCCAAAAACCACCGTTACCTGGGCGCCAACGCCAGTTGCGCCCACGGTGTGGGCAACCGTGTTCAGTGTAAGGATTGCAGACAGGGGATCGTCCACATCGTCTTTCAGTTTTCGCAACCGGGCGAAAAGCTTCGGCTTCTCTTTTTTCAGTGAGGCGATGTAGCTCGGAGTCACCGAAAGCAAGGCCGCCTCTAGAATGGAGCATAAAAAGGAGAAGCCAATCGAGAGCACTGCGAAGGCAATTAGTAATGTCATAATTTGGCTGCGACTTCCGTTCCCTGCCGGATGGCCCGTTTGGCGTCCAGTTCTTCGGCGACGTCTGCACCGCCGATCAGATGCGCGGTCACCCCAGAGTCCGATAACTCGTCGAAAAGTTCCCGATAAGGTTCCTGGCCTGCACAAATAATCACATTGTCCACGGCCAACACCCGACTCTCCGTGACCTTGCCATCTTTGTCGGTCAGTGAGATATGCAGACCCTGGTCGTCAATCCGCTCATAGCGACAGCCCCTCAGCATCTCGACTTCACGGTGCTTCAGGCTGTTGCGGTGCACCCAACCCGACGTCTTGCCCAGACCGCCGCCGACCTTGCCGGTTTTTCGCTGCATCAGGTAAATCTTTCGGGGCGACGGTGTTGGCTGGCGCTCGGCCAGGCCTCCGGGGCCATCGAAGTCCGGGTTGACGCCCCATTCCGCCTGCCAGTCGGCAACGCTGACCTGCTCGCCTTCGGGATGGTGGCTGAAGTCGTGTGTCAGGAACTCGCTGACATCGAAGCCTATACCGCCGGCACCAATAACCGCCACAGTCTCACCAACCGGTTTGTTGTGACGAAGCACATCGAGGTACCCGAGCACCTTGGGATGATCGATGCCTTCAATTGCCGGTGTTCTCGGCTTCACGCCAGTGGCGATCACCACGTCATCAAAGCCCTGGGCCTTGAGTGAGTCCGCGTCCACGCGCGTGCCCAGCTTCAGGTCGATCTCCAACAGCTCTATCTGGCGCTGGTAATAACGAAGGGTTTCGTAGAATTCTTCCTTGCCCGGGATGCGTTTGGCGTAGTTGAACTGACCGCCAATCCGATCGTCCGCGTCGAAAAGGGTCACCTTGTGGCCCCGTTTCGCGGCGGTGGTCGCTGCTGCCAGCCCCGCAGGTCCGGCCCCCACCACTGCGACCCGGCGCACAACCGGCGCTACCGTCAACACCAGCTCGGTTTCGTGGCAGGCCCTCGGGTTTACAAGGCACGATGCCCGCTTGGCCTGGAAGGCATGGTCAAGACACGCCTGGTTGCAGGCAATGCAGGTGTTGATTTCGTCACTGCGCCCCTGCTCGGCTTTGCGAACAAACTCGCTGTCCGCCAACAGAGGCCGGGCCATCGACACCATATCCGCCTTTCCGGCGGCGAGAATCTCTTCTCCTTTTTCGGGGGTGTTGATGCGGTTGGTGGTACACACCGGGATATCCACTTCTCCATAGAACTTGGCGGTGACATCGGCGAAGCCGCCCCGGGGAACCGAGGTAACGATGGTGGGCACACGGGCTTCATGCCAGCCAATCCCGGTATTGATGATGGTGGCGCCTGCCTGCTCAATGGCCTTGCCCAGCGTCACGATCTGATCCCAGGTCTGGCCACCCTCGACCAGGTCCAGCATGGACAACCGGTAGATAATGATAAATTCAGGCCCAACAGCCTCGCGCATACGGCGGACAATCTCCACGGGCAGGCGCATACGGTTCTCGTAAGGGCCACCCCACTTGTCCGTTCTCTTGTTGGTCCGCTCACACAAAAACTGGTTGATGAAATAGCCTTCGGAGCCCATCACCTCGACGCCATCATAACCCGCAAATTTCGCGAGCTTCGCGGCACTGACGAAATCGTTGATCTGACGTTCAACTCCTTTCGAGGAAAGGGCGCGGGCCTTGAACGGGCTGATCGGCGCTTTGGTTGCCGACGCCGAGACAATCAGAGGCTGGTAGCCATAACGCCCTGCGTGCAGGATCTGCATACAGATCTTGCCGCCGGCCTCATGCACCGCGCCGGTCACATGACGATGCAAAAGAGCCGTTGCCCGATTGTTCATGGTCGAGGCAAGCGGGGCCAGCTGCCCAACCAGATTGGGCGAGAAACCGCCCGTCACCATGAGCCCCACGCCACCTTCTGCGCGCTCGGCAAAGTACCGCGCAAACTTGTGGATGTTCCAGAACCGATCTTCCAGGCCCGTGTGCATGGACCCCATCAGCACTCGGTTCTTAAGTTCAGTGAAGCCGAGATCCAGGGGTTTCAGAAGGTTGGGATAGGTGTCGCTCATGGGACTCTCTCAATAAATATTTATCGCGAGTATACACTTGATCAATGGCAAGTTGACTTGACCTTCCAGACGGGGCACGTATCATCGGCAATCAAGTTTCATTGACGGAGCAACCATGACCGCAAGGTCCTTCGGCTGCACAAGAGTTACCCGCCCACCTGTTACCGCTGACATCGCGCGGCACCGGGGACGTCTTCCGTACTTCCCGGACCCGCCTGCCTTCTGCTGATCCACCCCACCCGCCATGCCGTAAAGGGATCGTTGCCCGATGTGCAGGGTGGCCGGCCGGAGACTAGACTCAGGCAAACATGCCTTCAATACTCACGTAAAAGAAAACCAATAACGAGGTTGCGATGTCGCTACCGCTGGTTGTTTTACTGCCTTTTCTGGGTGCCATAGCCGCACCCCTGTTCGCCCAGGGCGGCAGAACGGCGATTGCCGTTGCATCTTCTGTACCCGCGTTGATCGCACTCGCAGCCCTTTTCCCGCATTGGGAAACCCTTGCTGACGGCGGCGTTGTGCTGCACAGCTACGAATGGCTCCCTGCGCTCGGCCTCTCCTTCAGTTTTCGTCTGGACGGGCTGTCCCTGCTATTCGCTCTGCTGATCCTGATTATCGGGCTGCTGATCATTCTTTACGCCCGCTACTACCTGAAAGCCCATGAAAACGTCGGCAAGTTCTACGCCCTGCTGCTGTGCTTCAAGGGATCGATGCTCGGCATCGTGCTCTCAAGCAACCTGCTCCTGATGATGATTTTCTGGGAACTGACCAGCCTGACCTCGTTCCTGCTGATCAGTTTCTGGACCCATAAACAGGACGCCCGCCGTGGCGCCCGGATGGCACTCGCGGTAACCGGCGGCGGCGGCCTTGCACTGCTCGCCGGCATCCTGATCATCGGCAACATTGTTGGCAGCTTCGAGCTTGATGACGTTCTGGCAGCCGGAGACCAGATAAAGGCTCATGCCATGTATCCGGTCGCCCTGACCCTGGTTCTGCTGGGCGCGTTCACCAAATCGGCCCAGTTCCCGTTCCATTTCTGGCTGCCTCACGCCATGCAGGCACCGACACCGGTATCTGCCTACCTGCACTCGGCTACCATGGTCAAAGCCGGCATCTTTCTCATGGCCCGGCTGTATCCGGCCCTGGCAGGCACTGAACAGTGGTTTTACATGGTCAGTTTTACCGGCATGGCCACCCTGCTCATTGGTGCCTATGTGGCCATGTTCAAGCACGACCTGAAAGGCCTGCTTGCCCACTCGACGGTCAGTCACCTGGGCCTGATCACCCTGCTGTTCGGCATGGGCACCCAGCTTGCCGCCGTGGCTGCGGTTTTCCACGTCATCAACCACGCCACGTTCAAAGCCTCCCTGTTTATGGCCGCCGGTATCATCGACCATGAAACCGGCACCCGGGACATGCGGCGCATCAATGGCCTTTGGCGTTACATGCCGCACACCGCAACCCTGGCCATGGTGGCCGCCTCATCCATGGCAGGCGTACCTTTGCTGAATGGCTTCCTGAGCAAGGAGATGTTCTTTGCCGAATCCCTGGAGCTGAACCTGCCGGGGCTCTGGGCCTGGCTACCTCCGATCGTTGCCACACTCGCGGGTATTTTCGCGGTGGCGTACTCAGCACGTTTTGTCCACGATGTGTTCTTCAACGGCAAGCCCGTCGATCTCCCGATCTACCCACCGCATGAGCCTCCACGCTACATGAAGTTTCCGGTGGAGATCCTGGTATTTGCCTGCATCATGGTCGGCGTGTTCCCTGCTGTTTCCGTTGGCCCGCTGCTCCAGATTGCAGCGTCCGCCACGCTTGGCGGCGATGTGCCGGACTACACGCTTTCTGTTTACCACGGCTTTAACCTGCCGCTGGTCATGAGCTTCGTCGCTTTCTTCGGTGGACTGTTGATGTACAGCCAGCGTCAACGCTTCTTCGACTTCCACGCCCGGTTCAAGGAAATTGATGAGAAGGCGGTATTTGAAGCGGTGGTGCTGAGGGTTGTCGATCTGGCCAACAGATTTACCACGCGCATCGAAAATGGCTCGCTTCAGCGATACGCCATGCTTCTTCTGGTAAGCGCTATCGCGGTCGCAGCCATGCCGCTTCTCGGGCTTGGCATTTTTGTCGGCGAAAACGGACTGAGCCCGGTGGATTTACCAACAGGGATCGCGGCCGTTCTGTTGATCTTCTGTGCTCTGACAACGGCCATCCTGCACCGTCAAAGGTTCTATGCCCTTGTTTTGCTGAGCGTCGTCGGTCTGATCGTGGCTCTGGCTTTCGCCCGTTTCTCAGCACCAGATCTGGCAATGACACAACTTTCCGTTGAGGTCGTCACCATTGTTCTCCTGATGCTGGCAATCTTTTACATGCCTGCATGGACGCCTATCGAGACACCACTGAAACGCCGGTTGCGGGATATTGCCATTGCGGCGGTTGCCGGCATTGGCATGACGCTGGTCACACTGGCGATGCTGACCCAACCGTTCAGTTCGATTTCTGATTTCTTCCTCGAAAACAGCAAAACCGGTGGCGGCGGCACCAACGTGGTCAACGTGATCCTGGTGGACTTCCGGGGCTTCGATACCCTGGGTGAGATTACCGTCCTTGCCATTGCTGCCCTTGGCATCTACGCCATGCTGAAGGACACGGCCCTGACGCCACCTCCCAGCGACGGCGAGGGACATGCATGGACCCGGGATTCCCACCCGCTGATGCTGAGGTTGATTGCCCGGCCCATGCTGCCACTGGCACTGATGGTATCCGCCTTCATTTTTCTGCGGGGTCACAATTTGCCCGGGGGCGGCTTTATCGCCGGCCTAGTGACTTCGGTTGCCCTTATTCTCCAGTACATTGCCAGCGGTATGGACTGGACCGAAGACCGAATCACTGTCCGTTACCACAACGTGATCGGCCTGGGCCTGCTCTTCGCAACGGTTGCGGGCGCCGGAAGCCTCGCCTTTGGCTATCCGTTCCTGACC
Source organism: Marinobacter adhaerens HP15 (assembly GCF_000166295.1). Lineage (NCBI taxonomy): Bacteria > Pseudomonadati > Pseudomonadota > Gammaproteobacteria > Pseudomonadales > Marinobacteraceae > Marinobacter > Marinobacter adhaerens. The sequence continues at coordinate 2,733,327 of NC_017506.1, forward strand.
TCCACGTTCGATTACATAACCTGGCCTGTGGTTGGCAAATTCGAGGTCGCGTCTGCACTGATTTTTGATCTGGGCGTCTATCTCACTGTGATCGGCGCTACCCTGCTTGCGCTGGTCAGTATCGGCCGGATATCTCCCCACTCCGCCATAAAGAGTAAAAAGGAGGGTGCATAATGGAGCTTGTTTTTGCGCTGGTCATTGGTGCCCTGACGGCATCCGGCGTTTATCTGATTCTGCGGGCTCGCACCTTTCCTGTCGTGGTGGGACTGACCATGCTGTCCTACGGGGTGAATCTCTTTCTCTTCTCCAGCGGTCGCCTGGCGACCGGCCAGCAACCGGTCCTCGGAACGGCTGCGAGCTATTCCGACCCGCTGCCACAGGCACTGGTACTGACTGCTATCGTGATTGGTTTCGCCATGACCGCGTTCGTTGTCGTCCTGTCACTGCGCAACCTGGCGGACAACGAGGACGACCACGTGGATGGTAAACAGCCCTACAAATCGCCTGCTCCGGAACAGGAAGAGGAGGTAAACGGTAAATGAACCACTGGCTTACCGCTCCTGTTCTGATTCCGCTGCTAGGTGGCATTCTTCAGGCTTTCATGGGCTATGCACCCATCAGTCTTCGCCGCACCCTGGCACTGGCTACAACCGTTTTGATGCTGGTTTCCGCCATCGTGCTTCTGGTACTGGCAGACGACGGCAGCTATCGCATCTATGCGTTCGGCAACTGGCAGCCACCGTTCGGGATCGTACTGGTCCTGGACCGTCTCGCAGCACTGATGCTGGTCATGACGGCCGTGCTGGCCCTGTTCTGTCACATCTATTCGATTGGCGGTGCCGACGAGGGCAACCGCCAGTTCCATGCACTTTTCCTGTTCCAGCTGATGGGGCTGAACATCGCCTTCCTGACCGGTGACCTGTTCAACCTGTTTGTTGCCTTCGAGGTGCTGCTCATTGCCTCCTACGGGTTGCTGATGCATGGCGGTGGCACGGTAAGGACCGTTCCGGGCCTGCACTATGTCGTGCTGAACCTGATAGGCTCCGCCGTGTTCCTTATCAGTGTTGGCATGATCTACAGCGTCACCGGCACCCTCAATATGGCAGACCTGGCCGTCAAGATTCCGCAGGTGTCCGGGGAAGGTCTGAACATCGTTAAAGCCGGCGGCATGATGTTGCTGGTGGTGTTCGGTCTCAAGGCCGCGATTCTCCCCCTATGCTTCTGGTTACCCCGTGCCTACTCCAAAGCCACGGCGCCCGTGGCCGCGCTGTTTGCGGTGATGACCAAGGTTGGCATATACGCCATTCTGCGGGTGTATCTGCTGATCTTCGGCGACGACGCCGGCGAACTCGCCAATCTGGGCATGGACTGGCTGTTCCCGATTGCCCTGGCCACCCTCGCCATGGGGGTTATTGGTGCGCTGGGGTCCGGCAGCCTGAAAACCCTGGTCGCCTGGCAGGTCATCATTTCCGTGGGCACTTTGCTGGCACCGATTTCGCTCGGGTCCGAAGCCGGTCTGTCTGCTGCCCTGTTCTATCTTTTGAGCACCACCTGGACGGTTGGCGGCCTGTTCCTGGTATCGGAGCTGGTGGCCAACCAGAGGGGCTCGGCCAAGGATCGAATCGTTACCGCCCCCAAAATGCAGAACCGTACTTTCCTGAGCGTGCTGTTCCTGGTCGGAGCCGTAGCTGCGGCTGGCCTTCCGCCATTGAGTGGCTTTTTCGGCAAGGTCCTGATTCTGCAATCTGTTCAGTCGGGAACCGAAATGGCATGGCTCTGGTCAGTACTTCTGATCGGCAGTTTCCTGACCGTTATCGCGTACAGCCGCGCTGGCAGTATCGTTTTCTGGCGCACGGTGGATGGTCATCTGGAAAAGCCAGATCCGCTCAACGGCCGGATTTCTGTCGCAGCCGGTGCCCTGACTGCACTGGCAGTGGTGATCGTTGTGCTGGCTGGCCCGATTACCCGCTACACCGATGCCACGGCCGAACAGTTGCACAACAAGGATGCCTATATTGAGATCCTGCAAACCAAGATGGTCAGGGAGGACAGCTGATGCTTGATCGCCTGAGTTTTCCCCAGCCCTGGCTGAGCCTTACCCTTTTTATCACCTGGCAGTTTCTGAGTGACGGAATAAGCGGTGGCAGCGCAGTACTGGGCCTGATCCTGGCATGGGCGATACCGCAGATAACCCAGGGCTTCTGGCCGGATCCGCCGGCATTCATCAAAGCCTGGAGGGTGCCCGCCTACCTCCTGCGCGTTGTCTGGGATATTGTTATCGCGAGTGTTGAAGTGGCACGGCTCATCCTCAGCCCGAGGCCGGCACGTCCTGCATTTGTCTGTTATCCCCTGGAGCTGGAGCACCCTCTGGCCATCACAATTCTGGCCAGCACTATCTCGTTGACGCCCGGCACTGTGAGCGCTGACGTCAGCGATGACAACAAGCTGCTGCTGATTCACGCGCTTGACGCCGAGGACGACCAGACAGTTATCGATACGATCAAAACCCGCTACGAGAAGCCTCTGCTGGAGATGTTCCAATGATAGCCATCGCCCTCTACATCACCATTGCCATGGTCACTGTGGCGGCGCTTCTGAATGTATACCGTCTGATCAAGGGACCGGATGCACCCGATAGAGTGCTGGCACTCGACACGCTCTATATCAACGCCATTGCCTTGATTATTCTGCTCGGCCTCACACTCGGAACACGCATGTACCTTGAGGCGGCTCTTCTGATTGCTGTCATGGGCTTTGTTGGAACCGTCGCCATGGCCAAATATCTGAAGCGGGGCAGCGTCATTGAGTAAGCCCACACCCGGCACACAAATGCTCCTGGAGGAAACATCCGATGAATCCCTACGCTGAATTCGCCATCTGCCTGCTTTTGATCATCGGGGGCGCATTTACCCTGATCGGCGCTATTGGCCTGGCTCGCCTACCGGACTTCTTTACTCGCCTTCATGGCCCCACCAAAGCAACCACGGTTGGAGTGGGCGCCATCGTCATCAGCTCTGTGATCTACTTCAGCACACTTGGACAGGGCATCGGTATTGAGGAATTCCTGATCACGGCCTTTCTGTTCATGACGGCCCCTGTGAGTGCCAACTTCCTGGCAAAAGCTGCCATGCATTTGAAGGTTAACACCACAGAAAACACCCGGGGCCATCCCTGGGACCAGTAATTCAATCGACAAGTCCAAGAACTTTTTGTGAGAAGGAATCGTATTAAATACTGATTATAAAAACCGCCGTTAACTGCAGGACGTTTTAACTTGGGTCTTAAAGGAGCACCCTTGAATGATGTTACTGGCTGTGCTTTCGGGCTTTTTGCTGGCTGTGGCGGTTCCCGCGCTTTATCGCGTGGCAGGCAAACACATTGGCTGGGTGCTGGCCCTTCTCCCCGCATTGCTCACGGCCTATTTTGTCAGCCTCATCCCGGCGGTCAGCGGCGGTGAAACTCTTCTGATTCGTAACCAGTGGATGCCCGGACTCGGTGTCTCGCTGGATTTCATGGTTGATGGCCTGGCACTGGTCTTCGCGCTTCTGATCAGCGGTATCGGAACCTTTATCCTGATCTATGCCGGTTCCTACCTCCAGGGCCACAAGGATCTCGGCCGATTCTACGTCATCATGATGTCGTTCATGGCGTCGATGCTTGGGCTGGTATTATCCGATAACCTCATCACTTTTTTCGTGTTCTGGGAACTGACCAGCATTACGTCCTACATGCTGATCGGCTTCAACCATGAAGATGCAGAAGCCAGGAAATGCGCACTGCAGGGGCTCTTCGTCACAGCGGGAGGCGGCCTGGTACTGATGGCCGGCCTGATTCTCCTGATCTTCATCACCGGGAGCTATTCGTTCTCCGAGATACTGGCATCCGATCTGGCCATTCACGACCATGGTTACTACACCGCGGCGGCGGTTTGCATACTCATCGGAGCCTTCACCAAGTCTGCGCAGGTACCATTTCACTTCTGGTTACCCAATGCCATGGCTGCGCCCACCCCCGTTTCTGCCTACCTGCACTCGGCGACCATGGTCAAGGCCGGCGTCTATCTGCTGGCGCGCCTGAATTCATCCATGGACGGGGATGCGCTGTGGAGCAACTCCCTGATGTTTTTCGGCGCTGCGACCATGCTCACTGGCGCCTACCTGGCCTTCAGTAGCACCGGCATCAAGAAGGTGCTGGCATACTCGACGGTCATGGCGCTGGGCACCCTCACCATGCTCATCGGGATCGGCACGGAAAAGGCGATCATCGCTTTCGTCTGCGTTCTGGTGGCGCACTCGCTGTATAAGGGCGCCCTGTTCATGCTGGCGGGCGCACTGGACCACGAAACAGGCGCCAAAGACATCACGAAAATGGGCGGGCTCTGGCGCAGCATGCCGAGGACTGCGGTTATCACCGGGCTGGCTGCATTGTCGCTGGCAGGGCTTCCGCCACTCTTCGGCTTCGTTGCCAAGGAATTGATGTTCGAGTCGGTTATCAACTCGCCGGTATGGCCATGGGGGCTCCTGACAGCAGCTGTCGCTTCGTCGATTCTGGTCGTGGCCGTAGCGGGACTGGTTTTCCTGAAGCCGTTCTTCGGTCCCGTTCGCACCACTCCAAAACAGCCCCACGACGCGCCCGTCGCCATGTTGATTGGCCCAGCCGTATTGACCCTTCTGGCGCTGATTTTTGGCGTGGTGCCATTTGTGCCCGCAATCTTCGTACTGGATGCCACAGTCTCATCCGTCTATGGCACTGGGGTGACGACGGCTCTGGCCCTGTGGCACGGAGTGAATGTTCCACTGATGCTGTCTGGCGCCAGCCTCCTCGCAGGCTCCCTGCTTTTCATAACCTGGCAGCGACTGCATCCGACGCTTTATGCCGTCAACACGGCCGCCAGCCGCTTTGGTCCGGAGGCGGGCTATTTCCGATTCATGCTCGGGATCACCCAGGTTGCCAGCTGGCAAACCCGGGTGCTGCAGAACGGGGTTCTGGGCATCTATCTGCTGATCCTCGTTCTGGTCACTTTCGGTCTGACAGGCTACACGCTGTTCACCCGCCACGGTTTCCAGCTGGATTTCGATTTCAGCAATGGCTACTTCTACGAGTTTGGCATCGCTCTTCTTATTGTCGCAGCCACCGTGTTTGCCAGTGTCACCCGGTCCCGGCTGGGTTCCGTTGCGTCAGTCGGCGTGCTGGGTTTCGGGGTGGCCCTTATATTCATCCATTTCAGCGCGCCGGATCTTGGCATCACGCAGCTCCTCGTGGAGACCCTGACTGTGATACTGCTGGTCCTGGTGCTCTTCAAACTGCCGCCTTTCGTCAACCTTTCATCGCCGTGGGAACGTTATCGGGACCTGTCCGTGGCTATCTTTGCCGGCGCGACCATGACCCTGCTGATGCTTGCGGTGCTGGATATCCAGTACTTCGACAGTATCTCCAGCTATTACATTGAAAACAGTTATGGCCTGGCCTTCGGCAAAAACATCGTCAATGTAATTCTGGTGGATTTCAGGCAGCTGGACACCCTGGGGGAAATCTTTGTTCTGGGCCTTGCGGCGATGGGGGTTTACTCGATGGTCAAACTCAGGGCGGAGGACCAGCACAAGCCATGAAAACCAATACGCTCATACTCCACACCGCCGCTCTCGCGATTATGCCGCTACAACTGATGTTTTCGGTGTTCCTGCTTTTGCGCGGGCACGACGAACCCGGTGGCGGTTTTATCGGTGGACTGGTGGCGGCAAGTGCGTTTGTGCTCTATGCCTTCGCGTTTGGCGCCGAATCAACACGCAAGCTGCTGCGTGTCAGCCCCCGGGATATTCTGGCGGCCGGGCTGCTCTTCGGTCTCGCCTCAACAATCCCTGCCTTCTGGACTGGCCAGGCCATGCTTACCGCACTCTGGTGGGAGGTTCCACTCCCCGGTGAAGGCTACCTGAAACTATCAACCGTTCTGATTTTCGACATTGGCGTGTACCTGGCCGTCCTGGGCACGCTGATGACCTTTGTGATCAGCCTGATGGAGTCGGACGAATGAACCGTGCATTCATTGCCAGGGAGGGGGCTCAGTTATGGAAACCTTGATGGCCTATGTCGTTGGGCTGCTTTTTACAGCCAGCATATACATGATGCTGCGCCGCTCTATCGTCAAACTCGTCATTGGCCTGATCATTCTGAGCAACGCGGCCAACCTTCTGATTTTCGTGGTCGCGGGTTTGACCCGGGGCGCACCACCGCTGATTCCCGAGGGGGCGAGTGAAGTCGTTGGAGCAGTGGCCGATCCCCTGCCGCAGGCCCTTATTCTCACCGCCATTGTGATTGCTTTCAGCGTCCTGGCGTTCGCCGTGGTTCTGATCCGTCGTGCCTACGAAGTGGTTGGAACCGATGACCTGGACAAGATGAAGGATACGGATACTTGAACCCGGAACTCGTTCTCCCGATCCTGATACCCCTGACAGCCGGAGCTCTGTCCCTGGCATTCTGGCGCTCCATCACGCTTCAGCGGGTCCTTGCAGTTGTTGCCACCGGGCTGTTGCTGGCAGCCGGCATCTGGCTCATGAGTTCAACCATTGAGCAGGGCTTTCTGGTGGTTGAAATGGGCAGTTGGCCTGCGCCCTTCAGCATCGTGCTGGTGTCCGATGTTCTTGGCGCCATCATGATTGTGCTAACCGGCATTATCGGCCTTGCCATCGCAATCTATTCGCTGGCCTCAACACCGAAAGGTCATGAAAAATTCGGTTATTACCCCCTGATGCACCTGCTGCTCGCCGGCGTAGCCGGAGCCTTTCTGACTGGCGATATATTCAACCTGTTTGTCTGGTTCGAGGTGATGCTGCTGGCATCGTTTGCCCTCCTGACCCTGGGCGGGGAGCGAGCCCAGATGGAAGGCGCCATCAAGTACGTGACCCTGAACCTGTTCTCGTCGGCCATTTTTCTCTCCGCCGTGGGCCTGCTCTACGGGATGGTGGGCACCCTGAACATGGCGGACATCGCCCAGAAACTGAACAGCGTGGAAGACCCTGGCATGGTGACGGTGGTCTCGCTGATGTTCATGGTATCGTTCGGCATCAAGGCGGCGGCGTTCCCCCTGTTTTTCTGGCTCCCTGCCTCCTATCACACGCCGCAAGTCGCCGTCTCAGCGCTGTTTGCAGGGCTCCTGACCAAGGTAGGGGTTTACGCACTCTATCGGGTGTTTACGCTGATCTTCACGCAGGACGTCGCCTACACACACACCATATTACTCTGGGCCGCGGCCCTGACAATGCTGACCGGCGTTCTCGGCGCGGCGGCGCAGTTCGAATTCCGGCGAATCCTTTCTTTCCACATTGTCAGCCAGATCGGCTACATGCTGCTCGGGCTGGCGCTATTCACGCCTCTGGCCCTGATTGGCGGCGTGTTTTACATCATGCACCACATCATTGTGAAGACGAATCTGTTCCTGGTGAGCGGCATCACCTACCGTCTGCTTGGGAGCTATGAGCTGAAGAACCTGGGCGGTGTGTACCGTCAGCGCCCGTACCTCGCTCTGTTGTTTTTGATTCCGGCGCTCTCGCTCGCCGGTATTCCGCCTTTGTCCGGTTTTTTCGCCAAGTTCATTGTGGTGAAAGCCAGCCTGGAGGCCAGTGAATATGTGATCTCTGCCATCGCTCTGCTGGTTGGCTTGCTGACCCTGTACTCAATGATCAAGATCTGGGCGGAAGTCTTCTGGAAAAAGGTTCCCGACCATGTGACCGATGTCGGCAGGCTCAACGGCGAGATTAAAAATACGCACAACTGGGCCTACTATGTGCCGGTGGTCGGGCTTGCGGCTTGCACGCTCATTATTGGCCTGTACGGCCAGCCGATTTACGTTCTGGCCGAGACGGCCGCAGACCAGTTGATGAACCCGCAGCTATACATAGAAGCGGTTCTTGGAGGGACGCCGAAATGATTGGCCTGTTCTGGAACCTGCTGCTTGCAATCGCCTGGGTGGTTCTCAGTGGCAGCGTCACTGCCATGAACCTGCTGGCCGGCTTCTGCTTTGGCTACATTGCGCTCATGGTTCTACAAAACCAGGTGCCCGCGTTGAAGGGCTACTCCCGGAGAATTCCGAGATTAATCGCCTTCCTCGCCTTTTTCCTGAAAGAGCTGGTGAAATCCAACCTGCGGGTTGCCTACGATGTCGCCACGCCGGTTTGGCACATGAAGCCCGGTGTGATCGCATTTCCGCTACAGGCACGTACCGATATGGAGATCATGTTCGTCAGTAGTGTGATCTCACTGACACCGGGGACCCTCAGCCTGGACGTTTCCGATGATCGACGGGTGCTGTTCATCCACGCCATGTTTCTTCAGGACGAGGAACAGCTCAGAAATGACCTGAGAGAACTGGAACACCGAATCCTCAAGGTTATGCGCTAGGAGCCCACCATGCTTGGAATCGCCATTAATATTGTGTATCTCATGCTGTCCCTGGCGTTACTTTTTGCCTTCATCCGTTTAACCCGAGGCCCTTCCCTGGCAGACCGCGTGGTTGCACTTGAGCTGATTGCTTCCGTGGTGGTTGGCTACGTTGGGGTTCACGCCATTGATACCGGTGTCTCCAGTTTTCTTGATGTGGCGATCGTGATATCCCTCACCGCTTTCCTCGCGGCAATAGGGTTCGCCAGGTTCCTGGAACGTGGAGGCGTCAAGGATGAGTGAAATTTTCGTTTCCATCCTGTTGCTGGCAGGGGCCTCATTCATGGTGCTTGCGGCCATCGGCATTGTCAGGCTGCCAGACCTGCCAACACGCATGCACGCATCCACCAAAGCAGGCGCGATGGGCGCGATACTCACGATGGCCGGGGTAGCACTGCACTTTTCAGACAGCGCTGTCGCGGCAAGGGCAATCGCCTTCATCGTGTTTATACTTTTGACCGCTCCGATCGCTGCTCATGTCATCGGGCGGGCAGGTTACTTCACCGGAATTTCGCTCTGGAGCGGTACCACCAAGGACGAACTGCGGGAACGATACGATCCGGACACCCACAAGCTTTACAGCGGACTTGAAACCAAAACAGACCGAGCAGTGCCCGACAATAACAAGGACGGCTCAGGCTGATTATTTTGTCATTGGAAGTGCACGAAATTCCCGTATAGTAGGCTGCCCACATCATTCGAGGAGCCAGCACATGCTGCAAGTAAATGAATATTTCGAAGGCCAGGCCAAGTCCATTTCCTTCCAGACCTCGACTCTGCCAGCCACCGTTGGCGTGATCAGCCCGGGCGAGTACGAGTTTGGTACCAGCAAGAAAGAAACCATGACCGTCATCAGCGGCGCCCTCACTGTGCTGCTCCCCGGCATGGAAGAGTGGATGACCTACGGTGCCGGCGAGAGTTTTGACGTAGCGGGTCAGGCCAGCTTCAAGGCAAAGACCGACATCGACACGGCTTACCTCTGCACCTACGAGTAATTCCGCACCTACGAGTAATATCGCTGCCCCTGAGGGGCGCGTCCGCAGAGCGAAACGGATTTCGCACCTAAGCCACCGTTCGCTCTGCATTTTTTCACCCTTTTCGGTTCCTGTTTCAGCCAATCTGTGTCAGATTTATTCCTGTTTCTCGCGATAACACCAACAACTGGGAAAGAGGACACACGTAATGGCACAGACACGCATTCTACCCCCGGCTGAAAACGCCTATGAGTACCCGCTGCTGATCAAACGACTCCTGCTCTCGGGCCCCAGGTACAATCCAGACCAGGAAATTGTCTACTCCAACCGCAGCAAGTACACCTATACGGATCTCGTCGAGCGCATTCACCGTCTGGCAAACGCATTGACCGATGCCGGCGTGAAACCGGGCGATACCGTTGCGGTCATGGACTGGGATACCCCCCGGTACCTGGAGTGCTTCTTTGCCATTCCGATGATTGGCGCCATTCTGCACACGGTCAACATCCGGTTGTCGCCGGACCAGATCGTTTACACCATGAACCACGCCGAAGACGATGTGGTTCTGGTTCACGACGACTTCCTCCCGATCATTGAGGCCGTCAAAGACGAGATCAAAACGGTCAAGACCTGGATTCAGCTCACCGACAGCGATAACGCACAACAGGCACCTGTTGAGGCTGTCGGGGAGTATGAGGACCTTCTCGCAAGAGCCAATGACAAGTTCGACTTCCCCGATTTCGACGAAAACAGTGTAGCGACCACCTTCTACACCACGGGCACCACCGGCAATCCCAAAGGTGTCTACTTCAGCCACCGCCAGCTGGTACTGCACACGCTGGCCATGACGGGCACCGTGGCGTCATTCGACGAGATGCCGCTGATGCGTTCCTCATCGGTCTACATGCCAGTGACGCCCATGTTCCATGTGCATGCCTGGGGCGTGCCCTATGCCGCCACTATGATGGGCATCAAACAGGTATATCCGGGCCGCTATGAGCCGGAGCTACTGGTGGATCTGCTCAAGGAACACAAAGTGACTTTCTCTCACTGCGTGCCCACGATCATGCAGATGATGATGGCCACCGAATCCATCAAGACGGCCGACCTGAGCAACTGGCACGTCTTGATCGGCGGCAGCGCACTCACCAAAGGGCTTTGCGACGCCGGGGCCAAGCTCGGCATCAAACTTTACACCGCCTACGGCATGTCTGAGACCTGTCCGCTGCTCTGCGCGTCGCACCTGAAGCCCGAAGACCTGGAACTGCCTCTTGAGCAGCAAACTGCGATCCGGGTGAAGACCGGTATTGCGACGCCCATGGTTGAGCTGGAAATTGTGGACCCCGAAGGCAACCCGGTCCCCCATGATGGCGAGGCCAAGGGAGAGATCGTGGCCCGCGCGCCATGGCTGACCCAGGGTTACTTCAAGGAGCCCGAGAAAGGCGAACAGCTCTGGGAAGGTGGCTGGCTTCACACCGGCGACGTGGCTTCCATGGAGCCGGACAACACCATCACCATCAAGGATCGCATCAAGGACGTGATCAAGACCGGTGGCGAGTGGCTGTCTTCACTGGATCTGGAAAACCTGATCAGCCAGCATTCCGCTGTCGCCGGTGCTGCGGTGGTTGGCGTGCCTGATGAAAAATGGGGCGAACGCCCGCATGCTCTGGTCACCTTGAAGCCGGGCGAGCAAGCCAGTGCAGAGGATATCCAGAACCATCTGAAGCAGTTTGTGGAAAGCGGCGAGATCAATAAATGGGCGATCCCGGAGCATATTGATTTCGTGGAAGATATTCCGAAGACCAGTGTTGGCAAGATCAACAAGAAACTGATTCGGGATCAGTTGCAGTAAACCCACGCATTGCCACCCGGTTAGGGCCGGGTGGCAATCACATCCAGCTCAACCATCAATTCTGGCAGGGCCAGTGCGGACACACCGACCGTCGTATCTGCAGGCCAGGGTTTGTCAAAGTAGCGTTCCCGCATCTTTATAACGCTTTCAAAGTTATTCATGTCTGTAAGGTATACAGTGATCTTGAAAATGCGATCGACGCCCGACCCTACGGCATTCAGTGCCCGCTCAATATTCGCCATTGCCTGATCAATCTGGGCATCAATATCCCCCGGGCCAACGACGCCCCCAATCTGATCAATCGCTGCTTGGCCCGACAGAAATATCAGATTTCCCACACAGTGGCCTTGGCCAATGAAGAAATGTTCAAAGGGGTCGGGGTCAAGGTGGACCGGTTCTGTACCTATTGCCATATTATTCTCCGGATTGATCGTTACCCACTGCCCGGGGATCGGCACTCATCTGTTTCAATCGACGCCAGAGTGTGGTCTGGCTGATGCCGAGGTACTCCGCAGCTTTGGTCTTGTTGCCCCCGAAGCGACCAAGCACCTTAAGGATTTCCTCCTGCTCGACGGACTGCAGGTGACAGCCCTCGGTTAACCCGGATTGGCCCAGATCTGTCAACTCGAACAACTCCGGGGCCAAGCTTTGAAGATGGGACGCGAACTGTTCCGTTGATGAATAAAGCGTGGACGACACCAGCAAACGCTCCATCAGATTTTCCAGCTGGCGAACATTGCCAGGCCAACCATATCGCCTGAATCGGGGAACCAAGACCTCGGCCAAGGCATTTTCATCGGCATCAATTCCGTACTGCCTGCCGAGTGACTGGATAAAGTGGCGGGTCAGGGGTTCAATATCGTCTGGCCTCTCACGTAGTGGCGGCAGATTCACTATGAACACGTTGAGCCGGTAGTAAAGATCTTCCCGAAACCGACCAGCTCGAACCTCCTCCAGCAGATCGTGGTTACATGCAGCGACAAACTTGATGTTGAGAGCTATGGACCTTCGCGAGCCGACCGGCCGGACTTCCCGCTCTTGCAGCACCCTCAGAAGTTTAGCCTGCTGCGGCAAAGGCAAAGAGTTGATTTCGTCCATGAAAAAGGTGCCGTTGTTGGCGGTTTCCAGCAACCCGGATTTGCCACCACTACGCGAGCTTGTAAAAGCGCCATCGGCATAACCAAACAATTCTGACTCAAAGAGCTCACTGGGAATAGCGGCACAGTTGATAGCAACAAAAGGTCCCTCTTTGTTGGCGCTGGAGTCGTGAATCATTCTCGCCGCAAGCTCCTTACCAGTCCCGGTTTCACCTCTAAGCAAAACTGCGCCCGGAGTAGCGCCGTAAACTTGAAGAAAGTGCGCGACCTCCGCCATGCGACCAGACTCATAAATAAGCCCGCTGGTCTTACCTTCAGATCCAGACTTGCTCTGCGGCGCCGCGGTTAAGGCATAAAGGTGCCCCACTCGCACACCATCGACTTCAAAGGCGCTCTTCTGAACCCGACACAGCCGATCTCCCACTTGAATGCCCTCGGCAACCGTATCTGGTGTTTGCAGAAACCGGCTATCCAAAAACCGATCAATGCGTTTGTTGCGAGCTAGTCCCTTCACCAGACCCAGAGCACTTCGATTAAATCCAATGATCTGTTCGTCCCGGTTGGTGATGATGGTTGGACTGCTTGCGCTATCCATAAGGAACTGCACAAACGCTCGGCGTTCGCCTTCGCGCTTGTGCTCTCCGGCCACAGAGATCGCCTTTCGGACCATGTAACGGCAGGATTCCCTCGAATACACCATGACAAACGGCAGGCCTTCCTGCTCAGCCAGGTCACAGATAAAGCTGGAGCCGATCACCACACCAATACCGTCTTTCTCTACACCGTGGAAGGTTTCCCGGGCCTCTTCTGCAGTCTTATAGGTGCGATGAACAATGTCGACACCTTCCACGTAATCGAGAAACTCAGTCCAGGTGCTCTGGTGTTCATAGGTCAGCAGAAGAATCTTGTTGCTGATCTGGCGGGCCTTGAGTACGGCATTGACCAAATCGGATTGCCTGAGCTCCAGTGCCACGACCGGCACCGGCAAGGTGTCCTTCAGATAGTGCGCATTCGCTCCGGCGCTAATGAACACATCCACCGCGTCATGCTCGACCAGACGCCGCGCAGACATGAGGGCATCGTTGAAGATGCTGTCGATGATGACGATCTCAGCGATGGATTGGAATTCCGGAATCAGGGAGTGAACCATCTTGCTGAGCTTGGAGTTGCCGATCAGGCACAACTTAACTCGATCTGCTTCGGCGTTATTGAACTCCATCATCCCCTCCTCAATCCGGTTCTACTCAAAAAGCCAGGGTTCCAGGGTTCTTCGGTTCGCCTCGTAGGCCTGAATGGAGCCTGAAAAAGTCAGGGTACGACCTATCTCATCCAGACCGCTGAGGAGGTTCTCCCGCCGACCCGACTCAACCACGAAACGCCAGGTCTTCTTCGGACTGCGAATCTCGCATTGCTCCAAATCCACCGTCAGTTCCAGACCGTCCGTGTCACTGGCCAAATTGAACAATTCGTCAATGGTTGACTCGTCGAGTATTACCGGAAGCAGGCCATTGTTAAAGCAGTTGTTAAAGAAAATATCCCCAAAACTGCTGGCAATAACCGCTCGAACGCCAAAGTCCTTCAGGGCCCAGACCGCGTGTTCCCGGGATGACCCACAGCCAAAGTTTGCCCTGGCCAGCAGGATGGAAGCACGGTCGTAGGGCGCCCGGTTCAGAATGAAGTCGGGATCCGGTCTGCGCTCCGACACGGGGATGTCCACATCACCGGGGTCCAGATATCGCTCATCATCAAAGAGGAAGTCTGCAAACCCGGTTTTCTCCAGCATTTTAAGATACTGCTTGGGCAGAATTGCGTCGGTGTCCACATTCGACCGGTCGAAAGGAACGACCAGACCGGTGTGTGTTTTGAATGCCTCCATCCTATACCTCCCTCACATCGGTGATTTCGCCCGCCAACGCAGCCGCAGCGGCCATCAGCGGACTCATCAGATGAGTCCGACCACCCTTGCCCTGCCTGCCTTCAAAGTTCCTGTTAGAAGTGGAGGCACAGCGCTCGCCAGGGTTAAGCCGATCATCATTCATACCGAGGCACATTGAGCATCCCGCCGCCCGCCACTCGAAACCAGCATTTCGAAAAATCATATCCAGACCTTCCCGCTCTGCCTGCAGGCGAACCTGGCCAGACCCTGGAACAATCAGAGCCTGTTTCACCGACCGGTGCACTTTCTGTCCCTGCACCAGATTAGCGACGGCTCTCAAGTCCTCCATGCGGGCATTGGTGCAAGAACCAATGAAAACCTTGTCGATTGACAACCCCTTCAGGGGGCGCCCGGGCTCAAGCCCCATGTAGTCCAGAGCCCGCCTGGCCGATTCCCGCTTCTCCGGCGCCAGCTGAGAAAGATCCGGGGTTTTGCCATCAATACCGGTGACCATCTCTGGGGATGTGCCCCAGGTTACCTGCGGCACCAGGGCTTCCAGCGGAAAATGCTCCTCGCGATCAAAATCTGCCTCCGCATCCGAAACCAACGTGCGCCAATACTCACGAGCCTGCTCCAGGCGCTCGCCAACTGGCGCCTGGGGTCTGCCCTCCACGTATTGTTCCGTCACCCGGTCATAAGCAACCATGCCTGCCCGGGCACCGGCTTCAATGCTCATGTTGCAGATGGTCATGCGCCCCTCCATGGACAGGTTACGAATGGCTGCACCGGCGTATTCAATGGCATATCCGTTGCCGCCAGCGGTCCCTATACGCCCAATCAGCGCCAGAATCAGGTCTTTTGGGGTCACCCCGAAACCTGGCTGACCTTCGAACACCACTCGCATGTTTTTCTGTTTCTGGGTCCGCAGGGTCTGGGTGGCCAGCACATGCTCCACCTCGCTGGTACCGATTCCCATGGCGAGCGTCGCGAAAGCGCCGTGAGTGGAGGTATGAGAGTCGCCGCAAACGATGGTCATGCCCGGCAAGGTCAGGCCCTGCTCCGGACCCACCACGTGTACGATCCCTTGCCGGGCATCTTCCAGTTCAATCAACGGAATACCGAATTCCTCGCAATTACGCGACAGGGTTTCCACCTGTTTTCGCGCAACACGGTCGGCAATACCTGCGACGCCGAGTTCCCGTTTCCGGGTTGGTACGGCATGATCGGGCACCGCTACATTGGCCGGAATTCGCCAGGGCTTTCGACCAGCCGAGCGCAGACCGGAAAAAGCCTGGGGCGTGGTCACTTCGTGCAGCAAATGACGGTCGATGTAGAGCAACGCGGAACCGTCAGGCAGTTCATCCACCAGGTGGCGCTGCCAGAGTTTGTCGTAGAGCGTACGCGCAGCCATGTTTGTTGTCCTCGTTATTGGCGTTGCACCGCAGCCTGAACGGTCTCCCAGTCAAGCCATTGATAGAGTTCCTCACCCCTGTCGGCATCCAGACGATAG
This sequence comes from Marinobacter adhaerens HP15, assembly GCF_000166295.1. Taxonomy (NCBI): domain Bacteria; kingdom Pseudomonadati; phylum Pseudomonadota; class Gammaproteobacteria; order Pseudomonadales; family Marinobacteraceae; genus Marinobacter; species Marinobacter adhaerens. The sequence continues at coordinate 2,749,069 of NC_017506.1, forward strand.
CCGCACCAGGTTTCGAGCTTACCTTCCTGAAGCGGTTCGATGATGCAGTAAGGGCGAGCGCAGTCAGGTTCGCTTAATCCCGCCGCCAGCAGACGTTCACGGGCCTGACTGAGCTGCCGCGCGGCCTCTGCCTGGCCAGCCTGATCTGACTGCGCCAAAGCGCTGACGTTCTCCCGAAATCCACGCACATAGGCTTCGCGGTAGGTTTGGCAGGCCTGCGGATCGGATGAGAGTCGTTCCAGAAACGCCTGCCGGTTACTGCCGATTTCCTGGCCGGCGGGTGTTGCCGCACACCCTACGAGGAGGGCCAAATATGCGGCCATCACCGCTCTAGTCAAGAAACGCAAGCAATTCGCTGAGAGACATAACGTCCGCATATTTGATCCCCAGATCCCGCAGGTTCGCTTCGTGGGCGTCAGGATCCCTGTCTCCGACCGCTTCCCGCGGGATCAGGGTCCGATAGTTATGCTGAAGGCTGTCCAGCGCCGTGGCCCGCACACAGCCACTGGTTGTCAGACCCGTAACCACCGTTCCGTCCACGCCAGCGGCCTTGAGCCGGTCATCCAGATCGGTACCAAAAAATCCGCTGGCCCAGTGTTTTACGAGGACCGGCTCGTCGCTCCGGGGTTGCAGTCTTGAGTCCATCTCCACGAGCCCGGAACCGGCTTCCAGTACGTTGAGTGCCGGCAGTTTCTCCCGGAATACCGAAGCCTGGGACGGCTCCGAATACGCGACGGTGGTGAAAAACACCGGCCAGCCGCGTTCCCGGAAACGTTCAAGCAACACCCGGTTGGCTTCAACCACGTCGTCAGACTCGGACGCCAAAGGGCTCTGTGACGGGTCGGTAAAGCCGACGCTGAGATCCACGAGGATCAGCGCATAGCGCTGTCCCCGTTTCAGCACGTTGGATGACAGGGCCATCAGTGCACCCCTGCGGTGTTCCAAACCGGCGTTGCCGGCGCGGGCAATCCCGTCTCAGCTTCACAACGAGCCTTGATCTGCTCGATGGTGCCACCCCTTGAGAACAGAGCGTCGTTATCACGACTGCCGGCCATCTCTGTACGCAAGGCCTCGGTGGCCGACTGGTCAATGGCGCCTTTAGCATCCAGGACCACACCATAGCGACGGGCACCGTCAACGCTGATCAGCCCTTTCACCACGTCGGTTGCCACTGCCGCCGGATCCCGCTCCAGGGGGTTGCCCCAACCGCCGCCACCCCAGGTGTCAAAGACAACGAGATCGCCTTTTTCCACCTTGATATGGTCGCACTTGGAGGGCAGTACCCGGCGTTCGCCATTTGCCTTCACCAATTCCTTCCGACTGCGCATCCCGGGGTCGCCTCCGTTAACGCCCCAAGGGTAGGTCAACCAGCGATCATCGTGGATGGAAATTTCTCCGTCTGCCAGCAAGCGATACCCTACACGGATGCCGTTGCCGCCGCGGTGTTTGCCCGCACCACCGGAATCAATGATGGTTTCATAGGTTTCGATGCGGAGCGGGAAGTAAGCCTCCACGAATTCGTTGGGCACGTTGGTAAAGCCGGGCCAAAGACTGTGGCCATCCGGGCCATCGCCGACCGGCCGGCCAGGAATACCACCGAAACCGATCTGGAAGAGCTGGAACCACTCGCCCTTGTCATCGTAGCCGGAGTACATGAAGTGCGGAGAATCAGAGAATCCCGCGGCACTCATGGCATCCGGCGTGCCCTGACCCAGCAGCCCGCCCATCACGTCGAAAATGCGACCGAGCAGGTGAGTCCGGCAAGACAGCGCCGCCGGGAAATTCGGCTTGAGAATACTACCCTGGGGAATCCGAACCTCCACCAGATCGTAGAAGCCATCGTTGAACAGGATCGACGGGTCAAACAGGTTGATGGTAAAGGCACCGAAGAACATCTTGAACATCTCCTCGTTGAGGTAGAAGTTCACTGAGGACGGAGCCTGGGGGTCGGTACCCTCGAAATCAAAAATCGCTTTGTCACCTTCACGCCACATGGTGCAACGGATGGTATAGGGCCCAAGACCAGCGCCGTCGTCACAGATGTAGTCTTCAAACGAGCGCTTGTCCTCGGGCACCACGTTGCGGATGATTTCCCGCATCGCGATATAGTTACGCTCCAGCATCATGCCAAGGGCACTGCTGAAGATGTCGTCACCGAATCGCTGGGCAAGCTCTACGCAGCGGCGTCCGGCGGTGCGGCAGGAAGCGACGATGGCGTTGAAATCCGAGCGGTTCCAGCGCGGCATCCGCACGTTATGGAGGATCAATTCCAGCACATCGTGGTTCAGCTCGCCCTTCTTGTAGATCTTCACGGGCGGGATGCGAATCCCCTCCTCGAAGATGGTCTGGGCGTCGGTGGGCAGACTACCCGGTACCTTGCCGCCAACGTCCGACATATGGCCGAACATGGCAGCCCAGTTAATCAGGCGGCCGTCCTTGAACACCGGGACCAGCACCAGCCAGTCCGGCAGGTGGCTCACTGCCCCGTCACACATGTAGGGGTCATTGGTGAGGAAGATGTCGCCTTCCTCGATATCGCCGTTGTAGGACTGGATGAAGCCTGTGATGAAAGAGCCGAACTGCCCTACCACCATCTTGCCCTCGTGATTGGCAATCATCGGAAAAGCATCACCCTGCTCCCGGATGCCCGGGGACATGGCGGTCCGAAACAGGACTGCATCCATCTCATTGCGGGCGTTCGCCATGGCGTTCTCGATGATGTCGAGTGTCACGGTATCCACGTCGACCTTTTGCAACGGGGTGCTGTTTGGCTGAATGATATTCGCAGGCATACGATTACTCCTTGCCCTGGCGGCCGACAGGTTCAATCAACAGGTTACCCACCTTATCCACTTCCGCCTGATAGCCGGGGAAGACGACGGTGGTGGAATCCATTTCGGTCACGATAGCCGGTCCAGGCAAGACGTGCCCCGGACAGAGCCGCTCGCGATCATAAAGCGTGGCGTTATGATCGGCACCGTTGAAATAGATCGGACTTTCACCGGTAATAGCAGCGGACAGATCGGTGGCTTCGGTCGCCCATTCCCGCTCGGTTATATTCGGGCGTGGCGCCCGGGCAATAGCGCGCAGGTTCACCAGTTCGTGTTCTTCGTCGAGGGAGAAGCTGAAGAGCTGCTCGTGCTCCGCATCAAATGCGCTCTGAAGAAGAGCGAGGCCCTGGTCCCGGAGGGCATCCGGCGACACATCCTGGGTCAGCAGCAATGCCTGGCCCTGGTAACGCACGTCCGCCTGCCAAGTGATGGTCTGCTGGTCAGCCGGAATATCCTGCTTCTCCAGGGACTCGGTAACCTGACGGGTCAACCCTTCCAAAATGCTAACCACGCTCTCTTTGTCCAGCTGAGAGAAGCCTTTGATCAGGGATCGGGACGCCTCGTCCTTCACTCGGGTGGTCGCATCGCCGTAGGCGCAGAGAACGCCGGGAGATGGCGGTACAATCACCGGCCAGGCATCCATCAGGATACCAAGCGCGTTGGCGTGCAGCGGACCTGCGCCACCAAAGCCACACAGGGCGAATTCCCGGGGGTCATAGCCCTGTTCGACAGAGATCAGTCGAAGGGCTCCGAACATGTGCTCATTGGCGATGCGAACAATTCCCTCCGCCGCTTCTTTCAGTGGCACGCCCATGGCGTCCGCAACTTTCTGGACCGCAGCCTCGGCCAAGTCCTTCCGGATTTCCATGTCGCCGCCCAGTTTTTGATTAGCAGGCAGGTAGCCCAGTACCACGTTGGCGTCGGTCACGGTAGGCTGCTCGCCACCCTTGTTGTAGGCCGCCGGGCCCGGCTCTGCGCCGGCACTGTCAGGGCCTACACGGAGTGCTTTCGTCAGTTCCGGTACGAACGCGATGGAACCACCGCCGGCACCCACGGTACGAACATCGACCGATGGAGCACGAACGGCCACGTCCCCCACTCTTGTCTCCCGGCGCAGGCGTGCATGGTTGTCTTCGATCAGCGCTACGTCCGTGGAGGTACCGCCGACATCGAAGGTAAGTACTTTGTCAAAGCCACCCCGGGAACAGAACCAGATCGCACCGGCAACACCGCCGGCGGGGCCCGAGAGGAGCAGGTTGACCGGTGTGTAGGATGCCGAGTCACAGGTTGCCAGGCCACCGTCGGAGCGCAGGATCGAAAGCTGCACATCATCGGCCAGACGAGCCTGGATTTCCGCTTCGAGATGGTCCAGGTAACTTGAAACCTCTGGACGCACAAAGCTGTTGACCACCGTGGTTTCGGTGCGCTCATATTCCTGCATTTCCGGAACCACGCGGGAAGAGAGCGATACCGGGATGCCAGGCATTACCTCCTCGGCGATCTCGGCTATCCTCTCTTCGTGGACACCGCTGGCGTATGCGTTGATCAGTGACACTGTCAGCGCTTCAATGTCGGCGTCACGCAACTCTTCGAGCTTCGTCCGGATATCCGCCTCGTCCAACGACGTGACCACCTCGCCGCTGGCGCTCAGGCGCTCCACCGCTTCCACTGTGTGCTCAAGCGGGGCCAGCAGCGGCTGTTTATTGAAGATAACCCAGCCCCCCAAGCCACCTGGCACAAACGAGCGGGCAATATGCAGAACCTGTTTGTACCCCTGGGTAGTCACCAAACCGACCTTGGCACCCTTCTGGGTGAGGATGGCGTTGGTGGCGACCGTGGTGCCATGCATCACCGAGCGGATCTGTTTTGGATCAATACCCGAGGTGCGGCAGATCTTCTCGATCCCGTTCAGTACCCCCACGGACGAATCCGAGGGGGTAGAGGGAACCTTGGCGGTATAGGTTGCCCCGGTATCATCGTTGATGAGGAGCAAGTCCGTGAAGGTACCACCCACATCAACCCCTAGTCGAAAGCTCATAGGTGTCTCCTGACTGTTCTATATCGGGTTTGGGCCGGCTTCAGCGAACTGCTGCCTGCTCAAGCTCGCGCAAACTGATGGAATTGCCATCAAACCCATCCGTGTTAAGTTTGGCGCTGGGCGCCAGAACAAAGATGGTGGCGTGACGACGCTGGTAATCGATGGTGAAGCCCGCGTTGGAGACAATGCCCCGGTCGCCATCCTCGGTTTCAATGGTGCGCAGGTTGTAGTTCATCCATTTCCAGAACTCGCCTTTACGATCGTAAACGTCTGCCATGTAGAATCGAGGGAACTGCGCATCCATGTACATGACTTTCTTGCTGTACGGATGCTCGGGCGGAGCGACGGCCTCAATCACCCAGACCTCACGGGGCTCCCACTGGTCCTTCGGGTTCCAGTAGGGGGCGTTGTCCAGATCGACAATCGGGAAGGCAGCACTGCCGCTGGCGTCTTCATTCCAGGCGGTGGACTGACTGTTGGCAACAACCAGAACCTTGCGCTTGCCCAGCAGCTTGTACTCGGGGTACCAGGTGGGGTGGGCGTTAAAGATCTCGATGTCGTCATTCAGCTGGTCGGTACCGCCGATCGGATCCATCCAGGTGCCACCGGATAGGCGGCGGGTGCGGCGTACCGACTTGATGTACGCCCAGCTGTCATCCAGCTTCGGACTGTCATAGCGTACGGTGAAAAGGCCCAGGCCACGGATATCGGCAGGGTAGGTGGCGTAGAGCAGCTGCTTCCAAAGTACATCGCCGTCGCCCTCCACGGTGCTTTCTTCACCCAGGCGACCTTTCATGTAGTAGCGGCGCAGGACCCACTCCTGGGTACGCTCCAGGCCCCGTTCGTCATCCACAAACAGGTACGCAAACTCCGGGTAGTCCTGGAAGTTCTTGGTGGGCTGGGCAACATGATGGTTCCAGATGAGTTTTTCTGCAGCGTACGCGGTGTTCTCGTCCACGTTCGGGAACGGCATGCCGGCCTGCCAGCCTTCCATCATCCGGGTATCCGGGTTGAACGTGGCGCTGGCCGAATACTGCTCGGTGGCTTCTAGGTAATCCTCACCCAGTTTGATGGGCTCCGGATCCTTCAGGGTGATCTCCAGGCCCTCTTCGCGGATCAGTCGCTTCTGCAGATCGGTCAGCAGACCGTCGAGGCTGTCACCATGAAAGGTATCTGACAGGCGCTGGTCCAGGTTACCCGAGTTTATGGTGTCACCCGCCGACAGTTCAGCGGCCTGCAGGAAGCCCGAGCCGGCCATAAGGCCTACAGCGAGGGTGAGACTTTTAACGGATGTGATTGTTTTCATTGTTACTCTCCTCATATGCTCAGAACTGGTAGGTCAACCGCGCAAGCAGTTGATCGTTGCCGGAGAAGTACCCGAACAGGTTCGTATCGTTGAAGCCCTGAAGAGGGCGTTCCTGATCCTTCTCGTGGAAGAAGATGTCCGCCTCCAGGCGCACACGGATGTGGTCGCCATAGGCCAGCTCGACCGCCGGAATAACAAAGCCACCGCCATAGGTCAGGTCCGAGCCAATGGCGAGGGAAGGGTTGATCTGGTCGTTGGCGTAGTTGGTGGCAAGCACCGCGGTGATGATGCTGCTGAATTCCTCGGTCTCGCCGCCGAAGCCGGCAAGGTTGACCAGTTGCTCTTCTTTCTCGTAGTCGGTAATCCAGTTGTTAAACAGCTGAACAGTGAAGAAGGATGGGCGGCTGGTACCCAGCACGTCCTGCAGATCCAGCTGCTTGTCGATCCGGAACATGGACCGGAACAGCTTCTTCTCTTCAATTCCACAGAAGCCCGGGAAGAAACCACATCCGGGCCCTTCGGCGATGCTCTCGATGCCCACGTTGTAGGGAGCATTCGGTATGTAGGCCAGTTCAGTACTGAACACCAGGTCCGGACCCGCGAAGTAGTTGTTGGCGGTTACGCCAAAGACATCAATGAACGGATAGATGAACTCACCGGCCTCGGTGGCACCGCCTTCATACACGCCCTCGTAGGGGCCGGTCTGCAACTGCGGCTGACCCGGATTGGTGGCGGGGTTCGGATTCACAACAGGATTAGGGTTGGGACCCCGGAACCACCCGACCGAGTATCCCCAGTCACCGGCCAGACCGCTCCAACGCAGACCGAAGGAGTCGTCATCCATATCGGCGTCCGGATGGTCGTAGTTATACTTCACGTTGGCACCAAACGGGGCAGAGGCAAAGGTGATGCCCTTGTTCGGATTGTTAGCCCAGCGGCCGCCTTCCACGTCGTAACTGTTGCCCCTGTCTTCGCCATCATTAAGTTTTCCGGGGATGTACAGCACCTGCAGGCTGCCATCGAGGTCGTAGAACTGCTGGGTCAGGTTGACCATGTTGAGCGGTTTGCGAAGCTCCTCGTTTTCCGGTTCCAGGAAGGAGCGCCAGCGGAAGTCGTAGCCGTGCACCACATCCAGCAATTGGAAGAAGTCCGTTTCGCCCCAAACCACCTGCTGGCGACCCACCTTGATGTTGGTGGAATCGGTAAGGTCACCCTGCACCCAGAATTCCCGGAGTTCCTCGTCGTCGTAGACGTCATCGCGTAGGTTAACGCTGGAGCCTGCAGCACCACCGGTAGCCGCCCATTCATCCATGACATCCTGAAGATCTTTACCGTAGTCAGTAGGCGATTCACGGGAAATCCGGCCAGTTATCTTGGTCCGCCAGTTGCCGAAGTCACGGTACAGATCGAGCTTTCCAACGGTGCGCGCCATGGACAGGTCGTAGCGATAGTCGTCCCTCTGCTCACCGTCCGGGCCGATCAATGTCGGATTCTCGAGGTTCCAGGACAGGTACTGGCGAATGTAACCGCTGACCTCCCAGTCCTTGGTGAGCCAGTCTTCCTCGGCCGAAGCTATCTGAGGCACACTCACCGACGCTGCCAGCACAGCACTGGCCAGAAGGCCTCGCTGCCAGGGACGGTGAATCGAGGTTGAGTTTTTGTTGTCTCTCTTCATTTTGGTACCCATCATCAGTGAGTGGATTGCGCCAGCCGTTCCATACCTTGATCGGATTCGGCCTTTACTGGGCGGTCACCGAAGATGAACTTCGGCTTCAACACCCGAACCAGGGATGGCATCACGAACAGCGAAGTGAACGCTGAAACGAGCAGCCACAGCCCAATTAAGGTGCCCATCTCCGCCTGGAATCGCAGCGAAGACAGGGACCAGAACAAAACGCCGGCCGCAAGGGTCACAGACGTGAGGAGCACGCCGCGGCCGGCAGAAAACAGGGATTGGCGAATAGCATCCATGGGGTCTGCCCCGGGATCTTTTTCCAGGTATTCCTTCACCGAATCGACGATGTAAAACGCGTAGTCCACGCCCAGACCAATCCCGAGGGCGACGACAGGCAGAGTGCTGATACTCATGCCGATGCCTTGCCAGGCCATGAAGGCAAAGGTCACCACGTTGGAGATCAGCACCGGAACAATGAAAAAGATGCCGCTGGCCGACGAGCGGTAAACGGCAAGGCAGGAAAGGATGACCACCAAAAGCGCCAGAGCGATGGCCTCGATCTGATCGGACAGCAGGATTTCGTTGACCGCGGCAATAATTCCCAGGGAACCACCCGCCAGACGCACATCCACGCCTTCGAGGGGATTTTCCTCAATGTACCGACGGATCTGGTAGGTGGCGTGACGCAGGGTCTCGCCCTGACGGTCCCGGAAGAACAGGATCACCGAGCCGTTCTGGAACAGCGGGTCGGCGAACTGGGCGAGATCGTCCGGCGCAGCCCCCTGCATGTAGAAGCTGATCAGTTCGCCATTTTCCAGTTGGGTAGCGCCCAGCTCCCGGTACCGGGGGTTGCCCTCGTACAGGTTGCGGCGCACGTCCACCACAATGTCAGCCAGTGAGACACTGCCTCCCACTGAGGGCAGGCGTTCCATACGGCGCTGGAAACCCTGCATCCAGGCCAGGACATCCGGGCGCTTGAGCGCGTCCTCCTTCTCGCCCTCCAGCACCACGAACATCTGCTCGGTGCCCGGGTAATTGGCGTTGATCAGGGCACTGTCCCGGTTGAACTGGGAATCTTCCCAAAGGATGGGGGAACCGGTGGTCGCGTCGCCAATGGTCAGATCGGTGGCCTTGAACACAAGAGCGGCAACAAGTATCAGTGTGACTGGAAGGACGAAGAACCTGGCCCGGGTTTCGACCACTTTCACGGCCACAGACAGCACGGCATTCAGGAGGAAGCGCAGGTTCAGTGGGTGGGCATTGCGCAGGGGCGCCTTGACCCAGCTCAGCAGCACTGGCGTGAGAATCACGGCAGAGAAGCCGATGGTCATCACCCAGATCGCACCGATGATCGACACCTTCTGCAGCAGCGGAATGGGTGTGAGCACCACACACAGGATGGCACCGGCATCGGACACCAGCCCCAGCAGACCGGGACGGAACAGTTCCTTCATGGTCTGCTCGGCGGCCTTTCGCGGCTCCACACCCTCGCCGTCGCAGAGGTCGTCAAACCGGGTGATTAACTGCACTGCATGGCTGAAGCAGCGCGCGGTGATGATGAACGCCACCACAATCACCAGTGGATCGAAGTTGAAGCCCAGCAGAACCCCGATACCCAGGGCCCAGATGGTAGACACCACGCCACTGAGTAGAGGCAGCAGGGTGCCGCGCCAAGTGCGGTTCAGCAGGAACAGGGCAAACAGCATGGCGCCTAGGGAGATCAGGGCAATGGAGACAGTCTCATCCAGGTAGAAGTCGACCCAACCATAGAGAATAGGCTCCCCCACCACATGATGCGTTACCTGATCGGCCACCGGGGAGGCATCCAGAATCCCCTGGACCTGCGGGAAAATCTTGCTGTAGTCCACCAGATGGTCATAGAAATCCATCTGAATCAGAGTCGAGGACAGGTCGGGCTCGACGTAGATTCCGTAAACCAGCGGGTTGTTGATGATGGCCTCGCGAAGGGCCTCAATGCCGGCATCGGATTCCGGGACATCCGGCCACATCAGCGGTACGCTCTCGATACCCATCGACGAAGCACTGACGGACTTGAGCTTGCGGGAAGCAAGAGATACTACCTGGAACGGGTTAACGCCGCTCACCTTTGCCAACTCCCGGGTAATCCGTTTAACTTCCTCAAGGATCGGCTGGGTCATGATATCGCCGTCACGGGCCTGGACCAGGATCGACACCTTGTTGCTGCCGCCGAAGGTATCCTTGTAGGTCTCATGCACGTCCACGTATTCATGGTCGCTTGGCACCATATCGCTGAATACGGTTCGTACGTCGATCTTCAGCAGGGTCAGTGCCATTAACAGAGTGGACACGAAGATAATGGCAGTCACCCAAACACGGTGACGGATGCAGAATTCGGAGAGGGAACGGGCAAATGCACTGATCATGATCAGATTCCCCCTGCCATGGCATCCGGCCAAGTCTGCCAGCTGTCATCAGAAAGCAGTCCAATCGTCTGGCCCGCGATCAGTACACCATTCTTTACAGGCTCCAGGCGTGCGTGGTATCCGTTGGCAAAGTTACCAGGCTGGAGCGCCTGCCACCGAGTTCCGTCCTCTGAGCTAAGCAGCACCCCGCCATTGCCGGTGGCGAGCCAGCGTTGGCTGTCGTGAATCACGTCGTAGAGATGCTCCGTAGTCGGTGAAGGGGTCTTTTCCCAGGTCTGGCCGCCGTCGACGCTGCGGAATATCACGCCGCCATTGCCAACAATCACGCCGTCATTGCCATGGAAGGCCACCGAACGCAGGCTTTCGTAGCCCAGTTCTTCGCCCTGCCAGGACTGACCGTTATCCCGGGAGTGATAGAGAGTGCCAAATTCAGCGGTAATCCAGAGTTCGCCGGCTTCAGTCCGGGCAATATCGTTGAGGGCAACGTCACCTTCGATACTGAGGTTCTGCCACTGGTTCGCCTGGGCGTCGGAGCGGAACACTGCACCCATCTCGCCAATGGCCCAGAAATGACCGTCAAGCCAGGCCACTTCTATCAATTTACCGGCAATGTCGGACACCGGTAACTGCAACGGCTCCCACTCGCCATCGCCATGATGACGGAAAGTCCAGCCAGCATTCCCCACCGCCAGCACGGTACCGTTATCATCGGCAGCAATACCCTGGAGGTTCACGTTTTCGGGCATCACATGCCGATGCCAGTCCTCAAGGGTTTCTCCAGCTTCCAGCACTAGGCCGTTGTTGCCAGCGAACCAGTACCGGCCAGCTTCCGAGGCGCTGACGTCATAGAACAGATCCCGCGGTTCGTTCAGTGGCTGAGGCAGAGGCAGAGGTTCCACACCGGGCTTGATAAAAGCCGCGGCGTAGGCCAGGCCACCAACGATGGCCCAGGGCGCCAGCTGCGCGGTAATCCCAAGCACCTTAGCCAACATGACCGGCCTCCCCGAGCAGCTTGGCACGCTGCTGGCTCAACCAGCGAAAGCTCTTGCCACCGAGGGGCACGCCCGTGAGCTCTTCGGCCAGGTGAACCAGAGGCACCAGATCCAGCGGATCAATACCGGTGTCATGGCCCATACTGTTGAGCAGGAGTACCACATCCTCCGTGGCGACATTGCCGGTCGCGCCCGGTGAGAAAGGGCAACCGCCGAGACCGCCGATGGAGGAATCGAATTCACAAACACCCCGATCCACCGCCACTGTGATATTGGCGAGGGCCATGCCCCGGGTATCGTGGAAGTGGCAGGAAAGTCGGTCTGCCCCAACTTCCGGAACCACGAGGTCCAGAACCTGACGGACCTGGGTCGGGTTGGCAGCACCAATGGTATCGGCGATGATAATTTTGGCGGCTCCGGCCGAATGCATCAGCCGCGCATATCGGGCAACGACCTCCGGATCAACCAGACCTTCGAAGGGACATTCAAAGGCAACCGCCAGATAGGCCTGCACCTCGACCCCTTCCAGATGCCCGCGTTCCACAATGGCTTTGCATACATCAGCAGTCTCATCCAGGGACATCCGAATATTTTTCTGATTCATGGTATCGGTAACCGACAGAACCACGTTGACAACCTTTGCGCCGGCGGCGGTGGCCAGCTGGTAACCCTTCATATTGGGCACCAGCCCTGCATAGCGAACCTTGTCGCTCGCTGGCAGACGGCTGAAAAGTTCGTCGGTGCCCGCCATTTGCGGAACCGCTTTCGGGGAAACGAAACTGCCGGCTTCAATATTTCTCAGCCCGGCACCCACAAGCGCCTCGATCAACTGCGCCCTGGCGTCCACACTCAATGTCTTGCCCTGGCTCTGTAAGCCGTCGCGGGGTCCGACGTCGTTGACACGCACCTTCATGGCTGCCTCCTTATCCGATGGCCTGCATGGCTTTGAGTTCTGCAATCCGCTCATCGCTATAGCCCAGGGACTTCAGGACATCCTCGGTGTGCTGGCCCAGCAGGGGCGGCGCGGTGTAGGAATCTGAAGAGTCGACGCTGAGCTTGATCGGGTTGCCCGGCGCCTTGACGGTGCCACCATCGAACTGGGGAATATCCACCACCATGTTGCGGAACAACACTTGGGGGTCGCTAAGGGCATCGGAGAACTTGTTGACCGGAGCACACGGAATGCGGGCGCTGGAGAGCAGCTCCACCCAGTGTTCGGTGGTGTTGGTCTTGAGCAGATCGGTAAGGATGCCGTTGATCTTGTGTTTGTCGGCAAATCGCCCGGGCTGAGTTTTGTAGGCTGGATCCCGCAGCTCATCAATGCCCAAAAGCTCCACCAAGTTGTCCCAGAAGCTGTCGAAGATCACCGCAATAATTACGAAGCCGTTGCTGGTGCGGAAGGCATCGTAGGGCACATGGACAAAATGACCGTTCCCGATCGGAGACGGATTATCGCCGCTGAGGAAATACATTGTTGCCATGTAGTTGAGCATGCTGATCTGGCAGTCGAGCATGGAAATGTCCACATGCTGTCCGTAGCCGTTGACCGCGCGGGAATGTAAGGCCGCCAGGACCCCCATCACCGCAAACATGCCTCCACCAAGGTCGCCAATGGGTATACCAGCCCGGGCCGGATGTTCAGCATCATGTCCGGTGATCGACATGCCGCCACCAATACCCTGGACCACCTGATCAAATGCCGGGCGCTTGAAATTGGGCCCGGCCTGCCCGAATCCAGTTACCGAACAGGTAATGATGCGAGGATTCACCCTCGATAGATGCTCGTGATCAATCTTGAGCTTCGCTGGCACGCCGGCGGAGAAGTTATCAAGCACGATGTCGGCGTCTTTGACCAAATCATAGAAGGTCTGTAGACCAGCCTCGGACTTCAGATCAATGCAGACACTCTTCTTGTTGCGATTGAGGGTAATGAAGTAGGCGCCGTGACCGTTGTAGGAATTGCGGGGATCCTTGGCAAGTAATGAGCGGGTGCCTTCGCCTTTCAGGGGCTCTACCTTGATGGATTCTGCTCCCATGTCGGCCAGCAGCATTCCTGCGTAAGGGCCGGACAGCATATGGGTCAGATCGATTATCCGGACGCCTTCCAGTGGTTTAGTCATAGTCAGTCAGCACACGGTTGTTGGATTGATGTTGTTGTTCATCAACAGGACGAACCTTTTACATCCACCATCGCAAAGCCGGTGCCAACTCTTGATAGACACAAAGAGAATCTTTCAAGCTGTTGAAAATTAGGTATTATTTCGTAGGTAGAAACACGTAACGGAGGGTTATCGGATGAAGAAAAACCATTTCATTTTGAAATCCTTTAATTCAAAGTGAAATGGTTTGGGGCTTGACCGAGATGCTCGCACCGGACTGGAGGTAGCCAGACCTTCTAGAGCCCGGAAAACGTAAAATCCACCTCAGGCTTGCGGCCGTCAATAATGTCCGCAAGGGCCGCGGCGGAACCACAGGAATGGGTCCATCCAAGGGTGCCGTGTCCGGTATTCAGGTAAAGGTTGGCGAAGTGGCTTTTTCCGATGTACGGCACGTTGGAAGGCGTCGCAGGCCGTAAACCGGTCCAGAACTCCGCCTGATCCCAGTAACCTGCTTCGGGCATGACTTCCGCTGTGCGGCGCACGATAGCCCGGCAGCGGGTATAGTTCAGTTTCCGGCTGTAGCCGTTCAGTTCGGCCGTGCCCGCCACGCGCATGCGATCACCCAGGCGGGAATAAACCAGCTTGTACTCGTCGTCAGTGAGGCTGACATTGAACGCCGCCTCCTCGTTCTTCACCGGTACCGTAATCGAATAGCCTTTGGCCGGATAGATGTTGAGGAAAATACCGAGCTGACTGGCAAGCGCTGCACTGAAGCTGCCCATGCTCAGCACGTAGGCATCCGCGCGCAGCGTCTCATGATGGCCGTCCCGAAGGGTCTGGATCCCAAGTACCCGCTCGCCGGCGCGTTCGAAGCTCAGGATTTCAGTGCCGTACCGGAACTCTACGCCGGCCTCCGCGCAGCGTTTTGCAAGGTTCTGGGTAAACATCCGGGCATCACCGGATTCGTCTTCCGAGGTGTAGGTTGCCCCGGCAATCCGGTTGCGGATCGGCTTGAGTGCCGGCTCCAGCTCTACCGCCCGGTCTGCATCGATAATCTGGCGGTCACACCCCAGATCCTGCATGATCCGGGTCGGCTCCATGGCACCGTCAAACTCCGCAGGATTGGTGTAGAAGTGCAGGATACCCTTCTCGAGATGGTTGTACTCGATGCCCGCTTCCTCACGCAGAGCCTGCAACTGGCTGCAGCTGTAGGTGCCGAGATTTACCATCTGGCGGATGTTGTGGGCAGCCCGGGCCAAGGTGCACTGCCCCAGAAAAGAGAGCGCCCAGCGCCACTGGGCAGGATCCAGTCTTGGCCGGAACAGCAGAGGCGCGTCGGGCTGGAACAGCCACTTCATGACTTTCAGAGGGGCGGACGGGTTGGCCCACGGCTCCGCATGGGAAACGGAGATCTGACCGCCGTTGGCATAACTGGTTTCCAGGCCGGCCTGGTTCTGGCGATCAACCACAGTTACCTGGTGCCCCTGCTTCTGCAGATACCAGGCCGTGGTAGTACCCACAACGCCTGCGCCCAAAACCAGTATATGCATGCTTGCCTCCGGTCGAACAGAATCCGCCATCCAACGGCATAATTGCAGGGATTTCTGGGCAGATTCCGGTTGGTATGAAAGTCGGGATTTGTTAACGCGGGCTCTATTGTAACGTGAGCGTGGGGGATTTGCGTGTTATACCATCAGCCACCGGCGCGCTTCACCGTCCACCCGTTTTGCTCAAGCAGCGGAACCAGAAGATCCCGCTGGTCGCCCTGAATTTCGACCACACCATCTTTTACCGTGCCACCGGTGCCGCATTTGGCTTTCAACACCTTGGCATAGGCTTTCAGTTCTTTGTCGTCCAGTGGAATGCCGGTAATCAGGGTGACACCCTTACCCTTGCGGCCCTTGGTCTCCCGGCTCACTCTGACAATGCCATCCCCGGCAGGCCGTGATGATGTACCGCAGGTACATTCATTCAAGGGGTTACGGCAATCCGGGCACATACGCCCCTGCTCGGTCGAAAAAACCAGACCGCCCTCAGATCGCTTCTTCATTCTGTCTCCGTGCTATTCCTGTCTTGTAACGCCTTCAATCGAGACCAGGAGGATACTTGGTAAACATTTCGGCCACGACCTCGTCGATCAATTCTCTTCGGGTCTCGGGTGACTGGTTTTCATTGAGATAACGCCGACTGGCGGCGCGCCAGACAACTTCTTTCGACTTGCTGTCTGCCAGCTCTACAACCAGCTTTCCCTCTTCAATTTCACGTACCGGTGGCGGCGCAGACAGGGCCCAGCCGAAATTCCCGCTACCAAAACCAAATCCGAGTCCCAGCCCCGTCTGCTCAAGGCGCTCCTCGGGCACGATCTGCCAGCTTACCAGCAAGTCGGCCTCTGCTTCAGGGACCTGTTTCAGCGCTTTGCGATTCAGCTCTCGCTCGACGGCACTGCGCACCCGAGTGCCGTCGAGTGAGGTAAAGGAAGACGAATCGGTGCCACCGGCAAACGCCCAGGAGGAATAATTACCGAAAACCACGGAAGAGTTGTAGTCGGTCACCACGTTGCTGGCACAACCGGTCATGGCCAGTGCAACAACCGCTAACATCAGAAAACGCATCATGATTCCTGTCCTCGATTGAGACTCAGATTTACGAACAGTATACGCCTCGCAGACGCACAACGATGCCCCCGGGATCCGTCACCTTTCTAAACTGTAATCCAGTTTATGGGCATCGCAGAAGGCTCCGAATGCCTCGACCTGATCCTCGGGAACCAGAACACCAGCCCGTACCGAGGCCCCGTAATCCACCGATTCCACCGATGCCCCGTTCATCTCACACCAGTGCCGCAGCGGTTGCTCGTCAGCAAATGACAGGAGCACCAGCACGTCCACCATGGGCTTCTGGACCACCCGGTCAACAGCCGACAGCACGCTCTCTGCAGCTCCGGCATAGGCTCGCACCAGGCCACCGGCGCCCAGTTTGATGCCACCAAAGTACCGGACCACCATCACCAGCACATCTCCCATATCCTTGTGCTGAATCACGTTGAGAATCGGCTTTCCGGCCGTTCCGGACGGCTCACCATCATCGTTCATCCCAGCTTCGGCGGCAGAACCGGGACGCCCGATCTGGTAGGCCCAGCAGATATGCCGGGCGTCCGGATGGTCCTGGTGGGCCTGTTCCAGCCAGTCCTTCACCTCCTCCCGCGAACTCACCGGGGCTACCCGGGCAATGAACCGGCTTTTCTTCACTTCCGTTTCACGCTCAAGGTATCCTGCCGGAACGGGGTAATCTTTTTTCATGGACAACGACCTATGGCCTCTGAAGACGAATACAACAACCCGGGCACGGCAAAGCCCGCGAAGATTCGGAAAGCGGCCTGCGGAATCCGCTTTGACGAAGACGAGCTGCAGGAGGGTATCGACTTTTCCGGCGCCGAAAAACTGAAACCTTCCGACCCGGAGCCGGAGTCAGCCGCCCCCGAAAAACACCGGAAGGCGAAGCGTCACCCGTAAGCCGCCAGTTTCTCCCGCTGCTGCCCCGATCACGCCATCGTGGGCCGCTACGATGTCTCTGGCAATAGCCAGGCCAAGCCCCCAGCCCGTGCCCCCGCGAGACTTGTCTGCGCGGAAGAACGGCTCGAAAAGCTGGCCGATCAGCTCATCCGGAACGCCCGGCCCCTCGTCATCAACCGTTAGCGTCAACCAGTCATCGGCCACCGTCACGGCGAGATGAACAGCCCTGCCAGGTGGCGTGTGGTCGAGGGCATTCTGCAGGATGTTGTCGATGGCTCGCTGTAAAAGCCCTTCATCACCCAGCACCGACGCCCTTGAACTTTCCGGCGACACCACGAGTTTGCAGTCCACACCCTGGTGTTCGGCATAGTCCGCTGCATCCTTGAGGACCTGATTGATCACATGCACCAGCCGGAGGGGCTCGCGCTCGATATCGCCGCCGGCTTCGGTGACCCGGTATAACGTCAGTATCTGACCAGTCATGGTTTCAAGCCGTTCGTTCTGGCGCAGAATGCTGGCCATCAGCTCTTCATCTGCACCGGCCTCGTTTGCCAGCTCAATGGCGATACGCTGGCGGGTGAGCGGCGTTCGCAAATCGTGGGAAATATCCCGAAGCAGATGTTTCTGGCGTTCCAGCAGACTGCAGAGCTGTTCGGTCATGGCATTGAAAGCCGTGGCCAGTTGTCCCACCTCATCCCGGCGTTGGGCGATCTTTTCGCTGACTCTCAGAGAATTATCACCGGCCGCAATCGCCTGGGCGGTGCTTTCCATGTGTTTCAACGGTCGCGATACCAGGCGGGCGATCCACCAGCACGCCAGTGAAATCATCAGCAGGGCCAGCCCGAGCTCGATGGCCCTGAAGAATCTCGGGTTGAGCCAGCCAGCGCCCTGCACCCGTGGCCAGGCCACCAGCCGGTAACCGCCGCCAACGTCCAGTACCGCGGGTTTCTGCGGGTACCAGCCGGATTTCATGCGGTCGCGGATGAACGAGGGCAGCTTGCCATCGTTTTCATCCTGTTCGAGCAACACCAGAAACAGTTCAAGACGCTCGCCTTCGTCCCGCAGAAAGCGCCACGCTTCGCCACGGTCACCGGCCTCGCGGATTGCGATAGCTTCTTCGGCCAGATCCCTTAGACCTGCCTGGCGCTCGATGGCTTCCCGCTCCCGGTCCAGAAGCATCCTGGTTGCAAGGTTACTGGCCACCACGGTGACCGCCATAGCCAGCCAGATCGACAGGAAGATCCGCCAGAACAGAGGGAACATGGGCCGCTGTTTCATTCCGGCACCCTATAGCTGTAACCCAGCCCCCTAACGGTTTCGATACGGGGCGGGTCGTCGTTGCCCAGCTTTTTGCGAAGGTTACTGATGTGCATATCAAGGGTGCGGTCGTAAGCTTCAAGGCGCCGGCCCAGCGCCCATTGCATGAGATCGGTTTTGCGGACCACGCTGCCTGCATGTGCCAGAAGAACCTGCAGAACCTCGTACTCGGTGGCGGTCAGCTCCATCGCCACATCATTCTGGTAAATTCGGCGATGACCCGGCTCGACACGGAGGTCGCCATAGGTCCGGGCCGCATTGACTTCGGTTTTCTGGTCCCAGGCAATCCGCCGCAAAAGCGCCTGCAGCCGGGCCACCAGCTCGCGCGGATTACAGGGTTTGGGAATATAGTCATCGGCACCAACCTCGAAACCGACGATCCGATCCGTTTCGTCGCCCCGGGCGGTCAGTAATACCACGGGCAGATGGGTCTCTGCCCTCAGTTCCCGCAACACCTCGAGGCCACTGATATCCGGCAGCATGATGTCCAGCACGACAATATCGCAGTCCTGACCCAGCGCCAGGGCGAGGCCGTCCCGGCCATTGGCAGCTTCCCGAATGGTAAATCCCTGATTGGTCAGGTAACGGGCAAGCAATTCCCGCAATTCATCATCGTCCTCGACCAGTAACACCCTGTTCTGCATGTCGCTTCTCCACCTGTCGTGCCGACCACAGTTGCTGCTGAAGTCTAACACGCTACCCGCAAACCACTGATTCGGGCCAGGTCACTTTGCAGAACCTTTACACTGACCCCGGGGTGATCAAAAGCCGTCTTCTGACGTATGGTATCGGGTACATAAAGGAGTTTTCCCTCACCATGTCAGAACCCGGACCAGCGACTCTCACACTGGAAACCTGCACCAGCATCAATGATATTCCCGCCCCTGAGTGGGAGCGGCTGGCTGGGCATAGCAATCCATTTCTTCGTTACGAGTTTTTCCAGGCACTGGAAGCGTCCGGATGCACATCCCCGGAGACCGGGTGGTCGCCACGTCACCTCGTGTTCCGAAAGGCTGGCAGAATCGTCGGCCTTGCGCCGGCTTTTCTGAAGAGCCACTCCATGGGGGAATATGTGTTTGACTGGGCCTGGGCCGATGCATACCAGCGGCATGGGCTGGCGTACTATCCAAAATTACTGATCGCCATTCCCTTCACGCCATCCTCAGGCCCAAGGCTGCTGCTGGATCCGGACATTCGACAACAGCTGGTACCGGAACAGGTTCATCACCTGTTGGACAGGCTGACCGATGAACTGGGAGCCCACTCCTGGCACCTGCTGTTTCCCGGCAAAGAGGACCAGGAGCTGCTTCAACACGAGCAGGCCTTACATCGCATCGGATGCCAGTTCCACTGGCATAACCATGATTACCGTAATTTCGAGGACTTCCTGGCGGCGCTGACTTCCCGCAAGCGCAAGTCCATCCGCAAGGAACGTCGCCAGGTTGCGGACCAGGGAATTTCCTTTACACGCTTTCATGGCCGGGATATTCCGGAGCACGTGCTTTCCGCGTTCTATGTGTTTTACCAGGCGACTTATCTGAAACGGGGCCAACGACCTTACCTCAACAAGCGATTCTTTGAGCTGCTTCAGGAACAGCTACCCGAACACGTACATCTGGTGATGGCAGTGCGCGAGGGCGAAATGATTGCCGGTGCCCTGTTCCTGGCGGGCACAACCACCCTCTACGGGCGTTACTGGGGTTGCCTTGATGAATACAACCACCTGCACTTTGAAACCTGCTACTACCAGGGCATCGAACTGGCGATGGACCTCGGCCTCAGCCATATTGATGCCGGAGCCCAGGGCGAACACAAACTGGTACGTGGCTTTGAGCCGGTAATCACCCACTCCTGGCATGGCGTTCTGCACCCCGGCTTCCGCGAAGCCATAGAAAACTTCACCCGAGAGGAGGCAGACCACGTGCGTGCTTATTTCAGCGATGCGGAAGCCGCCCTGCCCTTCCGACAGCAGACGCCGGATTAACTTCTATACTGATAGACCCAGACTGGATTTACGCGGGGGTCAGACACCATGGATACAGACCCATTGTGGAGCATGTTATCGGCAGGCGGCCTGCCGCTTCTGCTTTCAGCGGCCGCCCTGGGCCTGGCCGTGATTGCCCTGTTCATCGGATCGGGCGCTCGCCGGCGTAGCGAGGACCAGTTGACCGCATTACGGGAACGTTCCGATACTCTGTGGCGGGAAGTTGACGACATACGGGTGGCACAATTCAATCGTCCGGGTGAGTCCGGCAATGGCGCTCCAGGCTCCCCAGTGGAAGAAGCCCGCTATCAGAAAGAAGTGGAAGCCTACGCCAGGATCTGGCCCCAGGTATGGAATCTTCATGAACGCCTGGGCATGTTCCTGAGGGCGGTTGAAGGCGGCGAAGCGGCCGGCGAACTCAGACTGGAAGCTCGCAATGCGGCCCTGGAGGCCCGAGAGCTGCTTAACCGGAACCGCCCCTTCTGCACAGAGTCCGTCGATGAACTGGTTACCCGGCTGATTGATGCCGAGATCAAGGCGCACCTTGCGGCCTGCCAGTATCTGGACCTGCTAAAGATGTCCCCAGTGACTCATCCAATCACGACCGCCGGGTCTTGCAGGACAAGTGCCACAGCCTGCACGAGGGCGAAGCCCGGGAGCTGATGAACCAGTTGGTCTCGTCCATTCGGCACCGGGCGATTCGCAGTAACTAGGGAGCGCCTGTTCAGCTGTTGGCGATACGGAAACCGACTTTCATTACGACCTGATAGTGGCCCACCTTGCCATCAACGATATGGCCGCGGGTTTCGGTTACCTCAAACCACTCCATGTTGCGAACGCTTTTACCACATTCCTCAAGTGCATTCTCAATGGCGTCTTCAATGCTTTTCTTGGAAGACCCGACAATTTCCACTTTTTTGTACACGTGATGGTCAGACATTAAAGCCTCCTGGGAATTGCGATTTGTATGTCTGAGCCTAGAAGACAAGCGTCCTCACGGCAAACCACAACCCGGCACAAGCCTCATCCGCCAACCCACGGCTGGCGTATCTGTCCCCTATAATCCAGGTAGTCGTGAGGAACTTTCTGTCACTCAGAGGGTCCCGTCTACCCCACGCTTCGGACTGAGTTCATGAAACGATTTTTCAGATACACCGGCTGGTTTTTCGGCGCCGTGCTCCTGCTGCTGGCTGGCCCGATTCTGCTTGCCACCAGTGGCAGCCTGCAGGGAGCCGAGAGCTGGCAAACAGCCACCCGGGAAAGCGCCCGGATTGCCCCTCTGCCAGAACAGGCCGAGGAAGCAATCGTTCAGGTATACGGCGCCCGGGCATGGAGCTGGCGAGGTTACTTTGCTGTCCATACCTGGATAGCCACCAAGGAAAAGGGGCCAGCCATTATCGGGTTCATGAAGTGACCGGCTGGCGCAGCTACGTGGTCAATTCCCGGCCCGGTGAGCCCGACAGACACTGGTACGGTTCAAAGCCGAACCTCTATGCCGATATCCGCGGCGAAGAAGCCGAAAAGCTGATTCCCGACATCT
This sequence comes from Marinobacter adhaerens HP15, assembly GCF_000166295.1. Classification (NCBI taxonomy): domain Bacteria; kingdom Pseudomonadati; phylum Pseudomonadota; class Gammaproteobacteria; order Pseudomonadales; family Marinobacteraceae; genus Marinobacter; species Marinobacter adhaerens. The sequence continues at coordinate 2,770,768 of NC_017506.1, forward strand.
ACCAGGCAGTGGCGTCTTACCCCTACCCGACCGAATACGAAGCTTGGCCCGGCCCCAACAGCAACACTTTCGTGGCCTGGGTAATCAGGGAGGTTGAGGGCCTCAATGTGGCTCTGCCGAACCACGCGATCGGCAAGGACTACCTCGGCGACCGTATTATCGCAGAGGTTCCGGGTGGCGCGGGTTATCAGGTCTCACTGGGTGGGTACTTTGGTGTGCTGGCGGGTGTCCGCGAGGGACTGGAGCTGAACCTTCTGGGCCTATCCTTCGGTATCAACCCGTTGGCTTTGGGGATCAAACTGCCAGGCATCGGCGAGTTAGCGCTTAGAAACCCCAACCCGATAGCTGAAAATTCCCCTTAGGTTCGGGAAACAGGCGGGCAGGGGTTCCCAAAAATGTGCGGAGCCATGGATGGCGGAGCCAAGCGTACACGGACGTATTTACAGCGTTTTTTGGGAACCCCTGCCCGCCTGTTTCGTGCTCCAAATCCAGACATCAAAGACTGGCAAACTCCAGATACCGGCTCGCCGCCTGCTTCTTCTCGTCCTGGCTGTTCAGCATTTCCAGCCGCATCTTATCGATCAGCTTCAAATAGTCTGCAATGGGAGACTCGGGCTTGCCGGCGTCTTTCGATTCTTCGATAAACGCCTTCTGCTTTTCACGAATTTCATTCAGCTTCTCGAGCGCCGAACGTATCGCTTCCACCCTGGCCTCCACCAAGCCACTACCGCCGCGGTCTGGCGAGCCACGCTCCGCGCTCAGGACCGTCTCAGCGGTCGGCGCTTCGACGGTATTCTGTTCTGCAAGGTCGATTTCTTCCAGGGTGCGAACCTCGCCGTCGGTGCTCAGATAGATTCCCGAACCCTTGATCTGGCCCAGCGGCACACCCTGACTGTTGGCCAGCGTGAAGCGGTCTTCGACATTGTCCACATAAAGCGCCTGAACGCCGACTTCTGAGAGGGATTTCAGAGCCTGTGAGCCGTCTGCAGCCTGGACCCACACGGACAACGACGCGAAGATCTCATCGTTGGCGTCAATCCAGCGGTTACCGTCGTCATCAAAACGGGCCAGCTCCCCAAAGCCGGAGCCGCTCCGGGGACCAAACAGTTCGGAGCCGTCGTCCACTTTGCCGTTGCCATTTCGGTCCAGCACCAGGTAGCCGCTACCGCTGCCCAGGGTGGCAAACTGCCCGGTGTCACCGTTACCGTTCAGGTCGAACTCGAAGAGGGTATCGGTCAGGCGGGCTGTGGCAGAGCCGAAGTTGATCACCAGAGGGTCGGTGAGTGGCCGTTCCTGAATCTGCACCAGTTCCGAGTACTCGTAGGTCCGGGACTGGGACTGTCGCAGTGAGAGGGTGAAGTCGATGGTCTCGCCATTCTCCAATGCGATGGTGCCAGTGGAGGCAAAGCTTCTGGATTCGCTCTCCGAGTAAAACATATAGCGTCCGGCAGAAACCGAGAGACTGCCCCGACCCTCGACACCCGCATCACCACCGAGCGCGGCACGGCTAACGCTCAGTGCCTGCTGGCCCATCAGAAACAACTCTGAGGTTTTCTCGGCAAGCTGCGCACTGGTAAAGACGCTCTGCTGACCGCCATCCGTCACGGTGCTGCTGCCGCTGAAGGCGAGCTGCTCCTGGCTGCTGTAACGATAGGCAGCCTGGCGCATGAGCGTTAACTCTGAGCCAACCGCGTTTTCATTGGCCTGCGGCGCAGCGGCAGATTGCCGGTTGATGCGGAGCTGCGTGCTGTCGAAAGCCGATACCTGGCGGGAACTGTCCTGGAAAAGCGAAATCTGGCTGGAGGAAATCATGGCTCTGGGCACCTGTAATTACTACACAGGTATATCGGCCGCAGCCCCCCGGACTTGAGCACTTTTTAATCGCTTCAGATTCGAAAGGTTAGGCCAGAAACCGCACGATTCCGGCAGCCGCAATCCCGGCGGCAATGGCCGGGAGAGGTTTACGCAACGCCAGCATGGTAACCGCCGTCGTGGTCAGGGCCGCCAGCGCACCAGCGTCCCCCGTCACTGCCATGGGCACAATGATGGCAATCAGGACCGAGCTGGCCATGGTGTTGATAAAGCTCTCGATACGAGGATTGATCTTCACGAACGACATGATGAACACGCCGCCAAAACGGGTTACCAGTGTAACGGCGGTCATGATCGCAATCAGGAACAGAATACCGGCTGTGGTGGTCTCAACGGTCATGGGTGCTGTCCTCCGCGTCAGAAGCAGGCGCAGGCTTTCGCTCGAGCCAGAAGAACCCGATCGCACCACCGGCGAGCGCGCCCACGACGACGTGGGTATTCGCCGGCAACCATTTCCAGGCCGCCAATGAAGCCAGCGCTGTAACGGTCCAGGCCACGAGCACTCTCGGGGATTTCTTGCCGCCCAGCGCCATGGCCAGGAGGAAACAGCCGAGAACCATGTCCAGGCCCAGGGATTTGGGATCCTGCAGAAGGCCACCAAAATAGACGCCCAGACCGGTCCCGATGATCCAGGCCAGCCAAAGAGCCAACCCGCCACCAAGGATAACTTCCAGGTTTCTCCGGCCACTCTGGTATTCCTGGGCCGAAACCGCCCAGTTGGCATCGGTCAGCAGCAGCAAGAGACCATAGCGCTTGCCCGGCGAGACATCTTTCAGCATCGGGTACAGCGAAGCGCCCATAAGCAGATGGCGGGAATTGATGGCAAAGACCACCGCGATCATCGGCAGTACAGATACCTCGGTGCCCCACATATCGACGGCGGCAAACTGGGAGGCCCCGGCAAACACCGTCGCACTCATCAGCACCGCCTGGAGCGGCTCAAGGCCTTTCTGGGTAGCTGCCAATCCAAAGGCAGCGCCAAATGCCACCACGAATAACGAGATGGGAAGCAGCCGGAAAAACTCCACCCGTACCCGGGCCGGCTGTAGCTGATAAGAATAGGAAGCGACAGACATCCGGGGAAACTAGGTCAGTTTCCCCGATCCGCGTATAGGTAGTTTCCGCAGAAAGGGGCACATCTGCGACTAATGGACCAGATCCGCGCAACGCAAGAGGCCATTTAACCTCATGATTGCCTCAAATGTTTACCGGGGAGGCGCCCGAATCCGGGGGTGAGCCTTGTATCGGATAGTTCACATTCGCATGTTGACGTTAACGTCAATTGCCGCTAGTTTGTTTTTCGTCCAGCCCCAAAAGGGCACTTTCGGTGGGCCACCCCCCAGCGGATATACCGGACACCTGAAATCGGAACGCCGGCCACAAGCCGGCAGACAAGAACAAGATACCCGCTCATGCCGAGATCCGGCCGGTGGGAGAGGATTTCACAATGCTATTCAGCCATCCCGAGTTCGATAACCACGAACATCTGTCCTTTTTCTGCGATCCCGAAACCGGCCTGAAGGCCATCGTTGCCATCCATAACACTTCCCGCGGCCCCGCATTGGGAGGCTGTCGAATGTTTCCCTATGCCTCCGATGAAGAGGCGGTTCGCGATGTCTTGCGCCTTTCGAGGGGCATGACCTACAAATCGGCACTCGCCAACCTGGATCTGGGTGGCGGCAAGTCAGTGATTATTGGCGACCCGCGCAAACAGAAAACCGAAGCGCTGATGGAGGCCATGGGCCGCCATCTGGAAAGTCTTGGCGGGCAGTACATTGCGGCGGAAGACTCGGGCACCAGCGTACCCGACCTCAAGGTCATGGGCCGACACACCAGCCACGTTGCGGGAATTGCCTCGCGCACCGGCTTCGACGGCAACCCAAGCAACGGCGACCCGTCACCGGCGACAGCCTACGGCACCTTTATCGGCCTCAAAGCAGCGGTAAAACACAAACTTGGGCGGGACGACCTCAACGGTTTGAAGGTAGCCATTCAGGGCATCGGTAATGTTGGTTTCCGGTTGGCCAGACACCTGAAGGACGCCGGCGCTGATCTCTGGGTCTATGACATCCATGACGACAATATGCGGCGGGCCGTGGATCAGCTGGGAGCCAAGCCAGCGGCTGCCGAGGACATATTGTCACTGCCTGTGGACGTGGTAGCGCCCTGTGCCATGGGGGCAGTACTGAACGATGACAGCATTCCCCAACTGAAGGCCCGGATCGTCGCCGGCGCCGCCAACAATCTGCTGGAACACCCTGAGCACGATGCCATGCTGCAGGACCGGGGCGTTCTCTATGCACCGGACTTTGCCATCAATGCAGGTGGCATCATCGATGTGTTCTACGAGCGCGCCGGCGCCACACCGGAAACCGTTCGCGCCCACGTCGATACCATCGGCGATACCCTGACCGAAATCTTCAACCGTTCCGACCGCTCGGGTCGCCCCACCGGGGAGATTGCCAACGAGCTTGCCGAGGAACGGTTCAAAAAGCACACCGCCGGAGCCGGACAGGCGTCCGAGCGATTGGCCCGCACCGGCTGAGCTGACACCGGCGCACCCCCAGGAAGCTGCGGATAGCTGCGGCTTCCCTCTTAAACCCTGATACAAAAACAAATACTTCGGGAGATAGTTATGTCCGTCACTTCTTCAGATTCCGCCGCTTATTCCGGGGCGCTTGAAGGTTCAAACGCCCAACGCGGGCTCTGGTCATCACGTCTGGCCTTTATTCTTGCCGCTACCGGCTCTGCCGTGGGCCTGGGCAATATCTGGAAATTTCCTTATGTCACCGGTGAGAACGGTGGCGGCGCCTTCGTGCTGGTGTATCTGCTGTGCATCGCGGTCGTCGGGATTCCTATCATGATGGCGGAAGTCATGATCGGTCGTCGCGGTGGCAGGAGCCCTGTCAAGAGTCTGAGCCTGATCGCCGAGCATGACCGACTCAAGCCGGCCTGGAAGCTGGTCGGTGCCATCGGCATTCTGGCGGGTTTTCTGATTCTGTCGTTCTACTCGGTCATCGGCGGCTGGGCCATTTCCTACGTAGGCACAACCGCCAGCGGCCAGCTTGCCGGGCAGTCTGCCGACACCGTAGGCGCGGTCTTCTCGGGCCTTCTAAGCGACCCCACCAAACTGCTGGCCTGGCACACCCTGTTCATGGCTATGGTGATGGTTGTGGTAGTGCGAGGCGTTCGCTCGGGGCTTGAGCGGGCTGTCAGCATTCTCATGCCGGCCCTGTTCGTGCTGCTGCTGATCGTGGTCGGCTATGCAATGACAACCGGGCACTTCGGACAAGCCGCCGCATTCCTGTTCCAGCCCGATTTCTCCAAGCTCACAACATCCGGAATACTGGTAGCCCTGGGGCACGCGTTCTTCACCCTGAGCCTTGGTATGGCGGTCATGATGGCTTATGGCTCTTACCTGCCCAAGAACATTTCCATTGCCAAGACCTCGATCACCGTATCGGTCATCGACACCGGCGTGGCGCTGCTCGCAGGCCTGGCCATCTTCCCGATTGTGTTCGCCAACGGCCTTGAGCCGGGAGCGGGGCCGGGGCTGATCTTCCAGACGCTGCCGCTGGCCTTCGGTCAGATGCCCATGGGCTCCCTGTTCGGCACCCTGTTCTTCGTACTTCTGATCTTTGCCGCCTGGACGTCGGGGATTTCGCTTTTGGAGCCGATTGTGGAATGGCTGGAAGAGCGTAAAGGCATGAACCGCACCGTCAGCACACTCGGCGCCGGTTTTGTCTGCTGGGGACTGGGCATTGCCTCGATTCTGTCCCTGAACCTCTGGTCCGACTTCGCACCGCTTGGCTTTGTCCCCATGCTGGAAGGCAAGACCATTTTCGACCTGCTGGACTTCTTCACCGCCAACATCATGCTGCCCCTGGGCGGGTTGCTGGTGGCCCTGTTTGCGGGCTGGGTGATGTCACGTCAGGCCATGGAGCGTGAACTGGCACTGTCTCCGGCCATGTTTAACCTGTGGCTGATCACCGTGCGTTTCATCACTCCGGTTGCCGTGGCAGTGGTGTTTATCTACAACCTGATGTAAGCCGACGCTACAACTGATCGAGGGAGGCCTTCAGGGTCTCCCCGATCCTCGCGTTCAACTTCAAATCCACCAGATCTTCAGCCCGAGTCCGCCCCAGGTTCAGGGTGGCAATGGGCTTGTTCCATTCGTTGGCGTACCGGCAGAAACGGAACCCGGAATACACCATCAACGACGAACCGATGACCAAGAGGCCATCACTGGCCTTCAGCGTATCCAGGGCCGAATACACCCGGTCCTTTGGGACATAGTCACCAAAGAACACCACATCCGGCTTCAGAATCCCTTCGCACTTCGGACAATCCGCCAGCCGGAAATCCTCGAAATCCACATCCAGATCGGCATCGCCATCCGGCGCTGTCTCGGCGGTGTATTTCTGGAAACCCGGGTTCAGATCTGCGCAGCGGTCGTGCACCTCATCGCGGGGACAACGGTAGCCGCAACTCATGCACACCACCTCATCGGCCCGACCGTGGAGATCCGTCACTGCCCGGGTGCCCGCCTTCTGGTGCAAGCGGTCCACGTTCTGGGTAACCACCAGGCTGCTGTGGTTGAGCAGTTCCAGGTCAGAGATGTAATGGTGGGAAGGATTGGGCCTGGCATTGCGCATGACCGGCCAGCCAATCAGGCTCCGGCCCCAGTAGCGCTGGCGGGTGTAAACATCTTCCATGAACGCCTTGTGCTGAACCGGCTGCTTGCGCTTCCAGGCGCCATCGCCGTCCCGGTAGTCCGGGATGCCCGAATCGGTACTGACCCCTGCGCCAGTCAGGATCAGCAAGCGAGGATGGCGCTGGATAAACTCCGCCAGCAACGCCCCGGCCTCCTCCGGCTCATGCAACACCGGCGGCTGCTCCGGCTCGGGCAGGCGCTGGCTGGAGCTGAAAGGTCGGCTGCGGTGCGTGGTTAAAGACATACAGACTCCGGTTTCTCAGCCCGGCTTACGGGCCACATACACGGTGTTGAACGATTCCCTGTTCTGAAATGGATTGAAAAAGGATACGACATGGCAGGCCACATCGGTGAACACCTCGTTGAGAACGGCCATGAACTCGTCATCCTCGCCCTCGTTCGACCACATGGCAAAAACCCCTCGGGGCTTCAGTTGCCGGGCCATCAGCCTCAGGTTGTTAGCGGTGTAGAAGCTGGCACTGGAATCGTGCAGAAGCGCCCGGGGGGAATGGTCGATATCCAGAAGAATGGCATCGAATGGCTTGCCGGGGTTCTTCGGATCGAAACCACCCTCTGCCGGATCGGCAATTGCCAGGTCGAAGAAACTGCCATGAACGTAGCGGTTCCGGGGATCGGCATTCAGATCTTTACCAAGAGGCACCAGCTCCTGCTGATGCCATCCGATAACGGGTTTCAGATACTCAACCACCAGCAGTTCGGCAACACGCTCGTGCCTGAGCGCCGCCACCGCGGTGTAACCCAGGCCCAGGCCACCAACAACCACCCGAAGATCATCGCCCTCGGTTTCGCCCAGCCCGATATCAGAGAGAGCCACTTCGGCATCCACGAACATGCTGGACATCAGGAATTCCTCGCCCAGCTTCACCTCGTAGATATCCCTGTCGCCAATCGCCGGAATCCGGCGTCTGCGAAGCGTAATCTCACCAATCACCGAAGGCTGGCTGTCAATCTGTTCGAAAAGCAGTCCCATCTGTTCAGACCTTGCGAGTGGATTCATCAAGACAGGAACGCAGAATACTCCGCATCTTCTCCGAGCCCAGCTCGTTCATCAGTTCAATGCTTCTCTGCGGGATCCCATCCACATCAGGATAACTGTCAATCGCCGCTTCCAGACTGGCTTCCCGCAAAAGGTGCAGCATGGGAAATGGCGACCGATTGGTGTAGTTCTCCGCCGCATCGGGCTCGGTGCCCGCAAACTGGTAATCCGGGTGGAAACTGGCGATTTGGTAAACGCCTTCCATATCCAGATACGCCAGCAAACCATCAGCCGCATCAAGGAATTCATTGTAGGGCCCGAAATCCTGCAATACGCCCGGATGGATCAACAGCGTGGTTTCAATCTCCGGCTCATCTTCCAGACGCTGAAGCTCCGAGTGCAAGGCCTGTAACAGCTCGTCTTCCGTTTCAGCTTCCGACACAACGAAACGAACCCTGTTCCGGACCAGTTCGCGTTTGGCGAACGGACACAGGTTGTAGCCAACGACGACGTCCTCGACCCATTTCCGGGTTGCAGTAACTATTTCGGTCTCACCCATGCTGATCGCTCATTTTCACGAAGCCCACTCAAAAGTCTGGTCGGGCAGCCGGGGAGGGCTGTCCAAAACTGTGCGGAGCCAGGGATGGCGGAGCCCAAGCGTCACATGGATGTGCCGCAAGGAGCGTGTTTTGGACAGCCCTCCCCGGCTGCCCAGTCTCCGAAACCTGGGCCTAAGAAGAGCCTCAGAGGCTCACAAATACCCCTGGCTACGAAGGTAATCATCATAGGAGCCGCTGAAGTCAGTCACCCCATCAGCCTTAAGCTCAATAATTCGAGTCGCAAGCGAAGAAACAAACTCCCGATCATGGCTGACGAAAATCAGTGTACCCGGATAGTTCTCCAGCGCCAGGTTCAATGCCTCGATGGACTCCATATCCAGGTGGTTCGTGGGCTCATCCATCAGCATCACATTGGGCTTCTGCAGAATCAGCTTGCCGAACAGCATCCTGCCCTGCTCGCCGCCCGAGATCACCCGCACCGATTTCCAGATATCGTCACCGGAGAACAGCATGCGGCCCAAAGTACCGCGCACCAGCTGCTCGCCGCCCTTGGTCCACTGGGCCATCCAGTCGGTCAGGGTTTCATCCTCGGCAAAGTCCGCCGTGTGGTCCTGGGCGAAGTAGCCCACTTCCGCACTGTCGGTCCACTTCACCTCGCCACTGTCGGGCGTAAAGGCCCCTGACATACATTGCAGAAGCGTGGTTTTGCCGATGCCGTTGGGACCAATGATGGCGATTCGCTCACCGGCTTCGACCTGCAGGTTCAGATTCTTGAACAGGGGCTTATCATCAAAGCCCTTGGTCATGTTCTTGAGAGTCACCGCCTGGCGGTGAAGTTTCTTGCCCTGTTCAAAACGGATAAACGGGCTCACCCGACTTGAGGGCTTCACCTCTTCCAGCTGGATCTTGTCGATCTGGCGGGCACGGGAGGTAGCCTGCTTGGCCTTGGAGGCGTTGGCCGAAAAGCGGCTGACAAACTGCTGTAGTTCGGCAATCTGCGCCTTTTTCTTGGCGTTGTCCGACAGCATACGCTCGCGAGCCTGGGTGGCGGCGGTCATGTATTCGTCGTAGTTGCCCGGGAACAGGCGCAGTTCGCCATAGTCCAGATCCGCCATGTGGGTGCACACGCTGTTCAGGAAGTGGCGGTCGTGGGAAATGATAATCATGGTGCTGTTGCGGGCCACCAGTATGTTTTCCAGCCAGCGGATGGTGTTGATGTCCAGGTGGTTGGTGGGCTCGTCCAACAGCAACACATCGGGATCGGAGAACAGCGCCTGGGCCAGCAACACCCGCAGCTTCCAGCCCGGTGCCAGCGCGCTCATCGGGCCGTTGTGTTGCTCCAGCGGAATATCCAGGCCAAGCAACAGCTCGCCGGCGCGGGCATCGGCGGTATAGCCGTCCATTTCAGCGAACTGGACTTCCAGGTCCGCGACCGCCATCCCGTCTTCTTCGCTCATCTCGGGCAGGGAATAGATCCGATCACGCTCTTTCTTGACGTTCCAGAGTTCCTCATGGCCCATGATCACGGTATCGATCACCGAGCAATCCTCATAGGCAAACTGGTCCTGGCGCAGTTTGCCCAGCCGAACATTGGGCTCCAGCATGACCTGGCCGGCGGAGGGCTCGAGATCGCCACCCAGGATTTTCATCAGTGTGGACTTGCCACAGCCATTGGCCCCGATCAGGCCATAGCGATTACCGTTACCAAATTTGGCGGAGACGTTTTCAAACAGGGGTTTAGCCCCGAATTGCATGGTGATATTGGCGGTGGAGATCAAGAAACAAACCTGTCGATGTGGGGCCGGGCATGCGCCGGCGAAAAGAAAGCCGGCATTGTACAGGTTTGCCCGGTGGACTGTGAGGCCGCAGAAACACGGATAAAAAGGGCTTGCCTCTGACGAACTCTGCGGGCAGCATTCCGGTTCTGATGTATACATTCATCCGACACAAGGACATTGATCATGGCACAGGCTACAGCGCGCCACATTCTGGTAGACAGCGAAGCGAAATGCGAAGAACTGAAAAAGGCGATTGAAGGCGGACAGGACTTTGCCGAAGTGGCAAAGCAGCACTCCTCCTGCCCCTCCGGTCGCAACGGCGGAGATCTTGGCTCCTTTGGCCCGGGCCAGATGGTTCCCGAGTTCGACAAGGCGGTTTTCAACGGTGAACTGAACACCGTTATCGGTCCGGTCAAGACCCAGTTTGGTTATCACCTGCTGGAAGTGACCAGCCGCAGCTGATGATTCCTGGTTCCATACCGGGACTGCAAACCACCGGCCGGCGGCTACCGCTGCTGGCCGGTGCCGCTTCTCTGCTCATCGCGCCTTTCCTGTTTGTCGGCGGGCCTCGGGGCCACTCCTCAAATCGGCCTGGAACCTTGGCCACATCCTTCTGTTTGCACTACTCACTCTGGCGGTCAGACCCTGGCAGTGGCTAAGTGGCTGGCGTCTCTGGCTCGCTGTTACCGTCGTCTTGCTGGTGCTCGGAATTGGTATCGAGTTGATCCAGGGCGGACACAATCGCGACATGGATGGGCGGGACCTCCTGCGCAACCTGATTGGCAGTTGGCTGGTTATCGCATGGCGCCCCTTGTTTACATCAGAGCGGCGAAACTCTCTCGGCGAGGGCCTGGTGGCCGCATCCGTTGCGCTGCTACTGTGTTTTGAGCTGGGAGCTACCGGCATGGTGGCTGCCCGGCAATGGCAGGTACACGAACAACTTCCTCTGCTATACGATTTCACCCACCAGGATCCCGGCGCATTCTGGACCGGCAGGCTCACGGTCTCTGCCGACCACTCGCTGAATAATGCGCAGAGCCTGAAACTTGATCTGGGCACTGAAACCTACTCGGGGGTCTCACTCAACAATCTCCCGGCCGATTGGCGTGATTACGAGACACTGAGCATTACCCTGTTCAATCCCTCAACCGCTCCCCTGACGCTGACGCTTCGAATCAATGACGTAGCCCATGACCGCAGCGATCATGCCTACAACGACCGCTACAACACCCGCCTGACCCTGGGTCCTGGTGCCAATACCTTCACCCGGAAACTGGCCGACATCAAGAACGCTCCCGATGGCCGGTCCATGGATATGTCCCAAGTCAGAAGAATAGGGCTTTTTGCGGTTCGCCTGCCCGAGCCACGCACTGTTTATCTGTTGGATCTGAGACTGGACTAACCGAGCGTCCAGGGATTATCGGTTATCGGTTCGGCGCCAGCGTCGGTAACCAGAATCGTCTCACTACACCCAATGCCCCATTGCCCGGGAATACGCAAACAGATGGGCAGGTGGAAAACCATGCCCGGTCGAAATTCCACATTGCCACCCCTGGCGATGAAGCCCGAGCCCTCCACCCAGGATGGCGGGAACTGCGCGCCCACCGTGTAGCCAAATACCCCGGAGAAAAACACCTTTCCGGCCAATGGCTGAAGCGCCTTCTCGGCGTTCTGGGCGGCCTCGTCGAAAGTGACTCCCGGGCGGATCGACGTCAGCAGGGTATCCACAATCCGACGGCAGCTGTCATGGACCCGACGCATTTCAGCCGATGGCTCGCCACCAGCAACAACGGTCTGCATCATGGGTGCGGTGTAGCGGTTCCAGGCCGAGCCGAATTCCAGAAAAACAGGGTCGCCTTTTTGCACCACCATACGTTTGTGATTGCAGTGGATCACGCTGCTGCGACGGCCGGTAACAACAATTGGCTGCATGCTCATGAATTCACTGCCGGCCGCCAGCAGCGCCCTGGCGCCTTCGGCGGCAATGTCATTATCAGTGACGCCCGGCTGGACCGCGGCCACGGCCGCCCTGAAACCTTCGGCTGTTATCCGGGCGCTTTCACGCAGGCACCGGATTTCGGCATCGGACTTGACGATCCGGATCTGCTTCAACAGACCGCCGTTGTTCATAAATCTTACTCCGGGCATCCGAGCTTGCAGGCCTTCCAGCACGCCCTGGCGCAGAGAGCCATGCCAGGCATCAATACCCACGGTCTCCACGCCGTCGTTCAGGGCCTGAACCAGTGGTTCCAATACCTCGCCGATGCCTTCCCACCGGTATCCGCTGACCCGGGCGACCCGGGTTGTCATCATCGCAGGCCCCATCTCGATGGACGGCACCTGCAAAAGCAGGTCCTCCTGGGTAACCACCAGGGCCACGTGAACGGATACTTCAAAAGTGCTATAGCCGGTCAGGTAAAAAATATCCGAAGGATCGGTCAACAGCAGGGCGCCAAAATCCTCCCGGGCCATCCCATCCCGGACACGAGCAAGTCGCTCGTCGAACTCCTGCTCCGGAAACGGACACTCCAGCCCCCTCAGTTGTGAGGACAAGGCTTCCTGATAGGCATTGAAATCCATAACGACACTCCTCACTCGCATATACTAGGGAGATTGGACCCTATTCTGGCTTTGCACAAATCGCACTCACCAAATAATTCAACAATCGGGAGAGCCTATGGACCGCGAGCAACAGGGTAACGGTGCCGTCCAGGTCAGTGTTGAATTGGGAGCGCTGACCAGCGTTGCCAACGACCCGCAAGTGGCAGTCCGTGTCGGCCCCGTGGTTGCCTCCCTGGTGAACGGTGTGTGTGGCGACCCGTTGTTGCAGCTCCGGCTTCTGCACCAATCCCGCAGCCTGCTGTTTGATCTGGGAGATACCGGTCGGATGCCGCTAAGGTCCGCGCATCAGGTGACCGACATTTTCATCACCCATTGCCACGCCGATCACATTGGCGGTTTCATGTGGTTCCTGCGCAGCCGGATCGGCTACTTTCCGCCCTGCCGGCTGTTCGGCCCGCCCGGCCTGATGCGGCACATTGCCGGAATGATCAGTGGCATCCTGTGGGATCGTGTGGAAGACCGTGGCCCCAGATTCGTGGTGCACGAATGCCATGGCGACCACCTGAAACGCTGGGAAATCACCGCTGGCGACACCGCTCCCACGCCTCTGGAAGACCAGGCCACACCAGACGGGGTTTTGCTCCGGGAACCGGACTTCCAGATTCGTGCAGCCATGCTAGACCACGGCACGCCTGTTCTCGCTTTCGCCTGGGAACCCTTTGGCAAGCTTCAGGTTCGCAACGACCAGTTGCAGGCTGAGGGCCTGAAACCCGGCGCCTGGCTGCACGATTTGAAAATGGCTGTGCTGCGCCAGCGGCCGGACGAACTGATCTCGCCGGACACAGGGCGCACGCTGCGCGCCGAAGACCTGGCCAGGAAGCTGCTGATTCAGGCGCCGGGGGAAAAGGTGGTCTACGGAACGGATTTCGCCGATACGCCCGAGAACATCCGCAAAATGACGGAACTGGCGGAAGGTGCCCACACGCTGTTCTGCGAGGCCTCATTCATGGCCGCAGATGAAGCGCAGGCCCGGCACACCCACCACCTGACCACAAGGGCCTGCGCGCGCATCGCTGAAGCGGGACAGGTCCGGCAGCTGATTGCCTTCCACTTCTCACATCGCTATGACCGGAGGCGGGACGAAGTGTACCGGGAACTGAAGGGATTCACTGACCGCCTGGTGATTCCGGACTGACAAACCGCGACATCTGCTTGCCTATGCTTTCCACCGGCTCGGTAATCGCCTGCTGGATGCTGTTGGTTACAACTTTCGAGAAAGCCGAGCCGGCAGAGCTCTCCAGGAACTCCAGATAGAGATCCATCTCCTGGGCACCGATGTTCTGGTAGGTATACAGATAGCTGTCGTAAACCTGCTGACCTACCACGCCCCTGAGCATGCTGCGCTGGCTTTCAATGCGTTGGCGCAGCTGCTCGTAATTGGCCGAATCACTGCTGAACGCCGCCATTGCCGTTGCCAGGCCGAGCTGCACTGCGATCGTTGTATCCACCGCGCTTTCTGTGGCCCGCGCAGCCCGATCAAACCGATCGAACATTTCCGCTTTGCGCGTGCCCTTGTACCGGCTGTTCAATTCCATGGCACTGGACTGGATTTTCGGCCAGGCCGAGGGTTCCGAAGCTGCAATCTCGGCCGAAGAAATCTTTCTGGCCACAGGGGTTTCGTACCAGTCATGGACTGCCTGGAGCTGCGAATCCGTGAGTTTGGCTTGCAGATCTTTAATGATCTGCTGCTCGATATCCACGGAATTGAAACCGCTGCTCACGATGTTCCCGATGGTATTGGCCATCATTGGAGGAAGCTGACCATTCTGTTTGAGTCCTTCCCGGATTCCCTGGCTCATCATGGCCGGGTAACGGGCCACGATATCGTCAACAGGCGATACTTCCAGCACCTGGCGGGCATCCGGCGCTGCCTGGGCAGTACCAGTAGCAAGAAGTGCTTTGATTAAAAGAGGTTTAATTATGGGAAATCGCGTCATTTACCTATCATCCCGAGTGAATCATTGATTCCCTTATGCCATGGGTTCGAGGCAGGCAGCAAGCAATCCCGCGGCCCTGGAGATGACGGTTTGGTAGGAATGCGAAAGAAACGTACCCGCAAGACCAGAAGTCGGCAACTGACTCTGGAAACCTGGAAAAGCCGGGCAAGATGGTATGGGCTTCCAATGCTGGGGCTGCTGATGGGTCTCTGGGCAACGCTCCGCTTCAGCCTGTTGGCACCGGATCCTCCGGCAAACCCGGAGAACATCTGTGAAATCTTCCGGGAACACCCGGTGTGGTATGACTACGCCAACGACTCCAGGCAACGCTGGGGCACACCCATCGCCACCCAGTTAGCGTTTGTCTATTACGAGTCGTCATTCCGCAGCCATGCGCGTCCACCACGCACACTGCTCTGGGGCTTTATTCCCTGGACCAGGCCCACAACCGCATACGGTTATGCCCAGGCCCTCGACCCGGCCTGGCGGGAATACCTGCAGGCCAATGGCGAAGGCTGGTTCACCGTTCGCACCGACATGGAACACGCGCTGGATTTCGTGGGCTGGTACAACCAGCTAAGCCACCGGCAGCTTGGCATTCCCTTCTCGGCGCCCAGAAAGCTGTACCTTGCCTACCACGAAGGCCGGGGCGGATATGCCCGCAGAAGCTTCGAAGAGAAACCGGACGTGATGGATCTGGCCGCCCGGGTACAGACCCGGGCTTTCCGATACGACAATCAGCTGAAAACCTGCGAGCAGGAATTCCAGTGCTGGCGCTGGTACCAGTTCTGGCCGTTCTGCGGCTGACGCTCGTCAGAAAGCGGAAGAAATCTCCATCTGGGACTCCAGCGACTGCAGGCGTTCCACCAGATACTCCATAACGATACGGACCCGGGCCATTTGCTGGGTATCCTGGTTGACGTGCAGCCAGAGATCCACGCTCTCACCCTCCAGCGGGTCCGACAGGCGGCGGAGTTCACGAGTGCTCTCCCCCAGATAGCAGGGCAAAACCGCCAGGCCGGCACCGGCTTTCGCCAGCGCGTGCATGGATTGCAGGCTGTTGCAGCGAATGAAAGAGGTAACGTTCTTCAACTGTTTTCTGTACCACCGGCCCGTCGCCAGATGGCTGAAGGTTTCATCCGGTATGATCCAGAGGCAACCTTCCGGACGGTTTTCCACGTCCATGTCACGATGCCGCCGGCAATAGCGGGCCGACCCGTAAACGGCGGATTCGATGGAGGCGATTCGCTCGCCTTCCAGAGTTGCCTGCGGCTTGTTCTCGGGCCGCAAGGTGAGATCCGCTTCCCGATGGCTGAGGTTCGCCACATCGTTATCAGTAAGCGTCTCCAGCTCGATATCCGGGAACTCCCGAACCAGCTCGGCCAGGATCGGGCTGAGCAGCGCGCTCATCATTGCGTCTTCAGCCGCCAGCCTGACTTTCCCCACCGGCGCCGAATCCTGCCCGACCAGTTTGCGCTCGAGATTTTCCATCTCGATGGCCAGCCGATCCGCCTCCCGGAACGCGGTCTCCCCCACGGGGGTGAGCTGAAGTCCATCCCGGCTGCGTTCAAAAAACTGCACACCCATCGACTCTTCCATCTGGTCGAGTCGCCGTAAAACTGTGGTTTGGTGCACACCCAGTAATTCGCCGGCCTTGGCTAGCGTTCCGCCTATTGCCAGCGCCCGTATATATCGAAGATAATCCCAATCCATAGTTACTGCATATTTGCAACGTGAGTACGGATTTTAACGTATTCAAACTGCAAATAAGAACCCTTAGAATCGCTTTTAAATTAAAGGTAGATCCCTAACTAACCTACCTACCAAAATCAATACACTCATTAAAAAGGAGGAAGGCGCTATGACTCAGAACCATATCGCAACCGTAAACCCGCTGCCGTCCAGTATCCTCCACAACAGTGCTGAGGTCAGGCGCCAGTATACCCGTGCTGCGGCAAAGCAGGCGGTACAGTTTTTCAGTCGCAAGGTGCGGAGCTTCAACCGGAAAGCAGCAAACGTTGCTCCGGACATGAGCCAGATGCAGGGCGGCCACTAAAACGGCAGCCGAATCTGGCATGAGCGGGGAGATCGCTCAGGCTGAGAACAGAAAGAACATAAGGATTTGAAAACGCCGTTGGCTCCCAGGGAACCAACGGCGTTTTACGTTAGCGGATCAGAATTCCCAGACGACTTTTTTCTTCTGGCTGAACCAGTCGTCCATCTTCTGGTTGTAGAAATCTTCTATCACATTCCGCTTGATCTTCATGGTCGGCGTCAGCATGCCGTTTTCCATAGTCCAGGGCTCCCGAACCACCACGACAAAAGCTACCTTCTCGTGGGACTCGCACTCCGCGTTCACCGCCTCCAGTTCGGCCGCAAGTTCCTGCTCGAGCTCACCGCGATCCATTCCGGTCTCCAGTTCATCCCTGGCCTCTTCCGACAGCAGGACCATCAGGCAAGGCTGCGGCTGGTTGGCACCGGCCACACAGACCACTTCGGCCTTTGGATGATTAAACCGGTTTTCGATGGGCACCGGCACCACGTACTTGCCTTTGGAGGTTTTGAACAGATCCTTTACCCGGCCTGTGATGCGGAGGGTGCCGTCCCGATCGATCTCGCCCATATCTCCGGTTTTCAGGAAGCCATCCTCGGTGAGGTCCTCCTTGGTTTTCTCCTCATTCTTGTAGTAACCCAGCATCTGGCCCGGGCTTTTAACCTGGACTTCTCCGCCCTCTCCGATGCGGTGCTCAACCCCTGGATTCGCCATACCTACCGAACCGGCGCGAGCCTGGCCTGGTCGGTTGGCGTGAGAATAGCCGAAGTTTTCCGACATCCCGTACACTTCCAGCAGCTCGAGCCCAAGGTTGCGATACCAGTTAACGATGTCCGCTGACAGCGGCGCTGCGCCGGTCAGGGCTGCCCGACAATAATCCAGCCCCAGCTGTTTCAAGACCTTCTTCTTCACAAGGCCGCTGATAATGGGGAGACTGAAGAGCAGCTTCTGCTTTTTGGGCGGCAGTTTGGCGTTTACACCAAGATAGAACTTCATCCACAGGCGCGGGACCGAGAAAAACAGCGTCGGCCTTGCCCGCTGCAGGTCCTCCTGGAAGGTATCCAGGGAATTCGCAAAATAGAGATGAAAGCCATAGTAGAGGGACTGCGTTTCGACAGCTGCCCGCTCAGCCACGTGAGCCAGGGGCAGGTAAGAAAGCATGCGCTCGTCAGAGGAAACCGGGAACAGCTGCTGCAGGCCATCAGCTACTGAAATCATGGTCCGGAAGCTGTGCATGACGCCCTTGGGGCGGCCGGTGCTGCCGGAGGTATAGACAATCGTGGCTAGGTTATCCGGATTCGGCAGCTTGGGCTGCGCAGGCGACTGTTCGGCCACAATCTCCGACCACTTGGGCGTATCGTCCCGTGGCGACAGGGGCAGGGAAATGAGCGGCAAGTCTGCCGGAATGTGGTTCTTGATGTCGTTCCAGCCGTCCGCGGTCCCGTCCAGTTTTCCGAGGAACAGGAGCTTTGCCTCACTGTGCTCTAGAACGTAGGCAGCAGTATCTCCGTTGAGCGTGGGATAAAGTGGCACCGAAACATGGCCTGCCGCCCAGATCGCCAGATCGGCCAGGATCCAGTGCGCGCTGTTTTTTCCGAGGATACTGATATTGCTGGGTTCCGGAAGCTTCAGGCTGTCAAGGTAAGCCGCCATGCGGGATACCTGATCGGCTGCTTCTCTCCAGGTAATATCTTCCACCCGGCCATCCGGGTAAGGCTGAGTGAGGTAAACGTTGTCGGGGGTTTCCTCTGCCCAGTAATACAGGCAATGGAGTGAGGTCTGCTTCCGGGGGTCTACCGCCATAAACGGCTCCTTTTTGTTATTGTCCTTCGTGTTTAGGTCATGCCATTGCGATTCATACTAGCGTCATTTCAGACCTGCTCAATAGCAATTAGTGCCCGCGCCATTGGCAAATTAATCCTCGCCCGAGAACTGTTACTCAAAATTTTTCGTAACATTTGTCAAGTTTGAGCTAGTGTGAAGGGTGTACACCCTCCTTTTCGAGCAAATTGGATGTAGCCATGAGCAAACCAAAACGTTCGTTTTTAATCTTTCCGGCCTGGGGCATCATTCTTCTGGGTTCCGGTGCCTTTTTCTACAGCGCCTATGCGGGCATGCTGGGCACCTGACCCGGGAAAACCGTTTTAACGCCGAAACCGGGTTTCGAGGACAACGGCAGAGTTGGTCCTCTCAACTCCCTCAAGGTTGCCAATGTCATCCAGCACGGCGCTCAGTTCCTCCAAGGACTGGGCTTGAACAATGGCAATAAGGTCGTACTCCCCACTGACGGAAAACAGCTGCGATACCTGGCTGATTTGCTCCAGGGCAGCATTGGTTCTGCCGGTGAGCTTCTGGAACACCTTGATCGATACATGAGCCTCCACCTGGCTCGCCGAAAACTCACCCCCCAACTGAACCGAGTAACCACGGATGACACCGCTGGCCTCCAGCCGCGCGATACGGTTCTGCACCGTCGACCGTGACACATGCATGGCTTTGGCGAGCTCGGTGACACTGGCCCGGGCATTCTGCCGCAGCAGCATTAGCAGTTTCTGGTCCCGTGAACTGATCATATTGCCAAACCTACTTTACAGTTTGCATCCATTGTAGATCATTTCGATCATTCTGCAGCTGCATTATGGCGCTGACGGCTTTCATACTGGGCCCAAAACAATGCCCAGGAAGATCGCCATGATAATTCGACCGATTACCCCCAAGGATCTTGACGCCCTGATGCAGATCGCAGTGGAATCCGGCCCCGGCTTCACCTCGCTGATGCCGGATCGCGATGCCCTGAGCCGCAAGATCGATCATTCGGTTGAGAGCTTTGCACGGACTGTGACCACTCCCGGCGATGAGCATTATCTTTTTGTGCTTGAAGACAGTGCGACCGGCCAGATTATGGGGACCACCGGCATAGAAGCTGCTGCTGGCTTATCCCGCCCGCTCGTGCATTTCCGCCGTAACGCGGTTATCCATCACGAGGAAGATCCCCGGAAACGTCACGCCGAGGAAAGCCTTACCCGATGCCAGCATTACACCGGTTGCACCGAGGTATGCTCGCTGTATCTTCGGCCCGGATTTCGCCGGGCCAATGCGGGCAAGCTCCTGTCCCGGGTTCGATTTCTGTTCATGGCACTGCACCCGGAGCGTTTTGCGGACACCGTTATTGCAGAAATGCGCGGCGTTTCAGACCATGCCGGCCGATCCCCGTTCTGGGACTGGCTCAAACATCACGTAGCAGATCTTGATTTCATGTCTGCCACACAGCTGGCCTGCTGTGGCCAGAGCGGTTTTGTTGAACGCTTTATCCCCGCAACGCCATTGTTCACCCGGCAGATGACCGATGCAGCCAGGGCGGTTATCGGCCAGGTCCATGAAGATACGCGCCCTGCCCGACACATGCTGGAGCGCGAAGGTTTTCGCCACCGGGGCTTCGTGGATCTTCTGGATGGAGGGCCAACACTGGAGTGCGCCAGATCGGACATCGCCAGCGTGCGCGATACCCTTCTTACCCGCGCAAGGCTACAGAAAGGCAACCGGAGTTCCTGGAATATTGCTGGAAACACCGTTGGATCCGCTATAGTTGCCAATGCTGGCTGTTCAGGCTTCAGGGCTACGGTAACCGAGCAGGTCCTGCCGAACCCCGATGCCAATAGCCTGTCAGTGCCAGAGCAACTGGCGAACGAACTGAACCTTGGCGGATATAGCCTGGCCTGCTATCTGCCACTGGGCCAGTCCAGGGAAGAGTCACAGGGGCGTCAACAGCCCTGCCAAAAACCGGTTACTGAGGAGATTCGCTATGCACACTGATCCGGACACCCTGTTTGCGAGACTCTGGGAGTCGTACCGCCAGGTAACCCCTTCGGCCGATCGCATACATAAAATCCTGGGCGCCGAAGAGGGGCAGGCCATCGTCAACGACCACATTGCGCTTCGCACCTTCAACCTGGACCCTGTTCGGCTGGACGCTCTGGCAGAGCATTTTCTCAGCCTCGGCTATGAAGAAGGCGGCGAATACCACTTCGAGGCCAAAAAGCTTTATGCCCGCCACTATGAGCACCCCTCCCGGGAACTGCCCAAGGTGTTTATTTCCGAGCTGCTTGTAGAGCAATGCTCGCCGGAGCTGCAATCGGTGGTTAAAAGTCTTGTCGGCCAGGTAAAGCCGGAGGCGGTTACTGCCGATGATTTTCTCTATTCGGGACGCCATTGGGAGGTCGACTACGACACCTACCGCCAGCTGATGAAGGAAAGCGAGTACGCCGCCTGGATGGCCGCATGGGGCTACCGCGCAAACCATTTCACGGTCAGCATCAACCATCTGGAACAGTTCGGTTCGGTACCGGAAATCAATCAGTTGCTGAAAGATCATGGCTATACGGTGAATTCATCCGGCGGTGAAGTAAAAGGCTCCCCGGAAGACTTGCTGGAGCAGTCCTCAACCATGGCCGACAGGGTGCCGGTTACCTTTACCGACGAGACGGTAACCATACCCAGTTGTTTCTACGAGTTTGCCCTGCGTTATCCGAAACCGGATGGCCGGCTCTACTCGGGCTTCGTAGCGGCATCGGCCGACAAGATCTTCGAGAGCACGAACGCCGGCAGCTGAGTCTGCGTGCAAAGACTCGCGGTCACGACCACCCCTGTTCACCGATCAGGGGAACGAACCGGACTGCGCCGAGGTCCTCGGTCCGGAATTCGTTCTCTGTCAGCCGGGTAATACGTTCCAGCGACTGAACCGAATGCTCCGACCCCACCGGTATGACCAGGTGCCCGCCAACCGCCAGCTGATGCTTCAATGAGTCCGGCACCGCTGGCGCACCGGCAGCCACTATGATGCCATCGAAAGGCTGGTGTTCGGGCCAACCTGTCGTGCCATCGCCACAGCGAACCCGGACATTGTCAAACCCCTCGGCGGCCAGCGTTCGGGCTGCGCGATCGGCGAGTTCCTGAACCCGTTCGATACTGAACACCTCGCTTGCAATACAGCTCAGAACGGCAGCCGCGTAACCCGAACCTGTCCCGATATCCAGAACCCTTTCTCCACCCTCCAGATCCAGTGCTTCCGTCATCAACGCCACGATGTAAGGCTGCGAAATGGTCTGCCCCGCGCCTATCGGAAGAGGACCATCATCGTAGGCGCAGTCCTTCATGCGCTCGGGAATGAAGCGCTCACGCGGCACCCGACCCATGGCCTCCAGCACCAGCGGCGACCCGATTCCACGGGCTCGAAGCTGATAATCCACCATGGACGCTCTCTGCAACTCGAAGCCATTGTCCTGATTCATGACGCTCTTCCTTCCCCTGGTCTGGCTGCTTACCGGCCGTTACAAAGCAGTAACTTTTTTACAACGGCGCGCTTGAGATTATCTGTCTACTTTTTAGACATCGGTAATGACACATACAACCACCGAATGCCAAAAACAACAAACGGACAACGGGTCCACGAACCGGCCAACCCGTTGCCGAGGAGGAAAAATGTCGACATCGGTAAACCACCTCGACGAACGCACGCGGGACTCCGCAGAGCTGCTCGAAGAGATCATGCCCTCTGCCATTACCCTGGCCATGATGCTTCGTCACCGTAAAATGGCGGCCTGGCTACGCACCGAATTTGATGGATATCAGGATGTTGCTGCCGCACCGCCTTATCGTAGGCAGCTACACGGGCACATTGTTGCCAAATCCCCCCAGTATGGCTGGATCCCCGCTCCAGTAGATGATCAGCAAAAAGAGGAGTTCGGCTACATGGATCTGCTCGAGGGCGTGAAAGCTCTTGAGAAAACCTGTGTGAGTTGCAAAAAGGGCAACGGCAACCGGGTTTTGCTGGAAAAAGACGAGATGGCCGTGTTGCAGAAGCAGATCAACCTGACCGCCGAGCTGGCCATCAACCTGAGTCGCGACGTTTATTGCCGGCTCCTCAGGACCGTTCGGGCTGCAATCTACCTCTGGACCCAGGAACTGATGGCCGAGGGCATTGCCGGGGAGCACAACCACTACAGTCCGGACGAGCGCGCCAAAGTTGCGCATCTGGACGACCCCGAGAAGTTCTGGCGACGGGCCATGGACGAAGTCGACAGCCTGCCAATACCAGACGTGCGGGTGACCGGTTTCTTTGAACGGGTATTCGGGCGCGCAGGCTGAGCCTCGCGCCCTGGCTGCTACCAGAGCACGCTAACAATACCGACGCTGCTCACCAGCAGCAGCACGGTTCCCAGCAGACGGAAGAACACCGGAGTCTCCGCCTGGAGAATACGGTCATGGGCGTAGAGCCCGATTACGTGGCCGATGGCTGCGCATGGCAGCAGCCAGAGGTGATGGATAAGTTGCAGATCGATGCCGGCCCAGACGAAAGCGGCCATCTTGATCAGCACCAGAATGAACCAGAGCGCGAACAAGGTATCCCGCAGTTTTTCTTTGGGCAGGTGCTGGGCTGCCACGGCAATGATCAGGGGCGCACCGATCAGGGAAGTGCCACTGATGTATCCGCCCACCATGAGGAATATCGCGTCGACCGTTTTGCTGCCACTGCGAAAAGGTCGGTTGATGATGTAGGAAACAGAATAAAGCGCCACGATAACGAAAATGATGGCACTCAGGATGTCACTGGGCATGGTAATCAACCCGAATACACCAATCAGCTTGGGCACAATCATGATGGCGAGGATCCGCCACAGGTATTGCCAGTCGACAGTGCCCGAGCCCGCCTCACGTTGCTTCCCTGCCCCGGTGCGATTGTTCATCCAGATTGTCAGGGATGAAAACACCAGAAGGTGGACCGCAATGATCGGCAGAAAGACGAGCGGTTGATCAAGAACCAGTAACAGAAATGGCAGGGACAGAACGGCGCCACCGAATCCCAGCCCGGAGCGGACAAAACCACTCCAGACGAAAATCAGGGCAATCAGCAGATATTGGTAAATCGCGAGATCAGACATGGATTCCCGGTTGTCGTCAAAAGGGCCGTCGTTTATCCGGAACTGGTCTAAGCTCAGTTAGTTGCGAAGAAAAACAACATTCCCCGGAGGATGTGAATGGCCCTGTCATGGAAACAGAAGTTCCTGCTGTTGATTGTTGCAACGCTGATTGGTCTGGCGATTGCCACTCTGGCCTCCCTGAGCGGGCTCGGCAAGGTATCTGACGCTTATGAGGCCCGAAGCGAAGCAAGAGCCTATGAATCCGCGTCCCTGACCCTGCTGAACGACTGGCTGGCACTCGAGAGAACGAGTGAAAATCTGGAACCTAACCAGGTTGAGAACTATCAGGAGAGACTGGCGTCGCTCGCGGCCCAGTCATCGGCACTCAGTGAATCCGCCGGAACCCTGCCGGGTGACGCGATAAAGACCACTGCACAACAAATCCAGGAGCAGGTTGCGGAGTATACCCGACTTCGCACCGAATGGCTGGCCCTGAATCAACAGCTGGGCCTCACTCCGTCCAGCGGTCTGAGAGCAACAATGTCCGAAGCGATAAACGACAGGCTTCGGCAAATCAGCATTTCCATCTTTAACGACGACATCAACACCATCGCCTCCACCTACCGCGACTACCTCTCTACCTTCGATGCGACCTACGCCGAGTCAACCCGTGAGGCCCTGGCGCGGATGCAGACCACCGTCACCGAGATGGACTGGCAGGAAATTGACATCGGCCAGGCTGTCCAGGCATTCGCCAATGCCTTTTCCGATGCCGAATCGCTCATCGCCAACCTGTCTGCCATTGAGAACCAACTGTCAGCCACCGGCACCCGTATTCGCGATCTGATTGCCGAGCAGAACACCCTCCTCCGCCAGGACATTATTGTGGCAACCAGCCAGCAGGCCGAAGAGGCCCGCGCCGCCTCGACCTGGCTGATCATTGCAACCGCTGCTGCGGTGGTGATTATCCTTATCCTGACCCTGACGACCGCCTCAAGAACCCTTGTGAAACGACTCAATGAGACCGTAAACCTGCTCACCCGGGTCGCCGGCGGTGACCTCAGTCAGCGCCTCGAGCCGGGCAGGAATCCGAACGATGAATTCAATCGCCTGGGCGAAGCGGCCAACAAGATGCTGGACGATGTCTCGGACGTTATCGGGCAAGTCGTCGAGGGTAACCGCACCCTGTCATCGCTTCAGGTTGAACTGGATGCTCTGGTAGAACAGATGGGCAGAAACGGCGAGCAAGTTGAAGACGAGACCGAGCAGACCGCCACTGCGGTTCAGGAAATCTCCCACACGGCGGTCGATATTGCCCAGTACACCCAGTCAGTCAATGACGCTGTTCAGAGCGCCAACGGTGCCGCCCATTCCGGTGCCGAGGTGGTCAGGCAAAGCGCCAAAACCATGACCGAACTGGCCGAAAGAATCCAGAAAACCCACGATCAGGTCAGCCAGCTGAGCAAAACCGGCGAGAAGGTCAACTCCATCGTTGGCGTAATCAACGGCCTGGCTGAACAGACCAACCTGCTGGCCTTGAATGCTGCGATTGAGGCGGCACGAGCCGGCGAGGCCGGACGCGGTTTCTCGGTTGTTGCCGACGAAGTTCGGTCTCTCGCAGAGAAGACCGTATCGGCAACCAACGGGATTGCCGAGATCGTGGAATCCCTCAACCGTGAAACCCAGGCCATTTCCAGACTGATGAAAGAGGGCCTGACTTCCGCAGGTGAGGGAGAGGAAAGCTCGAGAGAGGCGGCGCACTCGATCGAACAGATCACCGGCTCGATACAACAACTGGCTGGCGACATGAATCAGGTGGTGTCCTCTGTTGAGGGGATATCAACGACCACCGAGGAAATCGCCCAGAAGGTGGAGCAGATCCACGGGCACACCCGGGAAACCTCGGATATCCGCCAGAAGCTCAACGCCCATATCGGACGACTGTCATCCCAGGTAACCACCCTGACCCAGGCCTCACAGGGCTTCCGTCTGTAACAGTGGGCCCTGGACAGGTTGCACGGCAGGGTTCCAGGCGGTAGCATGTTCGATACTGTACATTTAAACAGTATCGAGCATACCCATGAAAACTCGCGCCACGGCCCTGAATCCCCACAACCGGTTCCAGCCCATTGTCACTGACCGGGAGGCAGGCCATGACTGGTATCACGACCCCGAAGACGACTTGAACCCCGATACGCTCGCTACGGAAGTCGTCCTTGAGACCGCAAAATCCATAATCAGTCGAAATACGTCGCCGGACGTGCCGTTCGACCAGTCGATCAATCCATACCGTGGCTGCGAGCATGCCTGCATTTACTGTTTCGCCCGCCCTACCCACGCCTATTGGGACATGTCACCGGGGCTGGATTTCGAAACCCGGCTGATCGCCAAACCCAACGCCGCCGCCCGTCTGAGAGAAGAGCTCGACAGGCCCGGCTACCGGGTGTCGCCCATCGCCCTGGGCGTCAATACGGATGCCTACCAGCCACTGGAGCGGGACCAGAGGATTACCCGCCAGGTGCTGGAAGTTCTGGCCGAGTATCGCCACCCGGTGTCGATCATTACCAAGGGCGCGCTCATCCTCAGAGACCTTGATCTGCTCCGCGAAATGGCTTCTGATGGGCTCTGCTCTGTGCGGATCAGCCTCACCAGCCTGAGCAACGACCTGAAACGACGCATGGAGCCGAGGACGGCCGCACCGGCCACCCGCCTCAAGATGATCAGGCAGCTCTCGGAGGCCGGCGTTCCGACCGGCATCATCCTCGGGCCGGTAATCCCCTTCATCAACGATCACGAAATCGAGTCGATTCTGGAGGCCGCGGCAGAGGCGGGCGCCACCCGTGCCAGCTGGATTATGCTGCGGTTACCCCATGAACTGGACGAGCTGTTCCAGGACTGGCTGCAGCGGCACTTCCCGCAAAGGGCCGAGCATGTGATGAACCGAATGCGCGACCTCAGGGGCGGGAAGAGTTATGACGCCACCTTCGGCCGCAGAATGACGGGCACGGGCCCTTACTCGGACCTGATTCGCCAGCGTTTCACCAAAAAAGCAAGGCGTTTGGGGCTGAACCTCCATGCAGAAGAACCGCTGCGAGGTGATCTTTTCCGGCGGCCAGGTGGGGAACAAATGCCGCTGTGGTAGCATCAGACTATTGCACCTTACCACCGCGATTAACGCCTCTCAGGGAAGAGGTGGAGAACACCCATGCATGGATTCAGACGTTTTTCCCTCGCCACAACAATGTTTGCCCTGCTGGGCACCCTCTGGCACCCCGTTTGCCTGGCAGCCGATGAAGCCATTGTTGCCAGGATTGAGGCCATGGAGGCCGGCTTCCCGGTTCAGGTGCTCGGAAGCCGGTTAATGGCCCACCAGGCACTGTCAGCCTTTTACGGGGCCAACGGATACCAGCCAGCATGGAAATCGGCTGAGCTTCGCCGGCAGTTGATTGATTCGGTTGAACAAGCCAGTCATGACGGTCTGAACCCGGCTGACTATCACGCGGATATTCTCTCGGGCCTGGCACTCAGACCCATGAGCGATTTCTCTGAAGACCTGAGGGCCGATCTGGATCTGCTGTTCTCTGATGCTTTTCTGATGCTCAGCTCACACATGCTGGTCGGCAAGGTCAACCCGCAGACGGTTCACGCCGAATGGACCGCCAACAGGCGCCAGCGCCAGATGGAATCCGTTTTAAAGGATGCGTTGCAGCGCTCGGATATCACCGGCACGCTGGATTCGCTGCGTCCCGCCGATCCCGCTTACCGAAAGTTGATGGCTGCAAGGCAGGACCTGACCAGACTGCTGGGCCAGCCCTGGTTACCTCTGGCGTTGAGCCCGACCATTCGCCCCGGCGACAGGGATGAGCGGCTCAATGAGGTCCGCCGACGACTCTCTCTATTGGGAGAGCTTGCAGAATCACCGGCAACGTTTTCAGATCCGCGTGACTACGACGCGGAGCTTGAATCTGCGGTCATGCGCTTCCAGGCTCGACATGGGCTTGAAGCCGATGGCCTTATTGGGAAGGACACCCTGACAGCACTGAACGTGATACCGGTGGAACGCCTGCGCCACATTGACGCCACGCTCGAACGATGGCGGTGGCTGCCAGAATCACTCGGCGACACCTATGTCCTGGTGAATATCGCCGGATTTGAACTGAAGATGGTGGAAAACGGCGCAGAAGTACTGCGCAAACGAGTGATCGTCGGTCAGCCCTTCCGCCAAACGCCGGTGTTCAGCGATCGCATCCGGTACCTGGTGTTCAATCCCACCTGGACCGTACCGCGAACGCTGATGATTCAGGATCAATTGCCCCGGATTCTCCGCGATCCGAACTATCTCTCCCGACTCAATATCAGCGTTTACCGTGGCTGGGGCGCTGACCGGGAAAGAGTGGACCCGCTGGAGGTTGACTGGCCATCACTGAATCGGAACAACTTCCCGTACCAGTTGGTGCAGGAACCCGGCCCTCAGAATGCCCTGGGTCAGATCAAGTTCATGTTTCCGAACCAGTACGATGTTTACCTGCACGATACGCCGGGGCGCGGCCTGTTTTCCCGGGCCGAGCGTTCATTCAGCTCTGGCTGCATCCGGGTTGAGCAACCTTTTGATCTTGCAGAACGACTTCTGGCGTCGGCGCCCGACTGGTCCCGCGAAAAGATTGACCGGGTGGTTTCCGAGGCACAACCCCAGACTGTCGTGCTCCCGGAGCCGGTGCCTGTGCACATCCAATACTGGACCTCCTGGGTAGATAACGAGGGCAGGCTGCAGTTCCGCAATGATCTGTACAACCGCGATGCCCGCCTGATTGATCAGCTCCGTGGAACCGCCGAGGGGGATACGCGCTACAATACTCCGGTAGCCGGCTCGGGCCCGGCACAGGACAAGCTCTGAAACAGGATACGCGCATCAGTTGAGGAGATATCATGAAACAGATCCTGCTATTGGTCTTCGGGATACTCTTACTGCAGGGATGTCAGTCGCTGCCGCCCGCCGAAGACGAAATTGACGGAGACACCGTTTTCGTCAGCGCCAATCATTGTCTCAACGAATACCTGGATGATCTTGAGAAGGTTCATTACGGTCCGTGTCTCAAGGTCATGTCGATAAATGGCAATGAGCCGGCTGTAAGAGAAGACGGATTCATTGAACTACCGGCAGCGACAGCGCTGACCATTGGCGTGAGCTGCGTTTATCGCCACGCCGACGGCTCGCCTATTCCGGCAACCATGGAAAACGTTGACTTTGACGTGAGCAAAAACACGTTCGCAAAAGCCGGCCAACGCTGGTATCTCCACGCTCACAAACAGGCCCGCAGAGTTGTCGGCTGTGAGCCCACCCTGTCGCGCTCGGTCTATCCCACGAATGACACAAATTAGTGCCGATGCGGGGTGGGACCGGGTTCTAACGCTTTCAGATGGCAGGACCCTGGCGTTCACGGACGTTGGCGACCCCCTCGGCTACCCGATTGTCTTTGGGCACGGCATGCCGGGCAGCCGTCTGGAAGGCCGCTTCTTTGATGAAAAAGCCAGGGAGCACGGGTTTCGCATCCTGACCCCCGACCGCCCCGGTATCGGCAACTCCGATTTCCAGCCAGGGCGCAAGCTGCTCGATTACCCGGCCGATATCGAGCAGCTTGCCGATTCTCTGGAATTGGCGCGATTCAGTCACATCGGCTGGTCCAGCGGCGGTTCCCGGACCCTGGCCTGCTGTTACCGACTCGCGGATCGGGTTGATCTCGGGGTCTGCCTTTCCGGGCTCACCCATTTTGCGGAATATCCAGGCTCCGGCGGACTGGTTCAGGCCACACGATGGCCGGGCCCGCAACTGGTCAGGCTCAGTCCCCGATTGACCCGGCTGGCCGTCACATTGATTGCCTGGCTATCCAGGCGTCACCCGGGACTTTATCTCAAAGGTGCCGAGGAAATGGCCAGCAGGCATGACCGCCAGCTATTGAGGAAGCTATTGAGCGACGGCGAATTCCAGCGTGATCAGCTCATGTGTCTCAACAGTGGCGGACGAGCCATTACCACCGATTTACTGACCGAACTTGGAAACTGGGGGTTCAGTCTTCGCGATGTCCGGACCCCGGTATTCATCTACCAGGGCGAGGAGGATCCATTCGTGCCCATGGACTACGCTCGCCACCTCGCCAAAAATCTACCAGTCGCGGAGCTGACCCCGATGCCAGGCCTCGGGCATCTGTACCCGCTTTGCCGGGACTTTCAGGATCAACTTTTTCAACGTCTCACTCGGCAGCTGGACCGCCATCAAACAAAGGAGTCACAGACACCATCATGACCAACAAAATCGATATCCACTATTGCACCGGTTGCCGCTGGCTTCTGCGCTCGGCCTGGATGGCGCAGGAGCTGCTGACAACCTTCGAAGGCGAGATCAGTGAATTGAGCCTGCACCCCGGCACTGGCGGTATTTTCGAGGTATGGGTCAATGGCAAGCGGGTCTGGTCCCGCAAGCAAGACAGCGGCTTCCCGGAAATTACCAAACTCAAGCAATTGGTTCGCGACCAGGTTGCACCGGAACGCTCCCTTGGCCATTCCGACACCAAAACCGGCACCTCAGAATAATCATTCAAAAATACTGACAGGCTGTGTCGATATTCTTCGCTTTTAGAGAAGGCGCTGCACCCCGATAGTACTCCTCGTCCAATTCAACAACATGAAAGGGTATCTATGAGCGACGTGATGCAATCCATCAAATTCAACACCATCGAGGTACCTAATCGATTCGCCCTGGCACCAATGACACGCACCAGTGCGGAGCCGGACGGCACCCCGAATGCCCTGATGGCAGACCATTACGAACGCTACGCGAGGGGCGGCTTTGGTCTGGTGATCACCGAGGGAACCTATACCGATGACAAGGCAAGCCAGGGCTATGCCAACCAGCCCGGCATCATCAACGAAGCGCAGATAGATGGCTGGAAGACCATTGTCGAACGGGTACACGCCGCAGGCAGCAAGATCATCGTTCAGTTGATGCACGCCGGCGCGCAGTTCCAGGCCAACCGTTTCACCGACCAGCCACAGGGGCCCAGCGAAGTTACCCCAAAAGGCGCCCCGCTTGGTTTCTATGGCGACCAGACTGAGTGGCAAACGCCCAGCGTCATGACCAGGACCGACATTCAGGCGGCGGTTGAAGGTTTTGCACAATCCGCCGCCAATGCGAAAGCCGCCGGCTTCGATGGCATTGAGATTCACGGGGCCAACGGCTATCTGTTGAATCAGTTCCTGAGCACCTACTTTAACCAACGCGACGATGAGTACGGTGGGTCACTGGAAAACCGGCTGCGCCTGGTGGTTGAAGTGATCCGTGCGATTCGCGAGGCCGTTGGCGAGGACTTTACCGTAGGCATCCGCCTGTCTCAGGGCACGGTCACTGATCCAGACTACCAGCTGCCGGAAGGTGAATCCGGATTCCGTCAGATTGTGGAAGCGGTCCGCGATGCAGGTGCCGATTTCGTCCATACAACCGACGGTGACGTTAACCGGAAGCATTTTGTAGAGGGTGATGAGAGCCTGGCTGACGTGGCCGCCAGCGTTGAAGGGATCGGTCTTATCCTCAATGGCAACATTGATGAAACCAACTGCCAGGATGTGGCCAACCAGTTCCCGGACACATTGCTTGCGGTGGGCAAGAAGGCGCTCGCAAACCCGGACTTCGTGCAGCGCCTCAAAGACGGCAAAGAGATTGCAGACATCGATTTCGCGATGCTGCAACCGAAGGCCACCATTTCCAACGAGCTGGCCTGGCGCGAGCAGAACGCCGCCTGATCGCTTTTCTCTCCCGAGAAATGCAGCCGGAGGAACCCACAGCGGGGCCTCCGGCGTAGCTACTTCAAGCTGCTATGCTGACATCACAAGCCAACGGGAGACTGAATGACTTCTGACATCAGTATTGTCTGGCTGGGAACCATTGCCAGCCTGCTGGCGGGCCTTGCCAGTGGCGTGGGCGCCCTGGGTGTGTTTCTTGTCCGTACCCTCACCCATAAACTGCAGGACGGTATGCTGGCTTCAGCCGCGGGCGTGATGTTGGCGGCTTCATTTTTTTCTCTGTTACTACCTGGCCTCGAGTACGGCGAACAGATTACTGGCGAAACCTGGACCGCCGCGCTGATTGTCATTTTCGGCCTGCTCTCCGGTGCCGCTGGCCTCTACTTTGTGCACCAGAAGCTGCCGCATCAGCACTTCGAACTGGGCCGGGAAGGATCGGACGCTTCTTACATCCGCGGCATTTGGCTCTTTATTGTCGCTATAACCCTCCACAACTTCCCCGAAGGCATGGCGGTGGGCGTCGGTTTTGCCGGCGGCGATGTCAATAATGGCTATGTTCTTGCCACCGGTATCGGACTCCAGAACATTCCGGAGGGGCTGGCCGTCGCTTTTTCGCTATTGGCCATCAACTACTCGCGAATCAAGGCCTTCAGCATTGCCCTGATGACTGGATTGGCCGAGCCACTGGGTGGTCTCTTCGGAGCGACGCTTGTCTGGCTTGCCGAGCCAATAATGCCCTGGACCCTTGGCTTCGCAGCAGGCGCCATGCTGTTCATCATCAGCAATGAAATCATCCCCGAAACCCATCACCGGCAATGGAAAATCATGTCCACCTTCTGCCTGATGGGCGGTTTTGCCGTGATGATGTTCCTGGATGCTACGTTGGGCTAACCGCCCAGACACCCGCCAGGGCTTCCAGAGCCTCCGCGATCAGAGGCTCGCCCTGTCGGTCCTGGTGCCATACGAAACTGAGCGCGCAAGGCAACTGCAACCCGTCAACAATTTCCAGGCCGGTTTCCTGGCGCTCAGCCATCGCCAATGCATCCCGCGCGAGACTCAAACCCACACCTGCCCTGACCAGATCCAGCATGCACGCCTCCTGGTCGACCTGGGCTACGCCCCGGGGCATTAACCCCATGGGTTCCAGAGTGCCTTTAAGCAGCCGGTGATGAACGGAGTCTTCTGGAGTCACAATCCAGGGCATAGCTGCCAAGTCCGACCACTGGGCCGACCGAAGCCTCGGCCCCCAACCCGCCGGCGCAACCACATAGTAGTGAAACCGGGTCAGCTCACGGTGAACCACGTCCGGCGCCAGTGCACCTGGCCCGACGCCTGGCGGCGCCAGAAAAAAACCGACATCGAGGCGGCCATCCCTGACCTGTTCCAACACGCTGCCACTCATACCCTGACGCAGCTCGGTTTCCAGTTGTGGCGCCCGTTCCACCAGGCGGTGCAGAAACGCCCCGAGACGGATAAATTCCGGATCCACGATGGTACCAATCCGCAACCGCCCTCGAAGTGTGTTATGCAATGCCCGGGCGCTCTGCTCAAACGCCGCCATGGCAGCGAGTGCTTTTTCAGCCGAAGGCAAGAGAGCCTGACCATCGGGGGTCAACACCAGACCCTGGGGCTTGCGCAGGAACAGTTTGAGTTCCAGTTCGTCCTGCAGTTGCTTGAGCTTGAGGCTGACGGCGGGCTGAGTCAGATGGAGGCGAGTGGCGGCGCGGCTTACACTGCCCTCACGGGCGACAGTAACGAACGCCCGAAGGCTCTGAAGGGGGTACATAAGCGTCTCGTTTCAGGTTCTCGATATAAGCTCACCTTATATCTGGCTTTTGAAAATCTCAATTGCTTTCCCCCTTTGCCACACCTAACCTGCATGGTCAGAAATTACCCAAAGCTCCTTAAGGGCCCTTAGCAGAATGCATTTCTGCCATTTCGAGCGGCCAATCGCGAAAAGACAGAGGCATCCATGACCAACGCAACCATCCAGCATTATATCAATGGCGAAATATCTCTCGGCACATCCAGCCAGTCCCAGGACGTGTTCAATCCGGCCACCGGACAGGTCACAGGCCGCGTAGCTCTGGCCGGCCGTGAGGACGTAGACGCCGCTGTTGCTGCCGCCGATGCTGCATTCCCCGCCTGGGCCGACACACCGCCCATTCGCCGGGCCAGGGTCATGTTCAAGTTTCTGGAACTGTTGAACACCCACAAGGATGACCTGGCCCGCGCCATCACCGCGGAGCATGGCAAGGTATTCACGGACGCCCAGGGCGAAGTAGCCCGGGGCATCGACATCGTCGAGTTCGCCTGCGGCATTCCCCAGCTTCTGAAAGGCGATTACACCGAGCAGGTCAGCACGGGTATCGATAACTGGACCACCCGCCAGCCCCTGGGCGTGGTCGCCGGCGTTACCCCGTTCAACTTCCCGGCGATGGTGCCCATGTGGATGTTTCCGGTAGCCATTGCGGCAGGCAACACCTTTGTCCTGAAGCCCAGCCCGCTCGACCCGAGCGCTTCCCTGATGATTGCCGACCTGCTGAAACAGGCCGGCCTGCCCGATGGCGTGTTTAATGTGGTTCAGGGCGACAAGGATGCGGTGAACGCCCTGATCGAACATCCGGATGTCCAGGCCCTGAGTTTTGTCGGATCCACCCCGATTGCCAATCTGCTTTACGAGAAAGGCGCCAAGCACGGCAAGCGCATTCAGGCCCTCGGCGGGGCCAAGAACCACATGGTGGTGATGCCGGACGCCGATCTCGACAAAGCAGTCGATGCCCTGATCGGCGCCGCCTACGGCAGTGCCGGCGAGCGCTGCATGGCCATCAGTGTGGCGGTGCTTGTCGGGGATGTTGCGGACAAGATCGTGCCAAGACTGGCCGAGCGGGCCCGAAGCCTGAAAGTGAAAAACGGCGAACAGCTGGATGCCGAGATGGGCCCGATTGTTACCGCCGCCGCACACCAGCGCATTACCGGCTACATTGACAAGGGTGTGGCGGAAGGTGCCGAGCTGGTCGTGGATGGCCGGGGGTTCGATGCCTCGAACACCGGCGATGGCTGCGCCGATGGTTTCTGGATGGGCGGTTCACTGTTTGATCACGTCACGCCCGATATGACGATCTATCGTGAAGAAATCTTCGGACCGGTTCTGGCCTGTGTCCGGGTACCCGATATCGCCACGGCGATTCGTCTGATCAACGACCATGAATTCGGCAACGGTGTCAGCTGCTTCACCGAGAGCGGCAGCGTGGCCCGGGAATTTGGCCGCCGAATCCAGGTCGGCATGGTCGGGATTAACGTACCCATTCCCGTACCCATGGCGTGGCACGGCTTTGGCGGCTGGAAGCGCTCGATGTTTGGCGACACCCACGCCTATGGCGAAGAGGGCGTGAAATTCTACACGCGCCAGAAATCCATCATGCAGCGCTGGTCCGATTCCATTGATGCCGGTGCGGAATTTGTGATGCCGACCGCCAAGTAACTAGAGAACCAGCAGCGGAGAAAACGCCATGTCCGACAACAACAATGCGACGGGACATCAGGAGTTCGATTACATCATTATCGGCGCCGGCACTGCCGGCTGCCTGCTGGCCAACCGGCTGAGCGCAAACCCGGAGAATCGGGTGCTACTGATCGAGGCTGGCGGACGGGATAACTACCACTGGATTCATATCCCGGTGGGCTACCTGTACTGCATCGACAATCCGCGAACAGACTGGCGTTTCCGTACCGAGCCCGATCCTGGCCTGAACGGCCGATCTCTCATCTACCCCCGCGGCAAGACTCTGGGAGGCTGCTCCAGCATCAACGGAATGCTCTATATTCGTGGCCAGGCCCGGGATTACCAGCAGTGGGCCGAAATTACAGGCGAGGACGCCTGGAACTGGGACAACTGCCTTCCCGATTTCATGCGCCACGAAGATCACTACCGCCTTGATGAGGGCGGCGATGCCGATCCGGAGCACCGCAAGTACCACGGTCACGGCGGGGAATGGCGTGTGGAGCATCAGCGCCTGAAGTGGAAAGTGCTGGAGGACTTTGCCACTGCCTGCGTCGAGGCGGGCATACCCCGGACCCGGGATTTCAACCGCGGCGACAACGAGGGCGTGGATTACTTTGAGGTGAACCAGCGCTCCGGCTGGCGCTGGAATACGTCCAAAGCGTTCCTGAGGAACGCGGAAAAGCGTTCCAACCTGACCCTGTGGCACTCAACCCATGTATTAGGGCTCGAGACAGAAAACGCCGGCTCCGGACCTCGCTGTGTCGGCGTTCGGGTCGAGCGGTCTGGCGGAGATGACGTTATCGCCCGGGCAAAACGGGAAGTCATCCTGTCCGCTGGCGCCATTGGCTCCCCGCAGCTGCTGCAACTCTCGGGCATTGGTCCCGCCCACCTCCTCAAGGAACACGGAATTGATGTAGTTGCCGACCTGCCCGGCGTTGGCGAGAACCTCCAGGATCACTTGCAGATCCGGTCTGTGTACAAGGTGAAAGGGGTCACAACGCTGAACACCATGGCCAACTCCCTGATCGGCAAGGCCAGGATCGGCCTGGAATACCTGCTTACACGCTCGGGGCCGATGAGTATGGCGCCCTCACAGCTGTGTCTGTTTACCCGCAGTTCCGAGGAATACGATTACGCCAACATCGAATACCATGTGCAGCCCCTTAGCCTGGACGCCTTCGGGCAGCCGCTTCACAATTTCCCGGCCATCACCGCCAGCGTTTGCAATCTGAACCCCACCAGCCGGGGCACGGTGCGCATCCGCAGCAACGATCCAAAACAGGCACCGGCGATATCCCCCAATTACCTGAGCACGCCGGAAGACCGGAAAGTCGCGGCAGACTCTTTGCGGGTGACGCGCCGTATTGCCGAACAGCCTGCCTTCATGCAATACCAGCCGGAGGAATTCAAACCCGGACTTGAGTACCAGACCGACGACGAATTGGCAAAGCTGGCGGGCGACATCGGCACCACAATCTTTCACCCGGTGGGCACTACCCGAATGGGGCGAGCCGATGACGAACAGGCAGTGGTGGACCCGCACCTGAGGGTCCGGGGCGTAGCAGGATTGCGCGTGGTGGATGCCGGAGTAATGCCCACCATCACCAGCGGCAACACCAATTCGCCAACCCTGATGATTGCCGAGAAGGCCGCCAGGTGGATTCTGGCGGGTGATTGAGCATTGAACTGATTGCAGTTTCCAGGTTTTTACCGGCGGACAGGCTGCTAGAATCGGCAGCCTGTTTCAATTGCAAAGGACTGATCCACCATGACGCTTGCCACCTGGCTGACTGTTGTCACCATCTGCGTTCTGGGTGCTATGTCCCCGGGACCCTCGCTGGCACTGGTGCTCAAGCAGACGCTCACCGGTGGTCGGCGCAATGGCATCATCACCGCTCTCAGCCATGGCATCGGTGTCGGCATCTATGCCTTTCTGAGCATCCTCGGGCTCGCCGCCATCATCACGGCCTCGCCAACGGCGTTTTCAATTCTGCAATGGGGCGGCGCCCTGTACCTGGCCTGGCTGGGCGTGAAAGGACTGATGGCAAAGCGGCAGGCGGATGACGAACTGCCCGAGCCGCCCACCACCAAAAGTGCGGCCCGTGACGGTTTTCTGATTGCCTTCTTCAACCCGAAAATCGCGGTATTCTTCCTGGCCCTATTCAGTCAGGTCGTGGGCACCGACACCAGCCTGATGGCCAAGTTCGGCTATGCCGCAACCGCCCTTGTCATTGATACCAGCTGGTACCTGATCGTCGCCTGGCTGTTCTCCAACCCGAAATGGCTGACCCTGCTCAGACAGAAAGCCGTGTGGTTCGAGCGTATCTTCGGGGCCATTCTCATTGGCCTGGCCGGCCGTCTGGTTGTCGGCATTCTGAACGGGAAATAACCGGCTCAGCCCGCCAGCTGGACGATCTCATCATACTCGCGAGTCTGGACCACCTGCTCGGCGGCGGGTTCTGCCGCCAGATGGCAGGCCTCATTGACCATGGCACTGGCCACTGTTTGCGCCTCAATGCCGCGGTACTTATCCAGGGGACCGATCAGCAGACGGTTCACCAGCGGCATCGCTTTTATGCCAAGGGCCTCCGCAGTGCGCTGTTCTTTGCGATCACCCAACAACAGACTCGGGTGATAGATGGACAGGTAGGGATAGTCGAGATCTCTCAGGGCGTCTTCAAGCTCGCCCTTTACCCGATTATAAAAAATAGTCGACGACGACGAGGCTCCAATCGCAGACATCAGGATGAACGCTCGTACTCCACGGGAGCGACCCAGCTCACCGGCTTTCATCGGGTAGCCCAGATCCACCTTCCGGAACTGATCCTGTGAGCCCGCTTTTTTGATGGTGGTGCCCAGGCAGCAGATAATCACATCCACATCGAACAGTTCGGCGTGATCCTCCAAGCGATCGAAATCGACTTCATGCTGTGCCAGTTTGTCATGCAGCGTCGGCAGTTTGTGCCTCACCAGCGCCACCACCTGCGTAACCTCTTCTCTGCCCAGCAAACCCTGTAGCACTTTGCCACCAGTCAGGCCGGTAGCGCCCAGCAACATCACCCTCATAACCGTCTTCCCCAAGATTCATCTGCTCTCATCGTAACAAAGGCAGTCGCAACAAGTCTGTCCGGGCGCAAACCATTATCCCATCCACTTCGTTAGTCGTAAAAAAAGCACCGGGACAGGCCCGGTGCAAAGACTGACTGCAGATCGTCAGGTGGGAGTAATCAATCGCTGACCGGGCTCTCTTTCATCGCGGCGTTCATTCGCCGACGCAAGAGCGGACCTACCAGGTAGGGAAGAATCAGTCCCAGGCCTGCAACGATCCAGAGCCCCATCGCAAGCGGGCTCGCCCAGAGCACGCTCCACTCGCCATCTGAAAGCACAAGTGCATGACCGAGGTTCTTTTCCATCTCGGGCCCCAGCAGCAGGCCAAGGATGATCGGCACCAGCGGTATTTCCAGCTTGCGCAGGAAGTAGCCGGCGACGCCGAAGGCCACCATGAAGTACAGATCAAAGGTGCTGTGGCTGATCGAATAAATGCCAACGAACGCCACCATGGTGACGATTGGCAGCAGATACATCGGTGGCACTGACAGCAGCTTCACGAAAAAGCCGACCAGCGGAATGTTCAACACCAGCAGCAGGACGTTGCCAATCAACAGGGCGGCAATAACACCCCAGACAATGTCCGCGTTCTGGGTGAACATCAGCGGTCCCGGCGTGATATTCAGGGAGATCAGCATCGCGAGCAGAACCGCGGTGGTGCCGCTTCCGGGGACCCCGAGGGTCAGCATCGGTACGAGGGCTCCAGAGGATGCACCGTTGTTACCGGCCTCGGGAGCAACCACGCCCCGGATGTCACCCTCTCCAAACTTGCCTTTCTTGCCAACCACCTGCTTTTCGAGGGTATAGCTGATAAAGCTGCCCAATGAAGCGCCGGCCCCGGGCAAAACGCCG
The DNA here is from genome assembly GCF_000166295.1 of Marinobacter adhaerens HP15. Classification (NCBI taxonomy): domain Bacteria; kingdom Pseudomonadati; phylum Pseudomonadota; class Gammaproteobacteria; order Pseudomonadales; family Marinobacteraceae; genus Marinobacter; species Marinobacter adhaerens. The sequence continues at coordinate 2,809,477 of NC_017506.1, forward strand.
GATATAAAACCAAGTACACCACCACGTAGCTGGGTCGGGATCGTCATCACCAACTCTTTCATTGTCAGTGTCAGTTTGCCCACGTTCATCTTGTCTCGCCCCCGGCCCATGCGGGATTCCACAAAGAACAGCAGCTCGGAGATGGCGAACAGCCCAACAATGGCCAGAATGAAGTCGATACCCTCATACAACTCCAGCACACCAAAGGTATAGCGCTGGGTACCGGTCGAGATATCGATGCCCACCGTGGAGATCATGATCCCGAGGGTAGCGGCTACCACAGTTTTCACAGGGTTCTTGCCAGTAATTCCCCCGAGCGTGGCAAAGGCCAGAAGGAACAAGGCAAAGTACTCGGCCGGCCCAAAGGTCAGGGCAAACTTCGCCAGCACCGGAGCCAGCATGATCAGACCAATGGTGCCAATCAGACCGCCGGCGAAGGATGCGATCGCTGAGACTGCCAGTGCATCCGCTGCCCGCCCCTTCTGGGCCATGGGGTAGCCATCCAGGCAGGTCATCATCGCCGGCTCGTCACCAGGAATGTTCAGCAGAATCGAGGAAATCCGTCCACCGTACATGGCGCCAGCATAGACAGCTGTCAACAGGATCATCGCGGTTTCCGGCGGCAAGCCAAGGGTAAAGGCCAAGGGAATAAGAATGGCGACACCATTGGCAGGCCCCAGACCGGGCAGGCACCCGATCAACGTGCCCACGAAAGCGCCGAACAGAGCAAACATCAGGTTATACGGAGTCAGGGCCACCGCAAAACCGTCCATCAGGAAGCCTAGAGTTTCCATCAGTGCACCTCCAGCAAGCCGGCCGGCAGGCTCAGAGACAAGCCATAGTTAAACAGCACGAAGACCACGACGGCGCTCAACAGACCGGTGAGAAACGCCGGCCTCGGCGCTGCCCCCATGCGCCAACTGAGTGTGCCCACAGCAAGGGTAGTGGCGATGACAAAGCCAAGAGGTTCCAGCAGCAGCGTATAGACCACAAGAACCACCAACGAGATCCCAAGCTCAGCGGCGGACTTGCCAACAGGCCACTGGGCATCTGGATCCGGTTTGATCATCAGGTAGAGACTGCCAGCCACCAGCACAACCGCGAGCATGGTGGGGAAGGTTTCCGGACCCACGGTCTCGGCGCCACCAAACGGCTCGGGCCACTGTTGGGCTGCCCAGCCATAGGCAACGGCGAGGACCAGAAGGCCCAGGCCGAGAATGCGATCACCGAGCCCCGTCATTTCAGCAACCCGATTTCACGCGAAAGGTTCTCGATGTCCTGCACCTGGTTGCGTACGAACTCGTCGAACTGGCTGGCTGGCGGATGAAAGGGGATCAGGCCGTTGCTCTTCATGACCTTTTTCCACTCCTCACTGGCGTACAGCGTATCGACGGCCTCCACCCAGTAGGATTTGGCTTCTTCGCTGGCGCCTTTGGGCATGTAGAAGCCACGCCAGTTCGGGCCAACCGCATCAATACCCTGCTCCTTTGCGGTTGGGAGATCGCTGAACTTGCCCGGCAAACGCTCCTCGGCCAGTACCGCGACGACTCTCAGGTCACCAGATTCAAGAAAGCCGGTGGCTTCCGAAATATCTCCGGTGAACGCATCCACCTGTCCACCGACAACCTGGCTCATGGCTTCACCGCCGTTGTTGTAGGAAAGGTAGGGTATCGAGGGGAGTTTGTCGGCACCCGCTGCCTTGGCCGCAATCAGCACCTTGAGGTGGTCCCAGCCGCCACGCGCGCTACCACCGGCGAACTTTACAGACTTCGGGTTGGCTTTCACTGCGGCCATCAACTCGCTGAGGTTCTGGTACTCGGAATTCTTGCCAACGGCGATGATGCCGTAATCGGCACCCAGGGCCCCGACCCAGGTAACCATATCCGCGTTCATGCCCGGGAACTGTTTCTGGGCCAAACGGGTGGTGGTCGCCGTCGAAGCGGCCACCAGCAGCTTGTTATCCTCCGCCCGCTTGCTCACGGTGTGGGCATAGGCCACGCCACCGCCGGCGCCCGCCATGTTGACAGTCTGCACGCTACCATCAACCAGGCCGAGGTCCTGCAGAACATTGCCGACGCTGCGACAGGTAAAGTCCCATCCGCCGCCGGGGTCAGCCGGGGCAAGACATTCTACTTTTCCGGAGGGCTGCCAGGCCATGGCCGACATGGAGACGGCCGCAGCCGCCACGAATGACAGGGTTCGTTTGATAATCATGGTTGTCACCTCATCAACTTGTTTTTGTGATCACTCCTGAGGCAGGACCGTGTTGGCCGGGTCCCTGGCTATGGCAAGCCAGAGGAGCGATTGCAGGCAGGTTAATAGGTGAAACCCGAGACCCGGAAGCTTGTGCACGTAACGCCTTTAAAGGGCTTAACGGGCATTTTGTTCATATTGATTACGGGCAACCCGGGCGATCATGCAGTACCCTGAAAACCAAACGACAACAAGCCATGACCGCTCCGTGTTGCGAAAAACCAAACTCAAAACCCGAATGATCCTGACGCTGGGCCTGCTCGGTGCGCTGCAGACCATGCTCATTGGTGGCTTTGCCGGCTATTACCTCAGCGATTCCCTGTACGATGAGATCGGCCAGCGGGCACTTATGGTCGCAAAGACCGTGGCCGCCACCCCCGCCGTCATTGATGGCGTGCGCTCCCAAGATGTGGATGGTCTGAACCGCCTCGCCACGCGACTGACGAAGACCAATGAGGCTTTGTTCATTGTGATTGGCGATCACGAAGCCGTACGCCTGGCTCATCCGGACCCGACCCGTATTGGCCACTCAATGGGTGATGATGATGGCGACTTTGGCCGCAAGGCCCTAGTGGAAGGCAACGCCTATGTGGCCCTTGCCAGAGGCAGTCTTGGCGAATCCATGCGCGGCAAGGCGCCGATAACCGACCCGGGGAACGGGGAGATCGTCGGCATCGTCTCGGTCGGCTACAGCCTTGGCCAGGTAGAGGCTACGATTCAGCGCTATAACTTTGTGCTCTATGGCGCAGTTGGGCTGATGCTGTTGGTCACCATCCTGTCCGCCATTGTCATCGCCGGTCGATTCAAACAGGCAATTTTCGGGCTGGAACCGGAGGAAATTGCCCGGCTATTCCGGGAACGGGAGGCAACACTCCAATCGGTGCGGGAAGGAATCATTGCCGTCAATCGGGAGGGCACTATCACCACAGCGAACCGGGCGGCCTATGAAACACTGGATTTGCCACCCGACAGCCCGCTTGCCGGCAGACCCATTCTGGAGGTTCTACCTGAAAGCAGCCTGATGTCGGTACTGGAATCCGGTCACCCGGATTTTGACCGGGAGATCTGGCTGCGTGGCCGCCAGATGGTTGTTAACCGATTGCCCGTTCGACAGGGAGACGAGATCATTGGCGTGGTTGCCAGCTTCCGATTGCGCAATGAACTGGATCAGGTTAGCCGCCAACTCACGCGGATTCAGCAATATGCGGACACCCTGCGCAGCCAGACCCATGAATATTCCAACAAACTCCACACCATTGCCGGGCTCATCCAGATTGGGGCTACTGAAGAGGCATTGAGCCTCATCGGCAGTGAGGTAAGTGATCACCAGGCGCTGATTCACCTGCTATTGGAAGCTGTGCCTGATCCCATTATCGCCGGCTGCCTGCTCGGCAAATACAATCGCGCCAGGGAAATGGGATTGCGACTGGACATTGATCCTGACAGTCAGATGGCAGACCTGCCGGCCTCCCTCCCCCGGGACCAACTTGTCAGTGTGCTTGGAAATCTGATCGACAATGCCCTGGATGCCACACGCCTCAAAACAGGTGCCGGTGGGAGGGTGCAGCTCTCCATGACCGATCTCGGCCAGGAGCTGATTTTCGAAGTACAGGACCAGGGGCCCGGTATCCCGGAGTCTGAACGGCAGCGGATTTTCGAAAAAGGGGTAAGCAGTAAGGAGGGAGAGGCCCGTGGCTATGGCCTGCATCTGGTCCAGCAGTTTCTGGGGTACTGGGGTGGCTCGGTAACCGTCGATAACATCCCGGAAGGCGGCAGTCGCTTTACCCTATACTTACCGAAAAAGCCCGAACGGAGGTTCGAATCTTGACCACCATTCGCTTGCTGATCGTCGAGGATGACCGGAAAATCGCCGAAATACAGCGTCGTTTCGTTGAACGGCTGGAAAACGTTGATCTTTGCGGCATCGCCCACACACTTGCCGATGCCCGAGATCAAATCGAGATACTGGCTCCCGACCTGATTCTGCTGGACGTTTACTTTCCCGATGGCAGTGGCCTCGAACTGCTTCGCGAACTACGGGCCGAAGACAGCGGCAGCGATATCATTCTCATAACCGCCGCCAAAGAGGTCGAAACCCTGCGCAGCGCTCTGAGAGGTGGTGTTTTCGACTATATACTGAAACCCCTGGTTTTCGAGCGCTTGCAGGAGGCCGTTAACCGCTACCGTGAACACATGGCGCGCTTGTCTTCATTGCATCATGTCGCGCAGAAGGAGGTGGACGCCCTGCTGCCAAGAACATCCAGCGAAGGTGTCCAGAGTACGGATCAGCGATTGCCCAAGGGTATTGATGCCCTGACCCTGGATAAAATCCGGGCAGTCATGGCGAGCGGTCGCCATCTGAGTGCCGAGGAAGTCGGAGCAGCCATCGGCGCATCCCGAACAACTGCCCGTCGTTACCTTGAATATCTGGTGGGTACCGAAGAGCTGTCCGCCGAAGTGACCTATGGTACTGTCGGACGCCCGGAGCGACGATACTGTGCCGCAACCCCTTCCTCCTGAAAGACACCGGAGTTCTGCGTGAAGCCGTTAATTCTTGGTCTTGCAGCCCTTGTTTTCCTTACCGGCTGCCAGGAATCCCCTACCGGCCGGAACCGCCTGGCTCTGGTTCCCGACGCTGTTCTGGCGGACATGGGCCAGGACAGTTTTGAGCAGATGAAACAGCAGAACACCGTGATCACAAGGCCGGACATCAACCGCCTTGTACAGTGCATCACGGAGGCCCTGGTCAGCGCGGCACAGGCCCGGTACCCGAGAGCGCCAATGCCCGATTCCTGGGAAATTGCGGTCTTTGAAAACGCCACGCCCAATGCCTTTGCCCTCCCCGGAGGCAAGATCGGCGTGCATTCAGGGCTACTTGAACTGGCCGAAAACCAGGCCCAACTGGCCACGGTCATTGGTCACGAAATAGCCCATGTTCTTGCCGACCACGGCAATGAACGCCTGACCCAGGAACTGGGCCTGCAAGCAGGAATGCTGCTGGTGGGCCTGTTCACCGAAAGTGAAATTGCGGAGAACCAGATACAGCAGGCTTTGGGCATTGGCGCCCAACTGGGTATTACTCTGCCGTTCAGTCGTGCCCATGAGGAGGAGGCCGATTTGATGGGCCTGGAAATCATGGCCCGGGCCGGTTTTGAACCGGGCCAGAGTGTCAGGCTCTGGCAGAACATGGCGCAGGCTTCGGGCGCACAACCGCTGGAATTTCTCTCCACACATCCGAATCACGACACCCGCATTGCCTCCCTGCAAAATCAGCTGGAGACTGCCCGCTCGGTTTTCGAAACGGTTCCTCCAGCCGACTGTCAGATCTGATCAAGTCGCACTCACCGTATAATTGACTATCATCAAGTCTAGCGGCGCGTTAAAACTGAGGCAGATTCCATGGTGGAACGCTTGCCACATCCGGATGGTTTCCGGCTGGTCCTGACACCCAATCGTTCCCTCAGCTGGCATGGCAATGTCCGGATCTGGGCCGCCCTGTTCGTGCTTTCAGCCCTTATCGCAACGGGCTTTACGCTGATGGGCGCCTGGGTGATTATTCCGTTTGCCGGGCTGGAGCTGATTGCGCTCGCTTGCGGCATCTACCTGACCTCGCGGGAGTGCCAGCGGCAGGAGGTGCTGTCCATCGACGACGAGGATATTCATCTGGAAAAAGGCAGAAAGCGCAAGCAGGCAGAGTGGACCCTTCCCACCCGTTATGCGCGGCTCAGGGTTGCCTCACCGCCGCACCCGTTCACACCGGCGAAGCTCTCTCTGACCCATCGGGATACCGAAGTATCAATTGGCGGCTTCCTGAACATCGAGGATACCGAAAAGCTGATTGGCATGCTTGAGAAGAACGGGTTGCTGATCGAACGCAAAGAGCCCGATCCGCAGATCGGGCTCTGGTTCTGAGACATGCTGGCTACTTGAGCGGGGGAGTCTGTTTTCGGGCCAGAACGTAGTAGACGAGAAGCGCAACGCCGCACACGATCATCACCCATCCCGCCCCTTCAGCCATCTGAGTATCGCCACTACCAAGGCCGATCACCACCACAATACCGATGATGATGCTGTACATCGCGGACAGAAAGAGAATGATCAGACTCTTGCGTGGCTCGCGCTTAACAACCGTTTTCGGATCTTCCATAGTCCATCCTCCCATTCGGTCGATGAGCAGGCAGACCATAATCAGGCCCGCCATTTGCAACGCTCTAGTCGGGAGTGTAGATCATTTTTTGCTCACACACGGCTTTCAAGCATAGCGAATACCACTTATCCGCTTTTCGGAATCGGTGCGTTTACTCGTAGCTGGCAGCGATTCTTTCGATCTCTCCAGCCTCACGAGCCTCGTCCAGAGCCTGCTGGAGATCCTCGATCACAGCCGGATCGGTATTGTTGCTGAATGCCAGATACATGGGCGTCTCCCGGAATACCAGCACCGGCTGCAGCCCGGTGATACCGTGCTCTTCCTCTGCCATCAGGGGGCCCACCAGGCCGTCGGTAACCCACAGGTCGGCCTGGCCGAGGGTGAGGCGACGAGTGTTCACATCACCTGAAACCCCCATCACCACGTTGAATCCCTGATCAACCAGGTACTCGGACATCACATCGCCCTTGTACCCGGCGATTCTCAGGTCTTTGGCTTCTTCCAGGGAGTCCAGAGAGATATCGGAGTCTGGCGCGGCAAACAACGTCCACTTGATTGATGCCAGGGGACCTACCCATTGAAACTGATCTTCCCGCTCGTCGGTGCGCGCGGTACAGAACAGACCATGATTTTCGCGATCCTGTACCCAGTTGTAGGCGTAACTCCAGTCCCGCATTTTCATCACGTAGTCATAGTCGACCCGGGACAGCATCGCCTTGACCATATCCGCACAGATGCCGGTTATGTCGTCTTCATTGTGGGCGAACCCTTTCCCGGTTTCAGAGGCATTATAGGGAGGGTAGTTTTCCGTAAAGATATACAGGCGCTCGGCCGCAAGGGCCGGGAGGCCAATGGCCGAAAGGGTCAACGCGATGAGGCCGGTTTTAATGCCTGTGATTAACTTCGAGGAGACCGGTGCAGTTTCTGTGGGCATTCTCTAGTCCTTTTCGACGATTCAGCTGGAACGGAAGTCAGGCGGCCGCATTGAGTGGCCATAAACCAGGGATATGATTGCAAAAGCGACACACTGGCATTTAATGTCAGCCTGCTTGGTTGATTATGCCAGCAAAACCCATGATTGCGCTTCCTGCAGAAAAAGTCAGTGACAAAACGTATCTGGAAAACCTGCCATCTTTCTGTGGAGCTCAGGTGCCACCAGAGATAACGTCTCCGGCGTCACCGTCGGCAGTACTGACAATCCTGTCACCAATCACACGCAGGCAGCCGCTCTTGCAGACTACGTTGAGAGGCGTTCTGGAGACCACATCCCCGTCGGCCGTAACGGTCTTAGGTTTGCCGGTGTGTACCAGGAAGCGTTGGCTCCTGATATGAACCAGCGTACTGGTGCGCCGAGGAGTCTGCCGGTTCAGGCGAACCATCAGAAACGTGAACAAAAGCTGAAGAATGGGGCGTGGCCGGACCGCGACAATAGCCAGCTGGCCATCGCTGACGGATGCCTTGGGAATCTCATTGCCACCGCCAAAAAAAGCGCCATTGGCCACCGCGATGGAAAGCCACCGGCCCTTCACGACGCCCCGATCGCAACGGATGGTTGCCCTGAAGCCTCGCTTCGCATTCAGCCGGCGTAATAATTCGACCACATAGCTGAAACGCCCGAAGAGCTTTTTTTCGGTACTGCGGGATTCTCGTGCAGGGAGGGTTCCCATGCCGACATGGGCAACGTTCAAAAACATACCGTCACCATAATCCGCGACATCCACCATTTGCGTTCGGCCGCTGGCAATCAACTTACACAGCGCTCCCGGCTGGTGGGGAAGCCCCAGATTCCGGGCAAAGTCGTTGGCTGTACCAGACGGCAGGACAGCAAGGGTGGCCCCCTTCTCCCGGCAAACGGCGGCGGCCCGGCTTACCGAACCGTCTCCGCCCGCGACTATAAGCGTGTCCCGGTCGTCGAGCCTGGTGCTCCAGTCGGATTCCTCAAAGTCACGGCATAGAGGATCGTGGATACCGGCAGTTGCCAGGTGCTCCAGCCAGAAGTCCCGGCCTCGCTCACCATCGCCAGCACCGGAATTGCATATCAGCCAATAAGCCATGGCGCTTGTCTCTGCTCCCCTGCTCCATCACAATCCTTTAGACCATTTCCTCACAATAATGAACAACAAGGCAAGCTCGATGGATTTTGTCAGAACCCCGGAAAAACGCTTTGAACGACTCCTGGATTACCCGTTTGAGCCCCACTACGTGGAGGTGGACGGGCTGCGTATGCACTACGTGGATGAAGGGCCGGCCGACGCAAGTCCCGTTCTGATGATGCATGGCGAACCTTCCTGGTCCTACCTCTACCGGCATATGATTCCGATCTGCGCGGCGGCCGGCCACCGGGTTATCGCCCCGGACCTGATCGGTTTCGGCAAGTCCGACAAACCCACGTCCCTTGACGACTATTCCTACCAGCAGCACATGGACTGGATGCAGTCGTTCCTCGATCAGCTCGGACTCACCAACATCACTCTGGTATGCCAGGATTGGGGCTCATTGCTGGGGCTGCGGCTGGCGGCGGAGAATCCTGAACGGTTCCTGGCCATTGTGGTGGGCAACGGCATGTTACCTACCGGCGATCAGAAAGCCCCGCCGGCGTTCAAGATCTGGAAGAATTTTGCCCTGCACAGTCCCTGGTTTCCCATTGCACGGATCATCAACACCGGCTCTTTCCGCAAGCTGGGGCCCGATGAAATGAGGGCCTACGACGCACCCTTCCCTGGCAAAAAGTACAAAGCCGGCGCCCGGGCCTTCCCCAGACTGGTGCCGATGCACCCGGACGATCCCGCCAGTGAGGCTAACCGGAACGCCTGGAAAGTGCTCGAACGTTGGGAAAAGCCGTTTCTGACCACCTTCAGCAATGGCGATCCGATCACCCGGGGCGGAGACGCCTATATGCAGAAGCGGATTCCAGGCGCAAAAGACCAGCCCCACGTAACCCTCAAGGGCGGTCATTTTCTTCAGGAAGATTCCCCCGTGCCCTTTGCCCGGGCCATCAATGATCTGCTCGCGACACTCTCCTGAGTGGTCTAGTCCCGAGCGTGGCAAATTCAATCCTGGCCTACCGGCACCCGCGGCCGGTAGTGCCAGGAAGACCAGCTGTACAGGCCCAGTGCAATCCAGATCACCACAAAGCTCGTCAGTTGGGCGTCACTCAAAGGCTCGCCGAACACGAGCAGGGCAATAAAGAACTGCAGGGTGGGATTGATGTACATCAGGAAGCCGACGGTCGCCAACCGCAGGCGCCGGGCGGCACCGGCAAAAAGTAGCAGCGGAATGGCTGTCACAATGCCGCTGGCCATCAGCAGGCTGCCAATGTAGGCACTGTCGCTGAAGTGCGACATACCCTCGCTCGCCAGCCATCCAAAGGTCAGCAGGCCAACCGGCAATAGCAACATGGTTTCAACGAACAGGCCGGAAAGCCCATCGAGCAACACCTGTTTTCGAACGAGGCCATAAGTACCGAAACTCATGGCAAGGGCGAGTGAAATCCACGGCAGTTCACCAAGCATCGCAAGCTGGATCAGAATACCAACGCCTGCGAGCACCACCGCAGCCATCTGCCACGGCCCCATGCGTTCGCGAAGCACGAGCATGCCCAGGGCGACATTCACCAGTGGCGTCAGGAAATAGCCCAGGCTGGCCTGGAGAACATGGCGGGTTTCCACGGAATAAATGTAGATGCCCCAGTTGGCGGCAATGAGCAGCGCACAGGCAAGAACGCGCCAGAGCTGCTTCGGATTCGCCAATGCCGCTCTCACAGCAGGCCAGCGACGGAGGCCACTTATGACCACAGCGAGAAAAACACAGGACCAGATGATCCGGTGAATCAAGATTTCAAAGGCCGGCACACCCTCAAACAGGGCAAAGAACAGAGGAAAACAGCCCCAGATCGTGTAGGCACTCAGGCCATACCAGACCCCTTTGGTCGCATCCGTCATGTATTAGCCACTCCCGGACACCCTTCCTAGGCTGGTTTTTTCTGGGTGGCAACCAGAGCCACACCAACGATAGCGATGAGCCCGCCTGTCATTGCCAGTCCTCCAAGGCGCTCATCGAACAGCAGATACGCTTCCAGCGCGGTAACCGGAGGCACCAGGTAGAACAGGCTGGCCACCTGGGAAGCAGCACCCTGGCGTATCAGCCACATCAGAAGAAGGACGGCGCCGGTGGATAACCCAATCACAAGCCAGGCCATGGACAACTGCAACTGCAGGCTCCACTCAACCTCGCGGGTTTCGAGGGCGAAGGCTCCAATGGCAAACAGGGCGGCCGCTGCCGCAAATTGGATCAGCGTGCCGGCCACCAGATCCGCGCTGGCGCCGAAGCGCTTCTGGTAGACCGTGCCCATGGAAATTCCAGCGAGGGCAAAACCCGCCCAAAGCAGGCTCCAGGGAGAAAAGCCGGAGGCCTGACCACTCATACCGAACTTCTCGAGGAGGACAAGCGCGACACCGACCAGCCCCAGTATAAGTCCAATCCACTGACGTCCGCTGACTGTTTCCTTGAGGATTGCCACCGCCGCCGCAGCCGTCACCAGGGGTTGCAGCCCCACAATCAGGGAAACAATTCCGGACGCCATGCCATCCTGAATCGCGTAGTAGACACCGCCCAGATAGCAGCCATGCACCAACATCCCGGTAACCGCAAGGTGTCCGGCACCTCGCCAGCCCGGCCAGCGGGTTTTCATGACCCAGGCCAGGGCTCCAAGCACCACCAGTGTCAGCAGCATGCGGATCAGCAGCAGCGTAAACGGCTCCGCAAAGGGCAGACCGTACTTGGCGCCGATAAAACCAGTACTCCACAGCCAGACGAACAGCGCGGGCACGAAAAACGAGTAAAACAGTGAGCGCATGAAACTCAACCGGATTCGATGTATTTGTCAGTCAGCTTACTTTATAAGTTAGCAGGCAAACAAAACAGATACAGAAATCCGGTTTCGTGACCAGTACAGTTTGTCAGGCACGGGTCTCCGGCAGCCTTACTTCGATAGCCGGCTCGGAATCGTGCCAGTTACCCTCCCAGGTGACTTCGGGTGCTGCGCCCGGCCGGGGCGTAATGGTGACGGACACGGATCCGAAACTGGTCGGTGCCGGCCCGAAGCGGATTGGTTTGTCCTGCTCCAGCCACCGTGGAGGGATACCAGCTCCGAGAATGAGACGATCTCCCTCCTCCCGGACAAAGCAGTTGCGGACCATCAACACCCACTCGGCCGACGCCCAGACATGGTGACCATCGCCCATACAGCCGCCCTCGGTCGCCGGATGAATGGCTTCCGGCCATTGCCCGGTGGGCGATGCCAGGCCAGCCACCGCATCCACCAGATCCAGGAATCGAGCATCGCCCGCACGCAGGAGGACCTGAGCCACGTGCAGGGTGAGGTAGGCGTTAAGACCCGAGTGAATCATGTCCTGATAGAACGCCCCTTTCACAAAGCATTTTTCGAGGAGGAATTCGGCACAGTCCAGCAACCTGGGATCATCCGGCTCACACAGCTGGGTCGGATAACCCATCGCCAGTGAGCCAATGGCGCCCGCATCCAGACGGCGATAGGGCGAGGCCGGCATTCCCGGTCGCTTGAGTCGCTGCTCGCAGGTTGCCAGACTGCGATCCACCGTCTGGCTGAACTCTTGGGCACCGGCGCCAAAATGCTCGCTGGTTTCCCGGTCAATCGGGGCAAACAGTGATTCGGCGGCCTTCAGGCCGGCGATGCCCCAGAAGTCGTCCCAGTAGTAATAATCATTGGGCCCCAGGTGTTCGGCGCTGAATCCGGCGGGCAAAAGGCCAGCGTGAGGCCCTTCGATATTTTCACTCAGGCGTTTATTCTCGATCCAGCGAGCGCCCTTGCGCACCGGCTCTTGCCACTCCCGGTGCAGAGGTCGACCAGTAAGCTCATGGAACCGCCTCAGAATCCAGAGCACTTCTCCATTGGCATCCCATTCCCCTTCCTGCGAGCGGAAATAGCCGTTTTTCAGTTGCCGCGCCGGGAACTGGTAGAGCGCCCGCTCAGCGCGATCTGTCAGACCTGCACAGAGCAAGGCATGGATAATGAACGCGGCATCGCGAAACCAGAAACGCTTGTAGGTATAGGGCCCGGGGTACACATCTTCCGGAGAGTGCAGCACCAGGGAATTCAGGGCGGCGTCATAGAGGAACTGCCAGTTTTCGTCGGGGCACTCCAGGCGGGCATGGCCATGAAGGGCGGCCGCCCAGCCGTCAGAGCGAATGACTGGCGCCGACTCATCCTGCAGCGGCACTCTGAGCCTGAGCTCCGACTCCTCACCTGCTTCGACCCGGAACAGGGCCGCTGCGGTGACCATGCCGACGTCGCACTGCCCTTCGCTCTGGTCTTCCTTGTCCTGCAAGTGAATCCGAACATCACCCTCGCGATAGTTCGACACATGATGACGCTCTGCCGGGCGACTGAAAAACACCGCCTGCTTGCCATCTACGGTCCAGGCGTCTCTCTGCTCGGACAGCCGGACCTTGTTGATAAAGCTGATTCCTTCAGGATTGGCGGGGCGCAAGGATATGACCAGAGAGCCGGAAGTCTCGGCCCGGGCCTTCACGACCATTTCGCAAACCGCCCGGCCGTTTTCGACTACCACCCGGGAACGACTGGTCAGGGCCAGCCCGTCCAGTTCGGACTCTGTGACCACGCAGGGACCACCCTCAAGTTCCTGGCGTTGCCGGGCCGTCTTGCAACGTGAAAGCAGAAGGCATCGGCCATCGTCCGCCAGCAGCCACGCATCCAGTGACCAGCCGTCATGGAACGGTGTCAGCAACCCCCGGGGATCCACCACGGGCAATTCATCCACATCCGGCTGTCCGATGGCCGTCCAGTTACGGTTACTGAGATTGATGTGGGTAATCGAAAATGCCCGGGGAATGAAGGCAATGTCTTCGGGGTCGAACTGGCGCTCCACCCAGTATGGCCAGACCCAATCAAGGTTGTGCTGGATGACCCGACTGTTGATCAGCCCCCGCGCATGGAAAACCACGCCGGCCCTGAGCAGTTCGATGGGCTCGCCGACTTCCGAAGGCTGGGCAAAACTGTGAAGTTTCCCGAGCAGCGCGATCGGATCCAGGAAACCATGGCGGTGGGCCACGCGTTTTACCAGGTAACGCCAGGGCAGCCACTTCATCCAGCTCATTCGTTTGCCTCCTGTTCTGTTGGCTCAGTCTCGACCTTGTAACGGGCGAGTGCCCGCCGGGCGAGACGATTGAGAAACACCACGGCCAGTACCGTGCCTACGAAACCGGCACCGTAAATGGCCCACTCCAGGGGTGAACGGCCGGTTTCCCGCACACCCAGAGTTGACAGGTCGGCGGCAAGTGAGCCGAGATACACGTTGTGCAGGGAAAAGGGAATCACGCCGAAAAAGGTGCCGACAACGAAACCGCCAAACGAGAAATTGGTGAGACCGAACAGATAATTGGACAGCTTGCCGGGGAAGAAAGGGATCAGGCGGGTCAGCAGTACAATTTTCCAGCCGTGAGGCGCCATTTCGTTGCTGACGACAGACAATCGCGCGCGGCTGCGAATGTACACTCGGGCGTGCTCACCCAGAAAATGCCTGGCAACCAGAAAGGCAATGGCCGAACCCACAGTAGTGCCCACAACCACGTAGGCTGTGCCTTCCAGCACGCCGAACACGAAACCCGCTCCGGTGGTCAACAACACCCCTGGCAGAAGCAGCACCATGGCCAGCACCATGATGCCGACAAACAGGAGAGCCGCCCAGGCCCCCTGGGTATCAAACCAGCGCAGAAGCTCGACGACCTGCTGATGCACACCGAAGGCGTAAAGCAGACCGACTATCAGCCCAACGGCGGCAATGCTCCCGCCCATCCAGAGGACGGGCGACTTCTTCCAGTTGCTCATGGCCTCACCCTAACGCGGGAGGGCACCGGGTCTCAAAGGCCGGACAGGTCATCCGCGCTTTATGAGCTACTGAGAATCGACTGGAGTTTCTGGGTCAGATCGACTGCCTCTGCCCCCAACGGCGTGAGATAGCCGCCATCTTTCTGGCTGATCAGCCCCTTGGCATGAAGGTTTTCGGCGGCCTTCACCGTTTCCGGAGCCGCCGAATGGGCATGAACCTTGAGCCCTTCCTGAGTCGAGGTGGACGGAAATTGGCCCAGCAAATTGAGTTCGGCAAGGTGATCAACAGAGAATGGCATGGCATTTCCTCGTATTATTATCGGGGGTTTACATTCAGCATAGCCGATTCACACCATGAAGCTTTCACGAATTCTCAGCAACCGGAATGACATCAGTCGCCGTCAGGCCAATTTTCTGATTGCTTCCGGTCGGGTGGCCGTAAATGACGTCACCTGCCGCGATGCTGCTGCCGAGGTGGATCGGTTTTCATGCGTACGGATGGACGGCGATATCATTCAAGAGGCTGAAGCCTGCCATCACCTCATGCTCCACAAACCTGCAGGTTTTCTGAGTGCAACGCTCGACGACACCCATCGGACCGTGATGGAGCTGATCTCGCCAGAACTGCGCGAGGATCTGCACATTGCCGGACGACTCGACCGCGCCAGCACGGGCCTGCTGATTCTCACCAATGATGGCCGCTGGTCACGCCAGCTCACCGAGCCCCGAATCAAGATCCCGAAAGTCTACCGGGTCAGCACAGCCTATCCGATTTCTCCAGAGACCCCTCATCGATTCGCGGAGGGCATCTGGTTTGAGTTCGAGCAACTCACCACCTCACCTGCTGACCTGGATCTTCTGAGCCCCTGTGAAGCCAGAGTGACCATTTACGAGGGCCGCTACCATCAGGTAAAGCGCATGTTCCATGCCGTCGGTAATCGCGTAACAGCCCTGCACCGGGAACAAATGGGGAATATCCGGTTGGACGACGACTTGGCGGCCGGCGAATACCGCTCCCTGACTGCCGAAGAAATCAACCTGATGCCGGATTGATCTGCCTCACAAACGCAGAGCCAGCATGGGCTATGCTTGCAGGATAGCTCCAACAGAAACAGGGAAGATTCAAGGCAATGCCAAACCAGACGAGCGATTTTTACCCACGGCCACTGCGTCATCTCAGCAGCTACCTCTCGGGGCTGGTGCAGGGAAAGCTCTGGCTGAAGGTGCTCATTGGCATGTTCCTCGGGTTGATTACAGGCACGCTCCTGGGACCGTCGGTGGGACTCGTGGAACCGGAAACCGGGACGTTGATCGGTAACTGGCTGGCTTTCCCGGGGCAACTCTTCCTCGCCACCATCCAGATGATCGTAATCCCCCTGGTAATTGCCTCGGTGGTTCGCGGGCTCGCCGCCGGTGAAGACCTTGAACAGTTGCGAAAGCTCGGCCTGAGGGTAACCGGCTTTTTCGTAATCACGACGGCCATGGCAGCATCGATAGGTCTCTGGATCGGCGACCTGATCAACCCCGGCAGAATGATGGCAGGGCTCGGCACTCCCGTTGCAGCCGGGGAAAACAGTGTGCCTGTTGCCTCCATGCCGGGTGTGGATGAACTGCCCAAGACCCTGATCGGGCTGCTACCGGGCAACCCGCTCGATGCCATGGTTGAAGGCCAGATGCTCCAGGTGGTGATCTTCTCCATCATTGTCGGCATTGCCCTGGTGAGCATGGCCCCGGAAAAATCCAGGCCCATGCTGGACCTGCTCGATTCCCTCCAGCAAATCTGCATGACGGTCGTACGCTGGGCAATGCGCCTTGCCCCCATTGCCGTGTTCGGCCTGATGGCCCAACTCACAACCACCCTGGGATTCCGGGCAATGCTGGGCATGGCATCCTACGTTGCAACCGTCATTGCGGGCTTGCTGGTACTTCTGGGCGTTTACATGCTGATCCTGAAGCTGCTCGCCGGCCAATCCCCCGTCCGGTTCCTGAAAGACACCCGGGATGTGCTGTTGCTGGCCTTTTCCACATCCAGCTCGGCGGCCGTCATGCCGCTTTCCATAAGAACCGCCGAAGACAAGCTCGGTGTCCGGCCGTCGGTTTCCCAGTTCGTGATTCCCCTGGGCGCCACCATCAACATGAACGGCACGGCTCTCTACCAGGCCGTTGCTACCATCTTTCTGGCACAGGTCTACGGCATTGATCTCAGCATGGGCAGTATGGCGCTCGTGGTCGCCATGGCTGTGGGCGCGTCCATCGGCTCTCCCGCCACGCCCGGGGTAGGCATCGTGATCCTTGCCATGGTGCTGCAAACCGTGGGCATTCCTCCCAGCGGCATCGCACTGATCATGGGTGTGGATCGAATCCTGGATATGTGCCGGACGGCCATCAACGTGACGGGCGATCTGGTGACCTGCAGACTGATGGAGAATCTGGCGGGAAAGAGACTGCCGCCCGAACCAGTACCGGAAGAAACGTCTTGATCGGGCGGAGGTGACTTGGCCAGCGCTGGGCCAGGTCAGATGCTGTCGGAGCGCTTTTCCGAGTCCTGCAACTCCTCCTCGGTGCTGTTCCATTGCTCTGAAAGCGCTTCATAGGCATCGGAGAATCCCTTTCGAGCCTTCTCCCAGGCAGATGCCGAGCTGTCTTTCAGTTCCTGATACCAGTTTTGAACACGCGCCCTCTGTTCCCGCAACGACTCGAGGCTCTTCTGGGACCGCTCTCGGGCGGTATCGCTCATATCGTCCCAGTTTTTCGAAAGTTGTTGCTCAAGCTCCTGGATGCGTTTATCCAGGGCCGACAATGTTTTGTTGATCGAATCCTCGGCCTGCTCTTTCTGATCAGAACCATACTCCTGAAGCGCCTCACCCAACTCACGGGTTTCCTGCTTAAGCGACTCCACGGAAGAATCCTCGGGTGATGTTTCAGCCAGAGCCGTTCCTGAAAACAGTCCGGCAAAAACGATCGCAAGTGCGTAAGTCCAGTTCTTCATCATTAAGTCCTCCCAACACATCATGGGACTGTAGCAGCGAGGTCTGTCTGGATGCACCTTAACTTGAGCTAATACTGGAGTTCAGTGTTGCGGAGAAATAAGGCTCTCTACCACCGCCTCACAGACCTGATCCTGATTGAGACCCTCCCCTTTCACCGTCACGTCCGCATACCGGGAATACAGTTCAAAACGCTCTTCGAACAGGGCGTCCAAAGATTGATCCGGCCTCCGGGAAATGCCCCGCATGCAGTGATCGCCGATTCGCTCGATAACCAGTTCAAGCGGGATGTCGAGAAACACCACGGTGCCGTTGCTCTTGAGGTGCTCCATAGCCCGGGCGCTGTAGACCGCGCTGCCTCCCGTGCTGATCACCTTGTGCCGGACATCCAGCTTGAGAAGCACCTGTTCTTCTATTCGACGCAGGGCTTCGTAGCCATCCTGGTCTACAATTGCCTGGAGAGTACGATCGGCTTCTTCCTGAATGAGCAAATCGGTATCGACAAACCCGAGGCCCAGGTGCTTGGCCAGCAGCACACCCACCGTGCTCTTGCCACTGCCGGGCATGCCGATGAGAACGAGGTTGCGTGTGTCGGTCGGGTTAACCATGATGCTTTAGAGGGACCTCTCCATAGAATGAGAACTGGCCGGCATTAAACGCAGAACGTAACATTTTTACGACACAGCGCGCGCTTTATTCCGACCCGCAAGCCCGTATAATTCAGCCAACGGCGGTTTTCAGAGAATACCTGAAGCCGGCCACAGACGGCATCTTTCGCGAGTGAGTAATGAACATCGGCAGATCTCTTCTGATCCCATCCATCGCAGCTCTTGTGCTTGCCCTGTCCGCATCCGCCCTGGCGGACGGCATCAAGCGTATCGTGCACCCGGATGGCACCGTCGAATTCACCAACGTGAAAAGTGCCAGCCAGCCCAGAGCCTCCAGCGGTAACGACACCGTCTACCGCTATACGGATGACAACGGCGTGGTTGCCTACAGCAGTATTCAGCCGGCTGCTGCCGAGTTCGACGTTATCCGTTTCCACTGCTACGCCTGCGACCCTGAATCCAGCGTCGACTGGCGCAAAACGCCGCTGTTCACCAAACCCTTCAATTCAGAAATCCAGACCGCGGCACAGGAGTTCGGGGTTGATCCCGCGCTGGTCCGCGCTGTGATTCACGCCGAATCGGCATTCAATGAAAAAGCCCTCTCACCGGTGGGAGCCCAGGGGCTGATGCAACTCATGCCCGGCACGGCTGAAGAACTGGGTGTACGGAACGCGTTGGCGGCTGCCGAGAATATCCGTGGCGGGGTGCATTATCTGGCCAAGATGCTCGACCGGTTCAATGGTGACATCCGGCTGGCCACCGCCGCCTACAACGCGGGGCCTGGCGCCGTCAGTCGATACCAGGGGGTACCGCCCTACGCCGAAACAAAGGCCTATGTCGAAAGGGTTGGCATCCTCCACGAGCGCTACGCCGCTCTGTAGGCCCCTCAGAGGTCCAATAACCAATGAATTTCAAGCGTCTGGAGACCTTCATCTGGGTTGCAACGCTTGGCAGCTTCCGCAAGGCCGCCGAGCACCAGCACACCACCCAGCCAGCCATTTCAAACCGAATTGCCGCGCTTGAAGATGAGCTTGGCGTCAGGCTGTTCGAGCGGGAATCCGGGCACAGCAAGCTGACGAGCAAGGGGCAGGAGCTACTGCCCTATGCCGAGAAAATTGTCTTCATGGCCCAGCAGCTGCGCAAGCGCGCAGACCGGGGGGCCTCGCTCTCCGGCATTCTCAGGCTCGGGGTTTCCGAAACGATTGTGCACTCCTGGCTGCCGCGTTTTTTCCGGGAACTGCACGAAACGGCCCCCAACCTGGATGTGGAAATTACCGTGGATGTCTCCGGCAACCTCCGATCCGGTTTGCTGGACCGGAGCCTCGATCTGGCCTTCCTGATGGGGCCCGTATCTGAGCCGAAAATTGAAAACCGCGCGCTTTGCAGTTTCCCACTGATCTGGGTCGCCAGTCCCGAGCTCAACCTCCCGGATCGGCTCCTGGCTCTCAAGGAGCTGGCCGAATGGCCCATCATTACTTATGCCAGGAACACCAAACCCTTTGCTGAAATCAGCCAGAAATTCAGCGAGATGGACGAACTCCCTGCCCGTTTCTATTCCTCAAGTTCGCTGGCAGCCTGCCGGCAATTGACCCTGGATGGCATTGGTATCTCTACGCTTCCGCTGAGCGTGATCAAGCATGAACTGGAAAGCGGTCGTCTGGTCCAGCTCAATACCTCGTGGACGCCCTCCGAGCTCGCCTTCACCGCGTCTTATTCCGGTGCCCCTTTCAACCCGATTGCCGAACTGGCAGCAAACCTTGGCGTGATGGTTTCTGACGAATACGACCGGACAACACATCACGAAAACTTATCGCCAGACCTAAAAAACGATAATTAGACTTTTTCACCAGCCGGTATACCCTGAAAATTAGTTGTAAAAAACAATTTCAATCAGGGGTTACCGTCATGCACACCGGTGCGTATTCCGATTTCAAGAACAACCTGCTTGATCAGGCCTCAGAATTACGCGCTCGCATTCGTTCGGGCGCCCACACAGCGCCTACAAGTGGCCTGGCCAACAGCCTCTTGCAGGGGAACGTGGTCATCCTGCCGTCCGAATGGGCCGGGGATTTTCTCCTATACTGTCAGAATAACCCGGTTTCCTGTCCCCTGATCGGCATGTCTCAACCCGGGGACCCGACCCTTCCCGACCTTGGACACGATCTGGATATCCGGACCGATGTGCCTGAATACCAGGTTTTCCGGAATGGCGAGCGAGCAGAGACAGCCACAGACCTCAAGAGCCTCTGGCGGGACGACCTGGTGACCTTTGTCCTGGGCTGTTCATTCTCGTTTGAGGATGCCTTGATCAGGGCCGGGCTCTCGGTGCGGAACGTGGACGAGGGACGGAACGTTTCAATGTTCCGCTCGAATATCGCTACCCGGCCCGCCGGCCCGTTCAGTGGCAACATGGTGGTCTCCATGCGCCCGTTCAATGGTGCGGATGCAATCCGCGCGATACAGATTACGACCCGCCTGCCAAAGGCCCACGGTGCACCGGTTCATATCGGCGATCCGGCGCTCATTGGCATCCAGGACGTTAACCAGCCTGATTTTGGAGATCCGGTAACGATCAGGCCGGGCGAGCTTCCGCTGTTCTGGGCCTGCGGGGTTACCCCGCAACTGGCCCTCGAGAACGCGCGCCTGCCTTTCGCAATAACCCATGTACCGGGAAAAATGCTGCTTACCGAGCGGCTGAATGAAGAACTGGCGGTACTCTGAAGCCGCCGTTCAACTGAAACGATAAAAAAACAGAAACACGGGAGATTCGTTATGTTCAAAAAACTCGCCACAGCCACCCTGGTTACCGGGGCGCTGCTGACTTCATCCGTCCAGGCTCAGCAATGGCACATGCCAACGCCTTACGGCGATGCCAACCTGCCTACCCAGATTGCCTACGGTTTTGCCGAGGACATTAAAAACGGCACCGATGGTGACCTCACCATCACCGTTCATTCCGGTGCCTCCCTGGTCAAGCACCCGGAAATTCCCCGGGCAGTAAGAACCGGTCAGGTGCAGCTGGGTGAAATCTTCATCGGCATCATGGGCAACACCCATCCGGTGTTCAAACACGACAACATTCCGTTCCTGGCAACCAGCTTCGAAGATGCCAAAAGACTCTGGGAAGCCGCCAAGCCCCAGATCGAAAAGCAGCTGGACAAGGAAGGCATGACCCTGCTTTACACCGTGCCATGGCCCGCCCAGAGCCTGTATACCAAAGCCCCGGTCAACACCCTGGAAGACCTGCAAGGCCTGAAGATGCGGGCTTACAGCCCTTCCACTTCGCGTCTCGCTGACCTGATGAACACAACCCCGACAACGGTTCAGGTGCCCGAGATCCCGCAGGCGTTCAGCACCGGCATTATCGATGCCATGATCACCTCACCGTCGACAGGCGCCAACGGGCAGGCCTGGGATTACCTTTCCCACTACACCGATATCAAGGCCTGGATTCCCAAGAACGTTGTGGTCGTCAACAAGCGTGCTTTCCGTCGCCTGAGCGATGAACAGCGCCAGGTGATCCTGGATGCGGCCGCTGCTGCCGAGGCCAAAGGCTGGGAAGGCGTTCGCAAGACCGCCGCGGAAGACACCGCCACTCTGGCGGAAAATGGCATCACGGTCTCCGAACCGTCTGATGAACTGATGGCCGAACTCCAGAAGATCGGCGACATCATGGTGGAAGAGTGGAAACAGGAAGCACCGGAAGAAGTCGGCGCTATCCTCTCCAACTACCGCTAAAAGTTCACTCAACGGAAGCCTCCCGAGTATCGGGAGGCTGTTCCGGGAGGCATCCGTTATGAACTCTCTTCGAGAGAAATTTTATCTGGCATCCGGCTACGCTGCTGGTTTCTGCATCGCCCTGATCATGGTCGTCATCCTGGCGCAGATCGTCGGCCGCCTGTTCGGCTTTATCATTCCATCAGCGGAAGACGTGTCCGGCTGGGCGCTTGCAGCCTCCACCTTCTTCGGTCTTGCCTACACCTTTCATAACGGCGGCCATATCCGGGTCACCCTGGTTATCCAGAAGTGGTCGGCACGGCCGAGATTCTGGCAGGAGCTGGTCGTACTTATTTTCGGGTTCGCACTCGCCTGCTATATGACATTCTATTGCTGGCACATGGTCTGGGAATCCTACATTTTCGAGGAGGTCTCCCACGGCTATATTCCCGTTCCCATCTGGATCCCGCAGGTTCCGGTTGCACTGGGGATGACCGCACTCAACATTGCCATCCTGGACGATCTGGTTGCTGTGATTCGCAAGCGCACACCGTCCTATCAGCAGCATGAAGACGAGCTGAACCTGGAGGACGTGTAATGGATATCGCGTTTCTCTCCATTGTACTGGCCGTGGCGATGATCCTGATGCTCGCGGTGGGCGTGTGGGTGTCTCTGACGCTGGTTGGCATTGGCGTTCTGGGCCTGCTGCTCTCAGGCAACGATCAGATCGGCCTGTTGTTCGCCACGTCGAGCTGGGGCGCAAGCACCAGTTGGTCCCTGACGGCCCTGCCCATGTTCATCTGGATGGGCGAGGTTCTTTTTCGTACCCGACTTTCCGAGGATCTGTTCAAGGGGCTGGCGCCCTGGATGGGCGGACTGCCCGGCAAGCTCCTCCATGTGAATATTCTGAGCTGTGGCATTTTTGCGGCAGTTTCCGGCTCCTCGGCTGCCACGGCCGCAACCATTGGCCGAATGACCCTGCCGGAACTGAAGGCCCAGGGTTACAGCGACAAGATGGCGGTAGGCACGCTGGCCGGCTCCGGCACGCTGGGGCTGTTGATTCCACCCTCCATTATTCTGATTGTTTATGGCGTGGCCGCGGAAGTTTCCATTGGCCGCCTGTTTATTGCCGGTGCTCTGCCCGGCCTGATGCTGGTTGCCATGTTCATGGGCTACACCATGATCTGGGCCAAGCTCAACAAAGATCAGCTGCCAACCACCAAAAAGGAAAACCTGGCGTTCTCGGTCAAGATCAAGGCCCTGAAGATGCTGCTCCCGATCGTCGGCCTGATCATTTTCGTACTCGGTTCTATCTATACCGGTTTTGCCACGCCAACCGAAGCCGCTGCACTGGGCGTGTTCGGCGCGCTGATCATCGCGGCCGCAACCGGTTCACTCAGCATCCAGAGTTTCAAGGACAGCCTGTTGGGCGCTGTGAAAAGCTCCTGCATGATCGGCCTGATTCTCGTCGGTGCCCACTTTCTGACCCTGGCCATGGGCTTCCTGGGTATTCCGCGGGAACTGGCCGCCTGGATCGGCAGCATGTCCCTGTCACCGTTCGAACTCCTGGTTGGCCTGACAGTACTGTTCGTCCTCCTCGGCTGTTTCCTGGACGGGATTTCGGTTGTGGTTCTGACCGTGGCGGTTGTCATGCCGATGGTTCAGCAGGCCGGCATCGACTTGCTCTGGTTCGGGATCTTTATTGTGCTGGTGGTAGAGATGGCACAGATTACGCCCCCGGTGGGCTTCAACCTGTTTGTCATCCAGGCTCTGACAGGTAAAGACATACTGTACGTGGCCCGGGCAGCCCTGCCGTTCTTCCTGCTGATCATGGCAGCACTTTTCCTGATCGGCTGGTTCCCTGAGATTGTCACCTACCTGCCCCAGACCATGAGCCAGGGATAATGCAGGACACAACGTTTTTCGGAGGTACACAATGAAACTCAACTGCGACATGGGCGAGAGCTTTGGCACCTGGACCAAGGGCATGGATGCCGAAGTCATGCCCTACATTGATATGGCCAGTATTGCCTGCGGGTTTCATGCATCCGACCCGCTGACCATGGACCACACGGTCAAACTGGCTCTGGCCCAGAACGTGACCATTGGCGCCCACCCGGGCTACCCGGACCTGCTGGGGTTTGGCCGTCGGGACATGGACTGCCGCCCGGACGAGCTCAAGGCTATCCTGGTTTACCAGATGGCGGCGCTCAACGGCATCTGCCAGGTACATGGCACTTCCATCTCCTATGTGAAGCCCCACGGCGCCCTGTATAACCGGATGATGGTCGATAACACCACCTTGTCCGTGGTTATGTCCGCCGTTCGCTCCTACGCACCAAAGTGCCCCCTGGTGGTCATGGCAACGCCGGACTGGCAACAGGTCAAGGATCGCGCAGACGAATACGGCATCGAGGTCTGGTTCGAGGCGTTCTCTGATCGCGCCTACAGCGACGAGGGCAGACTGGTAAAACGGTCGGTTCGCGGTGCCGTGCACGAGACAACCGAAGCCATTGAGGCGCAGGTCACCCAGATTATCCGCGAAGGAACGGTCACCTCGATCTCGGGCAAACCTATTCCGATCAAGGCGGACACCATCTGTATTCACGGCGACAGCTACCATGCCGTCGACGCCGCACGGCATATGCGACAGGTCGTGGAAGCGCTATGAGGATCGAGTCGGTCAGCGAAAACACCTGCATGGTGTATTTTGGCGACCAGATCGGTGCGGAATCCGCAGGCCTGGTCAAGCGGGCCACGGACCGGCTGCGGCGCGACATGTCCGACCTCATTGTTGACCTGGTCCCCTCATACACCTCAATTCTGGTGACCTGGGATCTGGAACAGGCTGACCGGTTTGCCATCGTCCGCAGGGTGCGCGCAGCGATCGACTCCGAGGATGATGGTTCCACCGGGGGCGACTCTGCCCGCATCGTCGAGCTGCCCGTCTACTATGATCCCGAAGTGGGTCTGGACCTGGAGGATGTCTGCGAGCATGCCGGCCTGTCCCGGGACGAGGTCGTTCGCATTCACAGTGAACAGCTTTATCAGGTCTACGCCATCGGCTTCGCTCCGGGGTTTGCCTACCTGGGAAGTACCGACGAACGGATTGCCATTCCGCGGAAATCCACGCCCCGACTGAAAGTCCCTACCGGCAGCGTCGGTATCGCAGGTACCCAAACCGCAATCTACCCGAGCTGCACACCGGGTGGCTGGCAAATCATTGGCCGCACGCCGCAGAAAATGGTGGATTGGGACAGCGACTCTCTGGCCCTGGTACAGGTCGGCGATCAGGTGCGCTTTCGCGCCATAAGCCGGGACGAATTCCTCGAGCTGGGAGGCAACCTCGATGAGCTTTGAAGTCCTCGAACCCGGAATGCTCGCCCTTGTTCAGGATGCCGGCCGCCACGGCTACCAGCATATGGGCGTGACCACCGGCGGCCCCATGGACGAGTTTGCATTTTTCTGGGCGAACCGCCTGCTGGACAATGATCTCAATGCCCCACAGATCGAAATCACCTTTGGCAGGTTCAGCCTGAAGGCGAACCATGAGGCCTGCATTGCCATTACCGGCGGCGATCTGGGCGCCCGTATCAACGATCAGGCCATTGCGCCCTGGCGCACCCATCACATCAATAAGGGCGACAGACTGGACTTCACCGCGCCTGTGAGCGGCTTGCGGGCCTACCTGGCGGTCAGCGGCGGATTCAAGCCAGCCATGAAGCTTGGCAGTTGCGCCACCGTGGCACGCGAGGGCCTGGGCGGCCTGGATGGCAAAGGCGCGAAACTTGCCAAGGGCGATACGCTGGAGTTTGAGAAAAACGCATCGTTTGTTGAAGCATTTCTTCCCGAGCCGGAAGTCCCCGATTATCAACAACACCTGCGCCTGGGGGTTATTCCCGGCTATCAGTATCGGAGCTTCCCCATAGTTCAGCGGGAGAAGTTTTTCTCGTGCGATTACGAAATCAGCCAGAATATTGATCGCATGGGCTATCGCCTGAAGGGCGATGCGATTCATTCGGATCTGGACGGGATTATTTCGGAAGGGATCGCCTACGGAGCTATTCAGGTGCCCAAAGATGGCCAGCCAATCGTTCTGATGAAAGACCGGCAAACCATCGGCGGCTACCCGAAAATCGGCTGCCTGAGCGCCCTGGATGCGGGTCTTCTGGCCCAGCGTGGGCCGGGATCATCGGTGAGCTTCTTCCTCTCGGACGTTGCCGAGGCCGAAGGCCGCCGAATGCTGTTTAACCAGAGACTGAAAACAGGCGCGCCCGGCGTCAGGTAGACCTGACGCCGGGCGCGTTTTGCACCGATTGTCGCCGCTTATTCCGAGGCGGCAATCAGACTGGCGTTACCGCCCGCGGCCGTTGTGTCGACACACAGGTGGCGTTCGATCACAAATCGCTGATCCAGCGTGTGCTCAGTGATCAGCGGTAGCAACGCACCATCACGCTTGGCCAGTGCCTCGCGATAGGCTTTCAGCAGGGGCTGATCGCCACAGCTGACTACCGCCTCGAAGCCATCGATGGTTGCCAGTGCTTCCGGCTCCAACAGACCCTGGGCGCCAACAATCGGCAGCCCGGCCTTGTTCGCTTGATCGACCACATCCTGGGTGCCCGGTGCAATCACCACCACCTTGTTGCCCTGTGACAACGCGGTACCCGCCTGCTCCAGAGCAGTTTCCTTGTCCGGTCCCAGACACAGCACCACGCCACGGGCATGGTTGGACAGGCGGTTGGTCTCACCCGTTGGCCCGGGTAGCGCTTCCACGTGAGCGTCCAGTGGCTCCGGAACATTGCCAAAGATGGGCCGGATTGCGTCCATACGAGCTTCAGGCCTGGACGCCTTCAGTTTGTCCAGCTGCCCGATGAGCTTCTGCAACTGCTTGGCATCCACCTTCCTGGCGTTCGAATCCGCCTCGCGCTCGACCGTTTCACCTTTCAGGAAACGACGGACGTACTGCGGACCACCGGCCTTTGGACCGGTGCCAGACAGGCCTTCACCGCCGAATGGCTGGGAGCCCACGATGGCACCGATCTGGTTGCGGTTCACATAGGTGTTACCCACCTTGATCCGGCTGGTAATGCGCTCGACGCGGCGATCCACACGGCTGTGGATGCCAAACGTCAGGCCATAGCCCTTGGCGTTGATGTCGTCCACCACCTTGTCGATGTTCTTCGCCTCGAACGTGGCCACGTGCAGGACTGGCCCGAAGATTTCTTCTTCCAGCTCCTCAATACCACTGACGCTGAGAACTGCCGGCGAAACGAACAGGCCTTTCTCGGGGACTTTCATTTTCTTCAGCAACTTGCCGTTGCGCTCGAACTTCTCGCAGTGATCCACGATCTTCTTGCGGGCGTTCTCGTCGATCACCGGGCCCACATCCGTGGACAGCAGCCAGGGATCGCCGATGCCGAGCTCTTCCATTGCACCGTAGAGCATTTCCAGAAGGCCATCGGCAATGTCTCTCTGCACATAGAGCATACGCAGGGCGGAACACCGCTGACCGGCACTCTGGAACGAAGACGCCAGCACGTCACGGACAACCTGCTCCGGCAATGCCGTGGAGTCCACGATCATCGCGTTCAGGCCGCCGGTCTCTGCCACCAGCGGCGCGTCCGGCGCCATGTTCTCGGTCATGACCTTGTTAATGCGCTGGGCAGTAGCGGTAGAACCGGTAAAGCACACGCCGCTCACCCGCGAATCGGAGGTCAGGGCTGCACCCACGGTTGCGCCGGTACCCGGCACCAACTGGATGGCATCCTTCGGGATACCCGCCTGATGCATCAGTTCCACGGCGCGAATAGCCAGCAGGGATGTCTGCTCAGCCGGCTTCGCCACCACAGTGTTACCTGCCGCGAGGTTGGCCAGAATCTGCCCGGTGAAGATCGCCAGCGGGAAGTTCCAGGGCGAAATACAACACATCACGCCGCGGGCATCGCCGCTGTCTTTATAGCGGATGGCCTCGTTGGCGTAGTACTGTGAGAAATCGACCGCTTCACGGATCTCAGCAACCGCATCCAGCAGGGATTTGCCTGCTTCACGGGTAGTGAGCGCGAACAACTCGGCGTAGTTCTCCTCGTACAGGTCGCCCACCTTGCGAACGCAGGCAGCACGCTCTTCAGCCGATTTGGCCGACCAACTCTCGAACGCGGCCGCCGCTGAGGTAATCGCGGTGTCTACATCAGCATCGGAGGCCTGGGTGACGTGGCCAACCAGATCGTCCGGATCGGCCGGGTTACGTACCACCTGGATTTCGGTACCGGCCACCTCGCCCGCAATCAGCGGACCACCTTTCCAGCGATAGTCTTTGTAGGCTCCGCGACCTTTCTCGATCTCGTTAACCGTGACCGGATCGGTAATATCCCAGCCTTTGGAGTTGCGACGCTGATCGCCAAACAGCTTGAACGGGTGCACGATCGCCTTGCTGGAAATGTTATTGCCCATCTCCTCAACACTTACAATCGGGTCCTTGGCGATCTCTTCCGGTGTGATGCGCTTGTCCACAATCTGGTTCACGAAGGAGCTGTTGGCACCGTTCTCCAACAAACGACGCACCAGGTACGCCAGAAGATCCTTGTGCGGGCCAACCGGCGCATAAATGCGACAGGGCACGCCACTGACCTTCAGAACCTCATTGTGCAGGGACTCGCCCATGCCGTGGAGGCGCTGGAATTCGTAGTTGTCCACACCCTTGGTCTTGGCCATTTCGAGAATGGCAGATACCGAATGCGCGTTGTGGGTGGCGAACTGTGGGTAAATCCGGTTCGTCATGTTCAACAGCTTGGTGGCGCAGGACAGGAACGAGACGTCACTGCAGGCCTTGCGGGTAAACACGGGGAACCCGTTCAGACCCATAACCTGGGCACGCTTGATTTCAGCATCCCAGTAGGCACCTTTCACCAGACGCACCATGAACTTGCGGTCGTACTTCTCGGCCAGCCCGTAGAGCCAGTCGAGTACGAAAGAGGAGCGCTTGCCATAGGCCTGAACAACCACGCCAAAGCCGTCCCAGCCTGCAAGCTCGGGATCCGCCACCAGCTCCTCAATCACATCCAGAGACAGATCCAGACGATCCTGCTCCTCGGCATCGATATTGAAGCCCATATTCGCAGCCGCGGCCTTTTTGACCAGTTCGCGGGCCCGGGGCAGCAACTCGTTCATGACCCGCTCTTTGTTGCCGTACTCGTAACGGGCCAGCAGGGCGGAGAGCTTGACCGAGATGCCCGGGTTCTTGCGGACATCGCCCTTGCTCGCCTTGGCAATGCTGTCAATGGCGTTGGAATAGGAGTCGTAGTAACGCTTGGCGTCATCATCGGTGCGGGCAGCTTCGCCCAGCATGTCGTAGGAATAGGTGTAACCCTTGGCCATGTATTCCTTGGCCTCATCCTGGGCTTCATCGATATCGCGACCCAGAACGAACTGTCGCCCCATCTCTTTCATCGCCTGACCGGCCACCGTACGGATAACCGGCTCGCCGAAGCGCTTGAGCAGCTTGCGCAGGGTTTCACCCACGGTGTTGCGCTCGGAATCCTTGAGCAGGTTGCTGGTCATCAGCAGGGCAACGGTGGCGGTGTTGATCAGCCCAGAGGACGCCTTGCCCACGTGGGTGCCCCAGGCACCGGAGGTGATCTTGTCTTCGATCAGCTCGTGGATGGTGGTGTTGTCAGGCACGCGCAACAGCGCCTCGGCCAGACACATCAGGGCAACGCCTTCCTTGGTCGTCAGGCCATACTCCGCCAAGAATTTTTCCATGATGGTGGACTTGGCATTCTTGCGAACGCTGCGTACCAGTTCAGCCGCACGAGCGGAAATGGCGTCGCGCTCGGCCTGGGACAACTGGGCACCGGCAATCATCTCGTGGATAACCTTGTGCTCGTCAGCGAGATAATAATCACGAATCGCCTGCCGGCTATCGACAAGCTCGGGCGTCTGTGATTGCTGCGGTCTCATAGTTGTACCCTCTTAGTTGTTTGTCTCTCCGGCATTCTACCGAGATCGACAAAGACTATTTCGCTATAAATTCAAGGCAAGCGTGCCATTACGTCTTTAATACATCACAAAAAATTAATAATTTTCTCCAAAAAACGTGATTTTCGGTCACTTTGCCTGTCGTAGTCCTGCTATGCGGCTTTCAGTGCCAGCTCTCTGAGAACTCCATGAGCCACCGAGAAAACGGCACAATCCACATCATTGGCGGCCTGCATGTCGTTCAGCATCCGCTCCCAGCGGGCGAGTAACATCCGCTTGTTCCCCCGCCACGCCTCAATCCGCTTCTCCGGCGTTCCATCGCCATCAACGGGCTCGGAAAACACGCTGAGCGTGAGATTCCGTAACTGATGGTCCAGCTCGTCTCTGAAATGAATGGTCGCCAACACTTGCCAGTGGCCATTTGCCCGGAAGGCCCGCATTTGCCGGTCCAACCAGGTCAGGTTCAGGCTTTCACCGAGGGTGAAATACACCCAGGCCACCGACTCCAGCTTCTCGTCCAGCTGACGGGCGATCTCGACCATGTCCATCAACCAGTAGCGGCTTTCCGCGGAAGCGCACCAGGCGGAAAGATCTTCCGGAACCATCCGCTCACAGTATTCAGCATAGCGTTCATACCAGCGACTTGCAGGAATCACCGATTCAAGTCGGCTTTTCGAGGCCAGCACATCCGACATGGGAGCCCGGTAATGGTCGATACAGGAAACCGGGTCCAGCGCCTGCCGGCGGTTCTGCAAGAGCCAGCTGGTGCTTCGGGTCACCAACCGAATGGCATCGGCGAACAGGTCTGCCTGAACGCCGGCGTCAATTTTTCCATCCAGTAATTCCATACTCTCCCAATGGGCGTCTACGTCATGTATTCGCAGGGAGATCAGGTAGGCCGAGGCAATCCGTCCAGCATCAGCCCCGGTAGCGCTGCGTATCCGGTCAAACCAGGTGATCCCCATGCGATTTACCATGTCGTTGGCAATCTGGGTGGCCGAGATTTCTGCACGCAGGGGATGGGCCCCCACCGCTTCCGGGAAGGCGGCCAGCAGAGAGGCCGGGAAAGCCGAGTGCAGCGCAGAATTGAATCGCGGGTCATGGACGATCGGTGATGCGACCAGGGCCTGCTTGAGTTCAATTTTTGCGTAGGAAACCAGTACCGCCAGTTCAGGGCGCGTCAGGCCGCCGCCGTGCTCCCGGCGAGCCTGCAATTCTTCATCCGAAGGAAGAAATTCGAGACTGCGGTCCAGTTTGCCTTCTGTCTCCAGCCTGCGCATCAGCCGTTCGTACTGGTCTGCGGTGGCAACTGCGGGGTTCTGGGCAAGACTCAGCGCCATCGCCTGTCGGTAATTGTTGCGCAGCACCAGCTCGGCCACCTCAGACGTCATGGCCCTGAGCATCCGGTTTCGCTCCGGAAGCGACATCAGCTGTCGGTGCACCAGGTCATTCAGCAGAATCTTGATGTTCACCTCATGGTCCGAGCAGTCGACGCCACCGGCGTTATCGATGAAATCACTGTTCACGGAGCCGCCACGACGGGCGAAGTCGATGCGGGCCTTCTGGGTAACACCCAGGTTCCCGCCTTCTCCCAATGCCTTGCATCGCAGTTCGTTACTGTCGATTCGAAGCGCATCGTTGGTCTTGTCGCCCACATCCTCATGGGACTCCGAAGGCGCCTTCACATAGGTCCCGATACCACCGTTCCAGAGCATGTCTACCGGCGCTTTCAACAAAGCGCTGATCAGATCCGCAGGCGACAGGCTGCGTGCCTTGATGCCCAACACCTTGCGCATCTGCGACGACACAGGAATAGACTTCATGGACCGGGAGAAAACACCGCCCCCGTCGCTGATCAGCTGGGTGTCGTAATCGGCCCAGGATGAACCGGACAGTTTGAAAAGCCGCTCTCGCTCGCGAAACGAGGCCGCAGCATCCGGATCCGGGTCGACAAAAATATGCTGGTGATTGAATGCACCGATAAGTCGAATTTGGTCCGAAAGCAGCATGCCGTTGCCGAACACATCGCCACCCATATCGCCGATACCGACCACGGTGAACTCATCGCTCTGGGTATCGGTGCCTTTTTCCAGGAAGTGCCGTTTCACCGACTCCCAGGCGCCCCGGGCGGTGATACCCATTTTCTTGTGGTCGTAGCCCTCACTACCCCCGGAGGCAAAGGCATCGCCCAGCCAGAAGTTGTACTCTGCCGCCAGTGCGTTGGCGATATCGGAAAACGTGGCTGTGCCCTTGTCGGCGGCGACCACCAGATAGGTGTCATCGCTGTCATAGCGAACGACATTGGCAGGAGGGACTACCTGGCCGTCATCAAGGTTATCAGTGATATCCAGCAGCCCCCTTATGAAGGTCTGATAGCAGGCAACC
Organism: Marinobacter adhaerens HP15; assembly: GCF_000166295.1. NCBI lineage: Bacteria > Pseudomonadati > Pseudomonadota > Gammaproteobacteria > Pseudomonadales > Marinobacteraceae > Marinobacter > Marinobacter adhaerens. The sequence goes on from NC_017506.1 coordinate 2,841,433, forward strand.
CCTTCTTCGCGAACGGCCTCCCGAGAGCCATCCCTGGGCGGCTGCTTCACCACGAAGCCACCCTTGGCGCCTGCAGGCACGATCACCGAGTTCTTGACCTGCTGGGCCTTCACCAGGCCAAGGATCTCCGTACGGTAATCCTCAATCCGGTCGGACCAGCGAAGGCCACCCCGCGCCACTGGCCCGGCACGCAGATGCACGCCTTCAATTCGGGGCGAGTACACAAAAATCTCGAACTTTGGCCTTGGGCGCGGTATGTCAGGAATCGACGACGGGTCCAGCTTGAGCGACAGATAGGACGGAAACCCGCCATCCTCCCGGACCTGGAAATAGTTGGTTCTCAGCGTTGCCCGAATGAGCATGAAGAAACGCCGCAGAATGCGGTCGTCATCGAGGCTCGCCACCGCTTCCAGCGAATCCCGCAGCTCTGCCTCAAGCTTTTCTGTCCTGGACTTACGTCCTTTTACCCCGGGCTCGAACCGATTGAAAAAGAACGCCACAAGCCGCGAAGTGATATCCGGATGCCGGGCCAGGGTTTCTGCAATGAACGGCTGGCTGAATCCGAATCGCAGTTGTTTCACGTAGCGGGCATAGGCTCGGATCAGCGCCACTTCCCGCCAGTTCAGGCCGCAGAGCATGATCAGCTGGTTGAAATCGTCGTTTTCTGCAAAGCCGTTCCAGATCTCCCGGAACGCCGACTGGATCAGCGGCCTTGCAGCACTCAGGTCGGCTTGCCGGCACCGGTCGTGGAGTTCGACGGTAAAATCACTGACGCCGAAATTTTCGCCATCCCGTCGACGAACCCGGTAGGGGTGCTCGCCCAGAACCCGCATACCCAGGTTCTCCAGAATCGGAATCACATCTGACAGGATAACCGGCTGGCCTTCGCTGTAGAGCTTGAAGTGGAATCCGGTTTCGGAGGGATCCCTGGGTTGGTAGAACCGCATAGGCACATCGGTGCTGACGGCAATGGACTGGATCTGCCCAATATCGGCAAGTGCCTCGGACACCGGAAACCTCGCCCGGTAGGCCGAAGGAAACCCGCCACTGAACACCTGGGCATAGCGCCCGCCAATCGACTCGCCGAAACTCCGGACCAGTTCGCCGTGGAGGTCGTCATCCCAGGATCGGGACTCCTCCACCATCCGGGCCACGATCTCCCGGAGTTCAAGGGAGTCGTCGTTATCGGACGCCTGGTTCTGGAGGACATCGGCAAGCTGTTCCA